>JASHPY010000009.1 GCA_030037855.1 Thermoplasmata archaeon | reverse complement strand
CTCGTACCCGCTCACCTGCGCGTCGGCCGAGATCAGCTGCGGGACGTAGCCGATGTTCCGGCGGACCTCCGCCGCGTCGTAGCGGACGTCGTAGCCCGCGATCGTCGCGTCGCCCGAAGTGATCGGGAGCAGGGTCGTGAGCATCTTGATCGTCGTCGTCTTGCCGGCACCGTTCGGACCGATGAGGCCGAAGATCTCTCCGGCGTTCACCGACAGCGAGAGCCGGTCGACCGCGGTGAACTCCCCGAAACGTCGCGTGAGGTCGTGGGTGGAGAGGATCGGAGCGACGGAGGAGGCTGACACAACGGACCGCCTCGCGAAGTCCACGTGCTAATATTGCTGGCTCTCCGTCGGCGCGAAAAAGGTCCGATCGCCGGACGCAGCGCGAAGTTAAGCCTCGCGACGATAACGACCGCGAACTCGCGGCGGCGGGTCGAACGGGCGGTGCCGCGCGGGCGAGATCGACCGGACCGGTCCCGGTGTTCCTATCGGCTCGGAGGGCTGGTCGCCGGCCCCCCACCGGTCCCGCCGCCGCCCGGCCCCGTCTCGGAAGGGGAGCCGGCCTGGGGGAGTACCTTTCCGCAGTCGCGGCAGACCGCGGCTCGCGGGTCGTTCACTGCCCAGCAGTCCGGACAGTAGCGCACCACGCTCGGCTCGCTGAAGGTCGGTCGGGCCGCGCTCCCCGGCGACGCTTCGAAAGACCCAGTTCCGCGCCGGCCGGATTCGGTACCCTCGTCGATCGAGGGACCGACATAGATCGGGGCGGGCGGGAGCACAATGGCGAGGGTCCCGCCGATCGCGCCGAGCACAAATCCGACCAGGAACCCGCCGCCGACCCACAAGCTCATCGAGGTCACGATGATCATTCCCACTCCACAGGCCCCCGCCCGCGACGGCTCGTCGTTGTACGTCCAACAGAGGACGCCGACGACGAGCGAGAGCAACACGCTCGCCGCCCCGGCGCTCGCCGAGGCGCCCCCGAGAGGGGCGCCGAGCGGCGCAACGACGTACGCACCGGAGGCGATCTCGACCACGCCCTGGACGAAGATCAGGAAGGCGCTCACGACGCCGAGGGTCAAGACCTCCCCCCGCGCTTCGGCTCCTGGGGACTCCATCATCCCGTGCCCCCCATCGTGACCGAACGGGAGTATCTGTCGTTGCCGGCAGTGAGCGCGAAGGGGATTTCGCTCGATCGAATCCTTCGAACGGAGCGTGACGCTGCGAGGTCGACTGGCTCATCGCGTCGCGGCCGGTGCGACGTAGCCTCGCCCTCTCCGTCCTGTTACCCGATGGGCATGGCCCCGGCGAGAGGAGCCACGGAGGGAGCCCAACTGTCGTCCCACCAGCGCGGCCCGCCCCCGACTGTCCCCCAGCTAAGGATCCGCCTCGGTCCGGCGGTGGAAGAGGTCGCTCGCGGCCCGTCCCCCGGCCCCACCGCCATACATGACCCGGGCCCGTCGATCCGCGAGTTCCGAGGATAGCTCGATCGTCCCCGAGAGGCGTCGGCGGATTTCGGAGGGAAGATCTGCGGCGACCATCCGAAGCGCCGACGTCGTGACGCTTCGGCGCGGTCCAGAGGCGGTAGAGCTCGCTCTGAAGGCGGACGTAGGCCTCGATGATGTTCGAGGCCGGCGCGCCGCTCGAGGCCGTACAGGACCCGCGGGGCCACGAGGATCCGGGCACGGCGCGGCTCTACCAGGGGCCCGTCCGCGCCGCCCGCGCGGTCGCGCAGCTCGAGGCGCTGCTGGAGCAGTGAGATGCCGGAGTGCTCAGGTTCGGGCAATAACCGGCCGGTTTTCACGCCGGCCGGGTCAGGTCGTGGTAGTAAGCCCCATTCTGGTTCAGGCACCATTCGACTGCGCGCTCTCCTCGACGGTCCGGGGAACGCCTCATCCCGTCGGTCAGGGCTTGCTTCCGGGGAGACGGCCGTTTCACCATATCCCGGTGGAACCTCCGGTGCAACACCTTCACCGTACCACCGGACTGTGTCGTGGCTGCTCCGGAGATTGGGCCACCGCCGCGGGAGGCGCCGAGGGTGCAGGCCCGAAGCGATGAGGCGGAGCCGTTGCGGCACGATGGGATCGGGAGCGGGCGGCCCGACTCACGACCCGGGACAACTCGACGTGGGGGAGCTGCGGGTCATCCCCGAGAGTAGGCGAGAATCTGCCGCCGAGCCCAGTCGACAAGCTCGGAGGTGAGGAAGAGACTCGACCGTCGGTGAAGTGACTCGAGGAGCGAAAGCGCGTCGGTTCGACTCACCACTCCTTCGCGGCACGCGCGCGCGAGGAGGGCGAGCGTGCCATGCGGTTCCAACCCGTAGCGGGCCGCTGCCTCTCGCGCGCCGAGATCGTCGGTAAAGAAGAGACGAATCCGTTCTTGCCGAGCCAGCGCGATCGACGTTGCCTCGCCGAGTCCGAGCGAGTCCTGGGAGCACAGGAAGGCAGCGAAGTCACGGGCTGCCGGGCCGAGCGTCCTCACCGCGCACGTGCGCGGAAGCGCAAAGCCGCGGCCCAGTTCGAGCACCACCTCTGTGGTCACCACGCACTTTCGAACCACCCGCAGAGTTTCCAGGCCATCGATCTGGCCGAGATGGATAAGCGGTCCCGCATCCAGGACGGCAGCGCTAACTCTTCCCACGCAAGCCCCACTCTACGTCCCGCTTGATCGCGGCTTCGAGCCTTTGGGCGCGCGCCCGCCGGACCGCCTCCCGGACCGCATCGCGGATCAACTCGGAACGATTCGCGTACCAGCCTTCGCGCACCATCTCGTCGACCTCTGCGACCAGTCGGGGCGTGAGCTTCGCGGGGACGGTGTCCATCGACATCGTACTACGCGAGTACTACGATTGACTTAATCGTTCCGGCCGCCCCCGTGGGTCCCGGGAGACCGGATCGAGCCGGGAAACGCCCGATTCCAGCGGCAGAATCGCGTAACGCCCCGGCGGTTGTCCGCCGGAGCGGCCAGGTCGTGGTAGTAAGCCCCATTCTGGTTCAGGCAGCATTCGACTGCGCGCTCTCCTCGACGGTCCGGGGAACGCCTCATCCCGTCGGTCAGGGCTTGCTTCCGGGGAGACGGCCGTTTCACCATATCCCGGTGGAACCTCCGGTGCAACACCTTCACCGTACCACCGGACTGTGTCGTGGCTGCTCCGGAGCTCGGACTCTCGCCCGTCGGGCTCCCACCCGACCCCGTGTTCCCCGAAGTGGGGACTTTCCTCAGCGGCCGGCCGTTGCGGGCTCGGTCCACCGTCAGCTGCCCTCCACCTCCTGGCGGGAGGGCGAGACCCGCGGGAGGCGAAAAGCCCTCGCGTCGGGCGGGAAGGCGGAAAAACCCCGATGCGGTCGGTGCGGCGTGGCACCGGAGCAGGCTCGGACGCCCGGCCGCGCCAGCGGCGCCTCCCAACTTCCGACCTTGATCCCTTGCCTCCTCCTGCGGCGGGGAGAGGTCTGCCTGCCGGGCGCGGACGGACCCGGGGTCGCCCGCCGCGCCTCGGGGGCGCGGTTCGACGTCTTCGACGTGCTCGACCGGCTCACGCCGAGCTACTCCCTCCTCTATTTCGTCGACCTCGACGGCATCGAGCGGAACGACCCGCAGCTCGAGTACATCCAGGAAGTCTCCCGGGAGATCCCGCTCTGGGTCGACTCGGGGGTGCGAACGGCGGACCAGGCGATCGACGTGATCGTGGCGGGGGCCGAGAAAGCGGTGCTGTCGAGCGCCCATATTGGCGGGCCGCGGCAGCTCAAGCGCGCCTGGCGGCTCTCGACCGAGCTCGTCTTCGAGATCGAGACTACCGACGGACGACTCGACCCGGTCGACCCGGGCTGGGAGACCACGGACCCGCTCTCGATCGTCCGCGCCGCTCGGACGGTCGGGGTCGCGGCGGTCGTCGTCTCGCCTCGCGAGGTGAGCCCCGACTGGGGATTCGTCGCGGCGGTGGCCTCCGAGGGGCCGACGTGGGTCAACGGGACGTTCGCTCCCGCCGACGCGCCCCGGCTGAGCCTCGTCGGGGCGTCCGGGGGGATCTTCCATATCGACTCCGTCCTCGCTTCGATGGACGCACCGTCATGAGCCCCGGAGGTTCCCCCTCTTCGTTCGTGACGCGCGATGATGAGGACTAGAACCAGCTGACGCAGGATGAGTGATGGGCGAGCTGAGCGCACCTCAGGGGAATGCCCTCTTTCCATGGGACTATCGGTCCCCCGGGACAGGAATCGCGAGCTTCGGGCGCGGGTCGTCGAGCTGCTGGACGGCGGCCCGCAACCGATCGGAGACGGCCCCGATGTAGTAGAGGGTCATCTCGGTCGTCGCGTGGCCGTACAGCGAACGGATCTCGTTCAGGTCGACGTGCTTCTCGTAGTACAGGATCCGCCCGAACGTACGTCGCAGGTCGTGGGGCGCCGCTCGCGTCCCCACCGCAGCGCCGAGTGACTCGACGTCCGAGTAGATCGTCTGGTATCCGCCGGGATACACCCGTGCTCCGGCAGCGCGTCCGACCACGAAGGGCCGAAGCGCGTTCGCCACCGCACGGGCGATCGGGAGCTCCTGCCGCCGTCCACCCTTTCGCGAGACGACGATCGCTGCCCGGTCCATCGAGAGATCCACGTCGCCGACGCGGAGCGTCCACAGCTCGCCCCGTCGCAGGCCCGCCCAGCCGAGCGTCGCGAGGACCAGGCGCTTCCGGTCGGTCCCCGCCGCGGCGTACATGCGATCGAGCGTTGCTCCGTCGAACCACCGTCGGTTTGT
>JASHPY010000049.1 GCA_030037855.1 Thermoplasmata archaeon | reverse complement strand
CCTCTACCTCGACTGGTTCGTCGTCGGACCCACCCGCCCGACCGCCTCCCCGCTACCGGCCGAGATGGGCATGGCCTACCCCTGGCTCTGGCGCGTCCTCGTCGGACTGTTCCTCCTCGGGATCGTCCTCGCCGGGATCGCGGCCGTCGCCTACGGGTTCACCGCCGCCTGGGCGCATCTCGCGAGCCCGCCCTGACCGCCCCGAGGTCGCCCTCGCCTCCCCTCGGCCCCGCCTGTAGCGTGACGCGCTACAGTTGGTTCAACAGCGGGTACTGACTCGCGCCCCCACGGCGAATCTTGCGCCGTGCTACGTTGTATCTTTCCGCGCGAAAACTGTCGTTTTATACCCCGGGTGGGTCGATACGGCGTCCATGACCGAGGAGGGAGAACATGCAGACGTGGCAGATAGTCAACGCGCGGCAGGGTTCGTCCAATCTCCTCGCGGAGTGCCAAGCTAGGGAGTTCGCGGCTCGCGAATTCCCGCGCGAAGACTTCCGCTGGGTCCTGGCCAGCGCGAACCCGACCGTACCCGTCCGAGAGGCGCGGGGCGTGCGGGGGCGGCTCGCCGGCATCCTCCGGGCGTTCGGCATTCCCGGGAAGAGCGAGACGGACCCCGAAGCGGCGACCGAACGGGCTCCGGCCTAGAACGGCGCGCTTCGACACCGGAAGGGGCGCCTCCCCTTCCGGGCAACCTTTTCCTTCGAGCCCCCGGCGGCTCATCCTCGACGGGACGGTCCGGCGGTTCCTAGACCGATTCCTCGATTTCTCCGGACTGCGGCGCGCCGGTCAGGTGCTCGGCGACCGACGCGAGGATCTCGAGGTGACGGTCGACGTCCTGGTCCGAGTGCTGGACCGAGATCGTCCACTGCTCGTCCGGCCCCGTGCCGGACGGGATCAGGCCCCGGGTGAGGCACCGGTAGTAGTAGAGCATCGAGCGGTCGCCGTCGACCGTCAGGAAGTCCCGCCAGTTCCTCACCGGGTGGTCGGTGAAGTAGACGGTCCCCGAGACCCCGTCGGCCGAGACGTGCGCCGTGACGCCCGCGTCGCGGAACACCTCCTCGTACCCGTTCGCGAGGCGCCGGTTGAGCGCGGCCGAGCGGGCGAGGGCGTCGTCCGTGAGGATGTGGTCCAGCGACGCGAGGCACGCCGCCATCGCGAGCGGGTTCGAGTTGTACGTCCCCGCGTGCGCGACCTTCCGCGGGCCGACCTCGTCGAGGATCCCGGGCCCCGCCGCGACCGCGGAGAGCGGGACCCCGCAGGCGATCGATTTGCCGAGCGTGAGGAGGTCGGCGCGCACCCCGACCCGCGCGGCCCCGCCGTGCGGGTACTTCGCGCCGGTCTTGATCTCGTCGAGGATCAGGAGCGCGCCGAGCTGGTCGCACAGCTCCCGGAGGCCCGGGAAGAAGCCGTCCTCGGGGAGGATGAACCCCATGTTCATCGGGATCGGTTCGGCGATGATCGCGGCGAGGTCGTCCGCGTGCTCGCGGGCGATCGCGCGCGTCGCCTCGAGGTCGTTGAACGGCGCGACCAGCGTGCGGCCGGTGACGTCGGGGAGGAGACCGGGAGAAGCCGGCGCGGAGTTCGGGTGCCGGGCGGCCCCGGCGACCTCGGCCCGAGGCTTCACTCCGACCAGGAGCCCGTCGTGCGAGCCGTGGTAGCCGCCCTCGAACTTGAGAACGTAGCGCTTCTTCGTGAACGCCCGCGCGAACCGCGTCGCGTGCTGCGTCGCCTCGAGCCCGGTCGTACTGAACCGGACCTTCGCCATCCCGTACCGGCGGCAGATCCGCTCCGCGACCTCGGGGGTCCGGTGCCACTCGTAGCCGTAGATGCTCCCCTCGGCGAGCTGCGCGGCGAGCGCCTCCACGAGCTTCGGATGCGCGTGCCCGCTCTGCAGCGCGCCGAAAGCCATGTTGAAGTCGAGGTAGTCGTTGTCGTCGGCGTCCCAGAGGTGGACGCCCGACGCCCGGTGGACGTAGAACGGGTACGGGTCGAGGAACCGGTAGTTCGAGTGAACGCCTAGTGGGGTCCACTCCCGGGCGCGCGCCCACAGTGCCTTCGACCGGGGAGTTCGCCGCTCGTACTCGGCGAACGCTGCCGCAAAGCGGGGGTCCAGTTTCCCATCTCCCAAGCCGGCCCGGCGCGCGGCCAGACCGTGGTCGTTCGGAGCTCCTGCCCTTACAAAAACCCTCGCGGGACGCGGGTCCGCCGGTCGGGCCCGTCGTAGGGAAGCGCATTTCCCCACCCCGACGGTCGCGGGGGACGATGTCGCCGTCGTTGCTCCGTCGCGAAGGACGGCGGGCGTTCGGCCGTGACCCGGCCGGCTACGCCCGATTCCGGCTACCCTACCCCCGCCGGGTCTTCGACCTCCTCGAGCGGCGATGCGGCCTCGGGCCGGGTGCCGCGGTCTTCGAGATCGGGCCGGGACCCGGGGTCGCGAGCCGCTCGCTCCTCCGGGCGGGCGCGGACCCGCTCTGCGTGATCGAACCGGACCCGCGGCTCGCCCGGTACCTCGACCGGTCGCTCGGCGCCGGGCGGACCCGGACGCACATCGTCCGCTCGACATTCGAGGACGTCGCGTTGCCCGAGGGGGTGTTCGACCTCGGGGTCGCCGCGACGTCGTTCCACTGGGTCAACGAGTACCGGGCGCTGCCCCAGATCGCCCGCGCGCTCCGGCCCGGCGGATGGTGGGCGATGTGGTGGAACCGGCACGGCGACCCGGACCGACCGACCGAGTTCCAGCGCGCGACGATGGCGATCTGGGGCTCCCGACCGGGGCGGTACGGCCGATGGGTCCGGGACAACCGTCGGCAGATGCGCCGAGAGATCGCGCGGCGGCTCGGTCACCTGCGCGACAACGGCCGGTTCGACCGGATCGCCTTCGAGCCGATCCGATGGCACGTCGATCTCACGGCGCCAGAGGTCCGAGGGTTGTACGGAACGTTCGGCGAGGTTGGGCAGATGCCGCCGCGACAGCGGGTCCGGTTTCTCGATTCGATCGAACGGGTCGCCCGCGCCGAGTTCGGAGGAGTCGTCCGGTTCTCGATCCTGACCCCGATCTACACCGCGCGGCGGGTCCGGACCGACGACCCCCCTCCGTGACCGTCAATACTCCGGTCGACTCCCCCACCCCGCGGATGGCGAGCGAGAACGTCCTCGAGAACTTCGTCGGCGGCGAGTGGATCCCCGCCGAAGGCGACGGAGCGCTCGACGTCCCCGACCCCTCGACCGGCCGCGTCATCGCGAGGGTCCCTCGCTCGGGCGCGTCGGACGTCGAACGCGCCGTCTCGGCGGCCCGACGCGCGTTCGCCGGGTGGAGGGAGGTGCCGGTGGTCGAGCGGTCCCGCCGGGTCCTCGCGCTGCGGAACCTCCTCGAGGGACAGTTCGACGAGCTCGTTCGATCGGTCGTGCGGGAGAACGGGAAGACCGTCGACGAGGCGCGCGGCTCCGTCCGTCGCGGGATCGAGGCGGTCGAGTTCGCGGCGTCGGCCCCGACGACGATGCAGGGAGCGTTCCTCGAGGACGTGACGCCCGGGGTCGACACGACCCTTCTGCGCCAGCCGCTCGGCGTCGTGGTCGGCATCACTCCGTTCAATTTCCCGGTGATGATCCCGTTGTGGATGGCGCCGCTCGCGCTCGTCTGCGGCAACTCGTTCGTGCTGAAGCCGTCGGAGCGCGTGCCGCTCTCCGCTACGATCCTCGCCCGGCTGGTCGCGGAGGCGGGGTTCCCGGCGGGGACGTTCAACCTCGTCCACGGCGACGCGGCCGCGGTCGACGCGCTCCTCGTGCACCCGGGGGTCGACGCGGTCTCGTTCGTCGGCTCCGCCCCGACCGCACGCCACGTCTACGCGACCGCCGCCGCCCACGGGAAGCGCGTCCAGGCGCTCGCGGGCGCGAAGAACCACCTGATCGTCCTTCCCGACGCCGACCTCGAAAGGACGGTGCCCGCGATCCTGTCGAGCGCCTTCGGTCAGTCCGGGGAGCGGTGCCTCGCGGGGAGCGTCGTCCTCGCGGTCGAACCGGGCGGCGACGCGCTCGTCGCCCGTCTCGCGGAGGCGGTGGGCCGTCTCCCGGTCGGTCCCGCGGACGACGGCGCGACCTCGGTCGGGCCGGTGATCCGGGCCGACCATCGCGCGCGCGTCCTCCGCTGGATCGAGGAGGGGTCGGCGGGGGGAGCGGTCGTCGCGGCGCGGGGCTCGCTCCCGCGGGGCTCCGACGGGTTCTACGTCGCGCCGGTCCTCTTCGACCGGGTAAAGCCCGAGATGGCGATCGCCCAGGAGGAGATCTTCGGCCCCGTGCTCGCGGTCGTCCGCGTACCGTCGCTCGGGGAGGCGATCGCGGTCGCGAACCGCTCGCGGTTCGGCAACGCCGCAGCGATCTTCACCCGAGACGGCAAGTCGGCGCGCGAGTTCGCCCACCGGATCGAGGCCGGGATGGTCGGCGTCAACGTCGGGGTCCCCGCGCCGGCGGCGTACTTCCCGTTCGTCGGCTGGAAAGGCTCGTTCTACGGCGACCTCCACGCGACCGGCCGGGACGCGATCGACTTCTACACGCGAAAGAAGGTCGTCACGAGCCGCTGGTTCTGACGTCGGCATGGGGCGCCGCGACCGGCGGGAAGCCGATCCGCTCCCGGGCGACCTCGAGCCGGACCCGGTACCGACGCAGGAAGGCGTCGCCGATCGGTCCGTCGTGGATGATCTCCTGAAACAGCGCGCCCGTACCCGAGCTCGGACTCGTCCGTGTCCCGGTCGGACCGGACGCCCGGCGCTTCGGGAGCGAGCCCGAGCTCCTCCATGTACCGGCGGTGAAGGGTCGGCGAGTCGCTCCCCAGTCTGCCTTGACGCTCACGGAGCGGCCCGACGGGAGCGAGAGGTCGACGGACCGGCCGAAGCGCCGCGGCCGGGCCGGCGCCTCGACCCCGCCGGCCGGTCGGGCGCGGTTCCCTCAGCGTCGAGCCGCACGGTCGACGCACCGTAGTCGACGAGCACGGGCGTGCGCTCGAAGAGCGACAGCCCGAGGAACCCTCCGGTCGACGCGAGGTCGGTCGGGAGACGCTCGAGGTCGGGGAGGGCCACGTCGCGGAAGGCGCGCTCGCCGGTCGCGAGCTCGGGCACTCGGGCGAGCGGCGCGGTGACGCTCGGCCCGCTCCGCCGCTGCCCGCGAACGTCGCCCCCGAGGGCCGGACCCCGAGCGTCCGGGCGAACCGGCGCGTCAGGAGCGTAAGACCGGTTCCCGAGTCGATGACGAACGACGCCTCGGGGGCCCCCGCGCGGACCGGGAGCGAGACGCTCACGGGGCTCACGCGGCGACGGTCCGGGCGTCGGCGATGGCGAGCGCTCGGTCGAGTACGGCGAGCCCCTGGTCAAGCTCCTCGCGCGAGATGATCAAGGGGGGCGCGACGATCAAGTGGGAGACCCACCCCACGCAGTAGACCCCGTCCTTCATCATCGCGGCCGTGACCTCGTCCACGAGGAGCGGTCGTCCCTCGAGCTTGTCCTCTTCCGTATTGAACGGCTCCTTGGTCTCGCGGTTCTTGACGAGCTCGACCGCCGCGAAGAGGCCGAGCCCGCGGACCTCGCCGACCGAGCGGTGGCGCTCCCGGATCTCTCGGAGGCGGGCGAGGAGATACTCCCCGTCCTTCCGCGACTTCTCGAGAAGTCCGAGGCGGCGGTACTCCCCGATCGCCGCGACCGCGGGCGCGAGGGTGAGCGGGTGAGCCTCGTACGTGTGTCCGTGCGGGAAGTACCGCTCCTTGAACGTGTCGTGGACGGCGGCGGTGGTCGCGGTGAGCCCGAGCGGGATGTGGGCGCCGGTGATCCCCTTCGCGGTCGTGAGCAGGTCGGGCTCGACCCCCCATCGATCGACGGCGAACCACTCTCCGACCCGGCCCCAGCCGGTCATCACCTCGTCCGCGATCAACAGCACGCCGTGCTTCTTCGTGATCGCGCGGATCCGCGGGAGGTACTCCGGCACGGGCACGATCACCCCGTTCGTCCCGACGACCGGCTCGACGATCATCGCCGCGACGTCCCCCTCTCGCTCGATCTGCTGATCGACGTACTCCGCGCACGCGACGTGGCAGTCCGGGTACGTGAGGCCGAACGGACAGCGGTAGCAGTAGCAGTCGGGCGCGAACACCGTCCCCGGCACGCGCTGGACCTTCTCGATCGGCCGCCGCCGGAGGTCGCCGGTCACCGAGATCGACGCCGCGGTGGCCCCGTGGTACGACCGGTGCCGGCTCACGACCTTCGTACGGCCGGTCGCGACGCGCGCGATCTTGAGCGCGGCCTCGTTCGCTTCGGTGCCCGACGTGCTGAAGAAGAACCGATTGAGCCCCTTCGGCAGCACGTCGAGCAGCGCGGCGCTGAGCCGCGCCCGGGGCTCGGTCGCGAAGCCGGGAACGGCGTAGGAGAGGGTCTGTGCCTGCTCGGCGATCGCCCGGACGACCGCGGGGTTCGCATGACCGAGATTGGTCGCGATCAGCTGGGAGGAGAGGTCGAGATACTCCTTCCCCGCCCCGTCCCAGAAGCGCGAGCCTTCGGCGCGCGTGACGACGAGCGGGTTCCAGCCACCCTGGCGACGCCAGGTGACGTAGTTCGTCTCGCGAACCACTCGCTGGATCTCCTCCGGCTCCACCATCCCTCCGCTCGCGTGACCGCGCGTCGGCCCGAGCCGGGCCCGGCTTATGACGACCCGGACGCCGGGGCCGCTCTAGAGGCGAGGCGGAACAGCCTCGCGGCGTTCGCCCCGAGGATCCGTCGCCGGTCCTCGGGCGGGAGCTCGAGTCCGTCGACGAGCCCGACCGCCACCCGGAGCTCCTCGAGCGGCCAGTCGGATCCGTAGAGCACGCGGTCGGCCGAGCCGATCGATACGATCGCCGAGAGGAGTCGGGCCCGGCACTGCTCGACCATCCGCTCGAAGTACGGCGCCGACGGCGGCGCAAGCAAGCCCGAGGTGTCGGCGTAGACGTTCTCGTCCTTGTAGACGAGCTCGGCCGCCTCCTCGATCCAGGGGTTGCCGAAGTGGCAGAGAACGAACGCGACGTCCGGGTACCGGACCGCGACCTCGTCGACCTCGATCGGCCGCGCGAACTTGACGAGTCCTTTGCGGTCGAGCGTGTCGCCCTGGTGGATCAGGACCGGGAGGCCGCGCCGGTGCGCGAACTCGTAGAGCGGCGCGAGTCGCGGGTCGTGCGGGTAGAACGGCAGGTACCCCGGGAACAGCTTGATGCCGGCGAGACCGGGGTCCTCCTCCCACTGCGCGATCGCGCGATCGATCGTCTCCGGTCCCCGCGTCGGGTCGACGGTCACCACCGGGAGGAGCCGGCCTCCGCTCGCCTCCCGGATCGAGCGGCTCTCCTCGAGGGCGTCGGCGGCGTTCGGTGCCTCGTGTACCTGGATGACGAGGCCCCGCTCGATCCCCGCGGCGTCCATCTCCCGGAGGAGGCCGGCGGTCGTGTAGTCGAGGTCGGGGCGGTACGCGGTGTGCGGGAGATCCGGCCACCATCGGGTCAGGTGGAGATGGGTGTCGACCCGGATCGGTGGGCGCCCCGCCATCGGGTGGGGGAGGCGACCGGCCGATTAACGGCGTGGGTCGGACCGCCCAAATGGTTCTGTTATATGGGCCCGGCCGGTGGCATTTCCGAGACGAGGCGATGACCGACCGGTCGAGCTGGCTCAGCTACCCGGACGCGCCCCGGATCGTCGTCCCGCCACCGGGCCCCAAGTCCCGGAAGCTGCTCGCCGCTCAGGGCCGCTGGGAGACCGACGCGGTCGGGTACCCGCACTACTTCCCGATGGCTCCGGCGAGCGCGCAGGGCTCGACGATCGAGGACGTGGACGGGAACCGGTACGTCGACTGGGTCGCGGGGATCTCGGTCCTGAACCTCGGGCATCGGCATCCCCGGCTCGTCGCCGCGATGGAGGCCCAGTCGGAGCGGATCTGGCACGCGCTCGAGCTCCCGACCGAGGCGCGGGCCCGCTTCCTCGAGGAGCTCGAGGACGCGCTCCCCGGCACCTTGCGCCGGCGCGCCCGGATCTTCTTCACCGTCACGGGCGGGGATGCGATCGAGACCGCGGTCAACCTCGCGGACTTCGCGCAGAAGAAGCGGGGCACCGTCGCGTTCTCGGGCGCGTACCACGGCGTGCACGGCGGGGTCGTCGGGCTCACGAGCGGCCGACGCTATCGCGCGACGTCCTCGTTCGGCGGCGGGACGGTCGTCCGGGTCCCGTACCCCGACCCGTACCGCCCCGTCCTCGGCGCGGACCGGGGGACGGCCGGGACGATCGCCTACCTCGAACACCTCGTCGCGGACCCCCACTCGGGGATCGACGAGATCTCCTCGATCCTGGTCGAGCCGATCTTGGGTGAGGGCGGCTACGTCGTCCCGCCGGACGACTTCCTCCCCTCGCTCCGCGAGTTCTGCGACCGCCACGGCCTCCTCCTGATCGCGGACGAGATTCAGACCGGGCTCGGCCGGACCGGCCGGATGTGGGCGGTCGAGCACGCCGACGTCACGCCCGACATCCTCTGCCTCGCGAAGACGATCGGCGGCGGGATCCCGCTCTCGGTCGTCGCCTACCGGGCCGACCTCGTCAAGGAGCTCCCGCGCGGCTTCCACCTCGGGACGTTCCGGGGCAACCCGCTCGCGCTCGCGGTCGGGGCCGAGGTCCTGAAGGTGCTGCGCGAGGGCGACCTCTTCGAGCGGACCCGCCGGCGGGGGGCGGCGGTCGTCGAGCGTTTCCGCGGGATGTCGCAGCGCCATCCGGCGATCGGGGATGTCCGGGGCAAGGGGTTCATGATCGGGGTCGAGTTCGTCCGCGACCCGACGTCGCGCACCCCCTGGGGCGACCGGGCGAAGGCGATGCGCACCGCGCTGTTCGCGCGCGGGGTCCTGATGCACACCGCGGGCGCGTGGGACCAGGTGCTCCGGTTCATGGCCCCGCTCACGATCGAGGACGAGCTCCTCGAGCGAGGTCTCGTCGCGTTCGAGGACGCGCTCGAGAGCCTCGAGCCGACGCCGCACGCCCGCGCGAACCGCGCGGCGCCCGCCGGGCCCGTCGGTATGCGGGAGCACCGGCTCCCGACGACGCCCGGGATCCCGGGCCCGGTCGTGCCGCCCGTGCCGGGACGCACGTTCCCGGACGCGGAGCCGTCGGCGCGGTCCGGCGTCAGCCGGAGTAGTTCACCGAGATCAGCTTGACCTCGGTCATCTCCTGCATCGCGTAGCGGAGACCCTCGCGACCGAGCCCGCTCTCCTTCACGCCGCCGAACGGCAGCGCATCCCAGCGCAGGTTCGTCGGGTCGTTCAGGTGCACCCCGCCCGCCCGGATCCGCTTCGCGAGCGAGAACCCGCGCGCGATGTCCCGGGTGTAGACCGCGGCCTGGAGGCCGTACGGCGTCGCGTTCGCGACCCGCACCGCGTCCTCGACGTCGGAGAACCGGACGATCGGCGCGATCGGGCCGAACGGCTCCTCGCGGAGGACGCGCGCCTCCTCCGGGACCTCGTCGAGGACCGTCGGGGCGTAGAAGCTCCCTTCCGGGCGCCCGGGGGGGCGCGCTCCCCCGGCGAGGAGCTTCGCCTGGCGCTCGCGCGCGTCCGCGACCAGCGTCTCCATTCGCTCGACCGCCCGATCGTCGATCAGCGGGCCGACCTCGGTCGATTCCTCGAGCGCCGGACCGACGCGGAGGCCGCGCGCTCGCTCGGCGAGCGCCCGCGCGAACCGCTCGGCGATCCCGTCCTGCACGAGGAAGCGCTTCGACGCGGTGCAGACCTGGCCGGAGTAACTGAAGACGCCCCGGGCGGCCGCGGCGACGGTCGTGTCGAGCGGGGCATCGTCGAGGACGACGAACGGGTCCATGCCGCCCATCTCGAGGATCACGCGCTTCGCGTTCCGTCCCGCCTTCGCCCCGATCGCCTTCCCGACCTCGGTCGACCCGGTGAACGTCACGAGCCGGGTCCGAGGGTGTTCGACCAGGGCGTCCCCGACGGTCGCCCCGGGGCCGACGACGACGTTGATCGCGCCGGCCGGCAGCCCGGCGGACGCGAGGTGCTCCGCGAGACGGAGCGCGGTGAACGGCGCCGCCGAGGTCGGCTTCGCGACCACGGGGTTCCCGGCCGCGAGCGCCGGGGCGACCTTGTGGCAGAGGAGGTTCAGCGGGAAGTTGAACGGACCGATCGCGACAACGACCCCGATCGGATCGCGGACGGAGAACAGGAACCGGTGCTCGTTACCCGCCGGGCGCTCGTAGGCGTCGGCCGGGTAGCTCTCCCCGCCCAGGTGGCGGATCTCCTCCGCCGCGAGCCGGAACACCCCGGCCGCTCGGTCCGCCTCGACCCGGGCGTCGGCGATCGGCTTTCCCACCTCGGTTGCGATCAGCCGCGCCATCACGTCCCGGTCGGCCTCGAGCCGCGCGGCGGTCGCGCGGAGGAGGCGGGCCCGCTCGTGGCCGGGAACGCCGGCCCACGTCTCCTCGACCCCCGCCGCCGCGTCGACCGCCGCGCGGGCCTCGTCCGCGGAGGCGATCGGCGCCTCGCCGACGACCCGGCCGGTCGACGGGTCGCGTACCGGTGCGTACTCGGCCCGCTCCGGCGGCTGCCAGCGACCACCGATGAAGAGCGCGCCGCGGCCGCTCGCCGGGATCCCTTCCGACACGGGCCCCCTACGACGGGTCGCCGTACGTGAGGTAGTGCCAGCCCTTGCGCGCCTGGCCCGTGAGGTCGATGTAGACGTTCTTCAGCACCGTGTAGTCGAGGAGCGAGTCCGCGCCGAGGTCCTTGCCGAATCCGGACTGCTTGAATCCGCCGTGCGGCGTCTCCGAACCGAGCGGCAGGTGGTCGTTCACCCAGACGTCCCCGAAGCGCAGCGCGTTGGACGCACGGATCGCCGTGCGCAGGTCGTTCGTCCAGACGCTTCCGGCGAGACCGTATTCGACGCCGTTCGCGATCGCGATCGCCTCGTCGAACGTCGAGAACGTGAGGACGTCGAGCACGGGGCCGAACACCTCCTTCTGCGCGATCGCCATGTCCGGCGCGACCGCGTCGAACACCGTCGGGGCGACGAACGCGCCCTTCGGGTGGTCCTTCGGCGCCTCGGCGCTGCCGGCGACGAGCTTCGCCCCCTCGTCCGAGCCCTTCGCGACGAACTCGAGCACCCGCTGCTGGTGGGTGGGGTGGACGAGCGGCCCGAGGTCGGTCTTCCGAGAGAGCGGGTCGCCGATCCGGATCGTCGCGACCCGCTCGAGGAGCCGGTTCACGAACGCCTCCCGCACCTTCTCGTGCACGATCAGGCGGGTCGCCGCGGTGCAGTCCTGCCCACCGTTGACGAACCCGGCGACGACCGCGCCCTCGACGGCGGCGGCGACATCCGCGTCCTCGAAGACGACGAACGGCGCCTTGCCGCCGAGCTCGAGCTGCACGCGCTTCACGGTCGCGCTCGCCGCCGCCATGATCTTGCGGCCGGTCGCGGTGTCGCCGGTCAGGGAGACGAGGTCGACCTTCGGGTTCCGCGAGAGCTCGTCCCCGACCTCGTCGCCGGGGCCCGTGACCACGTTGAGCGCGCCCGGCGGGAGCCCGGCCTCGAGGAACGCTCGGCCGAGCTCGAGGGTCGTGAGCGGGGTCCAGCTCGCCGGCTTCAGGACCACCGTGTTCCCCGTGACGAGCGCGGGGCCGACCTTCCACACGGCCATCATGAACGGGTAGTTCCACGGAGTGATCGACGCGACGACCCCGACCGGCTCGCGCCGGAAGATCGTCGTCCCGTCCCCGGTGAACTCGCCCGGGCTCTTCGCGTCGAGCGTTCGGCCCGCCCCCGCGTAGAACACGAGGTTGTCGACGGAGAACGGGAGGTCGGCGTCCAGCGCCTGCTTGATCGTCTTCCCCTGGTTGCGGCTCTCCAGCTCGGCGAGCTGCGGCAGACGCTGCGTCAGGATCTGCGCCGCCTTGAGGAAGACCTCGCCCCGGGCCTTGGGCGGCAGGCGCGGCCACGGGCCCCGGTCGAACGCCTCTCGCGCGGCGTCGATCGCCCGTCGGGCGTCGTCGCGCGAGCCCCGGGGAACCTCGTCGAGCCGTGCCCCGTCGAACGGGCTAGCGACCGGGGTCGTGCCGCCGCTCTCCGCGGCGACCCACTCGCCTCCGATCAGCATCTTGAGCGTCACGGCCCGCCCTCGCTCCGCGAGCCCGGTCCGTCTAAATAGCCTGCCGACGCCGACCAGAGTTGCCCTCGAAAACCGGCCCATGGCATACCTTATCAAGGGGGAGGCGGGTTCCGCCGCCGCTCCCCCGGGAGGTTCGATACTATGCGACCTCAGACACGAAACATCGTGATCATCGTGATCGTGGTCGTCGTCGTCGTGGCGGGGATCGGCGCGTACTTCGTGCTGAAGAAGTCGACGACGTCGAACTGCGGCCCGAACCAGACGAAGTACATCTGCATCGACCAGGCCGAGATCCCCGACTCGCTCGATCCGGACGTGACGTTCTCGACCCCCGGCTGGGCGGCCGTCCAGCAGGTCTACCAGGGACTCGTGAACTACAACGGCTCGAGCACGACCAGCTTCGCGGGAGTCCTCGCGACCACCAACGGGACCGTTTCCTACAACCCGAACACCGGCTTCGCCACCTACACCTTCGAGCTTCGGCCGGGCGTCGTCTTCTCCAACGGTGACCCGTACAACGCGTACGTCCAGTGGTACAGCTTCTACCGCAGCCTGCTGCTCGCCCAGGGACCGCAGTTCATCCTCGAGCAGAACTTCTACTCGACGAACTTCGACCCCGCGAACCCGCTCAGCTACTACTCGAACTGGACGGCGCAGATCGTCCCGGCGAACAACACGCTCGAGAACGACCTCAACACATGGAACTTCTTTACGCCCACCGCGGGCGAGATCGCGCAGATGGAGCTCCCGAACCAGTCGTTCCAGGTGATCAACAACGAATCGATCGCGCTCAACTTGGGCTACGGCTACCTCGACAGCAACTACACCTACCTGCTCGCGTCCATTTCCGCGCCCAACTCCTACGCGGTCGATCCGGCGTGGATCGATGCGCACGGCGGGATCCAGCTGATCAACGGGGTCGGCCAGGTGAACGACTACTCGTCCATCAACACGCTCGGGACCGGCCCCTACGTCCTGAGCGGCTACAACCCGGCGGGCGGCGGCGGCTACACCCTGACGCCCAACTCCAAGTACTGGGCTGCGAGCGCGTACGCCACCGAGCCGTGGAACAACAACCTCGCGCCGGCGAACACGTCGGTCGAGGTGATCTTCCAGGACACGATCGACATCACGCTGAACGACCTGAAGAACGGGAACGTCCAGGGCGCCTCGTTCGCGTACGTCGGGCCGTCGACGATCTCGCAGCTCCAGGGGTACTCGAACGTCGTCGTCGACCCGCTCTCGATCGTGTACGGAGCGACGAGCGGTTCGTGGTGGATCTTCCTCAACTCGAGCGTCTATCCGTTCAACAACCTCTCGGTCCGCGAGGCGATCACCCACGCGATCAACTACAACCAGATCATCAGCGAGGCGTTCGGGGGGTACGGCTCGCAATGGGTCGGACCGGTGCCGCCGGCGTACCCGTACAACAACAACGTGACGGCGGACGAGCCGTACTACAGCTACGACCCGACGCTCGCGCAGCAGGAGATCCAGAACTCGCCGTGCGCGAACGCGGCGTGCAAGGGCACCGTGATGAACTACATGTACCTCGACGTCGGCGCCGACTGGGCCGAGACGGCCGACCTCTTGCAGATCGACCTCGCGGCGATCAACATCACGATCAACCCGGTGCCGGTGAGCCTCGACGCGCTCTACGAGGAGCAGGGGATCGACTCCGACGGAGCGTGCGTCTCCTCGACCAGCGCGAACGGGGGCCCGTTCTACATGGGTCAGGAGTTCTACACGTCGGACTACATCTCCCCGGACGACTGGACGCAGAACGATGCGGTGAACACCGGCAGCGCGAACGAGTGCATGGCCGGCTTCAATAACGCGACCGTCAACAGCGACACCTACGCGGCGGCCAGCGACTCGAACCCGTCCGACCTCACCGGGTACTACACGAACATGACGACGATCATGTACGACAACTACTCGGAGATCTGGCTGGTCGTCCCGACGTCGTTCGCGGTCTACACGACCAACCTGCACGGGTACGTGTTCAACCCGATGGCGAGCGCCGAGCCGTTCGCCTTCGGTTTCAACACCCAGTGGCTGAGCTAGCGGTCCGGGTCCCCGGAGATCGCGCGGTCACCCCGAAGGGGTCGACGCGGGGGCGTTCGAGGGCGGCGGCGCCGCCTCGGTCGCGAGCAGCGTCTCGGGGGCGATCTCCGCCACCTCCTCGGCGCGGTGGCAGGAGACGAGGCGTTCGCCGAGCCCCGGAACGGTCCGCAGCGGCGGATCCTCGCTCCGGCACCGATCGATGACGAACGGGCAGCGGGGCGCGAACCGGCAGCCCGGCTTCGGGTCGACGAGCGACGGGATGTCGCCGCCGATCCGGTAGCGCGTGCGGCGCCGCCTCGGGTCCGGCACCGGTACCGCGGCGAGCAGTGCCTTCGTGTACGGGTGGACGGGGTGCTCGAGTACCGCCCGGACGGGGCCGACCTCGACCAGCCGCCCGAGGTACATCACCGCGACCCGGTCGGCGACGAACCGCACGGCGGCGACGTTGTGCGTGATGAGGACGTAGGAGAGCCCGCGCTCCCGCTGCAGCGAGACGAGGCGGTTGAGGATCTGGGCCTGGACCGCGACGTCGAGCGCGCTGGTCGGCTCGTCGAGCACGACCAGGGACGGGTTCACGATCAGCGCGCGGGCGAGCGAGATCCGCTGGCGACCGCCGCCGGAGAACTCGTGCGGGTACTGGTCGAGGCAGTCCGTGGGGAGTCCGACGGTCGGCAGGATCCGGCGGACCGCCTCGCGGACGTCCGCCTTACCGATCCGGCGGGGCACCTCGGGCACGGTCGGCGGCGTCGGCTCGGCCGACGCGATCCCGCCGACGGGCGGCGGTCCGTTGTTCGCCGGTGCGGCCCGGCCGGATCGGTAGCGCGCCTGCGCCGCCCGGTACTCCTGCATGCGCCGGTTCCGTTCCTCGACGGCGAGCTTCCGGTCGATCGGGTCCTGCGCCCGCAACGGTTCGCCGACGATCTGCCAGACGCGGAGCCGGGGGTCGAGCGATCCCACCGGGTCCTGAAAGACGATCTGGATGTTCTTCCGCCACTGACGGAGCCTCGTTCCCGCGAGATGCGTGATGTCCTGCCCGTTGAATCGGATCACCCCGCCGGTCGGCTCGTGGAGTCGGGCGATCACCCAGCCGAACGTCGTCTTCCCGGACCCGGACTCCCCGATGAGGCCGAGCGTTTCCCCCCGGTGCACGGTCAGCGAGACGCCGTCGACCGCGTGGACCGCCCGCGGCGCCCGTCGGCGGTACGTATCGCTCAGGCTCCGCGTGATCGGGAAGAACTTCTCGAGCCCCTCGGTCTCGAGCAGGGGGACCGGCCCGCTCATGGGAGGGACGCCACCTCCCCCATGAAGTAGCAGGCGCTCCGGTGGATGTGCCGGGAGTCGGCCGGGGCGTTCGCGTCGACCGGCGCGAGCGGAGGGGTCTCGCCCCGGCAGACGGCCCGCGCGAGCGCGCACCGGGGATGGAACCGGCAGCCCGGCGGGGGCCGCGAGAGGTTCGGCACCGACCCGGGGATCGTGCTCAGCGGGCCATCCTCCTTGTAATGGGCCGGTGCGGCCCGCAGGAGCATCTTCGTGTACGGGTGCCGCGGGTCGCGGAACACCTCGGCGACGGGACCGTACTCCACGATCCGGCCGGCGTACATCACGCCGACCTCGTCCGCCGTCTCCGCGATGACCCCGAGGTCGTGGCTGATGAACAGGATCGCGGCGTGGACCTCGTCGATCAGCTCCTTCATCAGCGTCAGGACCTGCGCCTGGATCGTCACGTCGAGCGCGCTCGTCGGCTCGTCCGCGATCAGGAGCGCCGGCTTCTCCGAGAGCGCCATCGCGATCATGATCCGCTGGCGCATCCCGCCGGAGAGCTCGTGGGGGTAGAGGTTCAGGATCGTCTCGGGGTCGTTGATGCGCACGAGCCTCAGGTAGCTCAGCACCTCCTCGCGGAACTGCGAGCGGGTCGCGAGGCGGTCGTGAACCGCCTCTTCCGCGGCGCCGCTCGGCACGATCACCTTCGCGAGGGATCCCGCGACGGTCGTCGTGTCCGGCGGCTTCGAGTAGTCGAACGGCTGGTCACCCCCTTGGAACGACTTGAGCCAGCCCATCTCCCGGTAGTGGCGGATCCGGATCGACTCTGCGATCTGGTCGAAGACCCGGAACGCGGGGTTGAGGGAGTTGAGCGGCTCCTGGAATATCATCCCGATCCCGGTCCCGCGCACCATCGGGAGCTGGCGGCGGGACACCCCGACGAGGTCGGTCCCGCGAAAGACGATCGAGCCGGACCCGATCGTCGCCGGCGGCTCGGGCAGGAGGCGCGGGATCGCCTTCGCGAGCGTGCTCTTCCCGCAGCCGGTCTCGCCGACGATGCCGACGACCCGTCCCGGCTCGATCTCCAGCGAAACGTCGGAGACCGCGAAGAACGTCCCGGCGCCAACGGTGTAGGTGACGGTCAGGTTCTCGACCGAGAGGACCGGCTCGGTCATGCCCCGCCTCCCGGGTCCGGCGTTCCCACCCGCCCGTCGCCCCCGGCGTCGGCGCCCGACGACCCGACCGCGGCGACGGGGAGGGAGGCCGATTCCGCCGGCGGCTCGTGGGCGGCGCTGCGCACGAACGCTCGGCGCGTGCGTGGGTCGAGGATGTCCCGGAGCCCGTCCCCGAGGAGGCTGAACGCGATCACGGTGACGAACACCGCCGCCCCGGGCGCGAGGACGAGCCACGGGTAGCTCGAGATCGGCGCCGAGCTCTGGTAGTACGCCATCATCGACCCCCACTCGGGGACCGGTCCGGGGTACTTGCTCGCCACCCCGATGTACGCGATCGTCGAGTAGGTGACGAGGACGGTCCCGATGTCGAGCGTGAAATAGACGATCAGGGGCTCGGTGACGTTGCGAAGCACGTGGCGGAGGAGAATCCGGTTCTCCGTGACGCCGGCCGCCCGCGCGGCGGTGACGTAGGGGAGGTGCTTCACGGAGAGCACCTCCCCGCGGACGAGACGCACGTAGTACGGCCACCACGTGATCATGATCGCGATCGCGACGTTCACGATCGAGATCCCGAGCACCCGCGTGATCGCGAGCGCGAGGATGAGGCTCGGGAACGACAGGAAGATGTCGGTGACCCGCATCACCGACACGGAGAGCGCGCTGCCGAGCTTCCCGGCCGTGTCGTAGAACCCGGCGAGGAGCCCGAGCGCGCCGCCGATGAGGAGCGAGACGCCGGCGACCGAGATGCCGAGGCCGAGGTCGAGGGGGAGCGCGAGCATCACGTTCGAGTAGACGTCGAAGCTGAGACCGTCCGTCCCGAACGGATGGGCCCACGACGGGGGAGAGTAGATCGGCCCGGTCTCCTGCGTCGGGCCGTAGGGGACGAGGACGTGCGGGGCGACGACGACGATCAGCGCGACGACGCAGATCAGGGTGACGAGCACGAACCCGAACAGCGTGAGCGGGTTCGCGCGCAGCACCCGCCAGAAGACGAGGACGGGGTGGTCGGTACGCCGCACGGCCCGTGGGGACGCGGTGAGCGACAGGACGGCCTACCTCCACTCGACGCGCGGGTCGAGCACGCCGTACATGATGTCCGCGATCAGGTTCGCGACGACGACCCCGATCGCGAAGATGATCACGACCGCGATCGCGCCGTCGAAGTTCGCGGTCGAGCCGCCGCCCCCGACCGCGTCGTAGGCATACTGGCCGATCCCGGGCCAGTCGAACACCTCCTCGACGACGACCGTACCCGCGAGGAGCCCGCCCGCGGTCACGCCGAGGACGGTGGTCGTCGTGATGAGCGCGTTCCGGAGCGCGTGCTTGTACATCACCCAGAACTCGCCGAGCCCTTTCATCCGCGCGGAGCGCACGTAGTCGAGCGGCAGCACCTCGAGCATCGACGCGCGGGTCATCCGCGTCGCGATCCCCATGTTGATGAACGCGAGGACCGAGGCCGGTAAGATCAGGTGCTCGAGCGCGTCGATCGTGTACGGAAAGTTGAGCGCGATAATGGCGTCGACCACCGACATATGCGTGTACTGCGGGAACGGGGGGACGACGGTCGAGTACTCCCCGCCCGAGGGAAGGCCGAGCGCGGGACCGATGAACACCGCCGCGATCACCGCCCCGAGATACGTCGGGGTTGCCCACCCGCTCAGGTAGAAGATCCGGACCAGGTGGTCGGCCCACCGGCCCGAGTACTGGGCCGCGATGACCCCGAGCGGGATCCCGATGACGATCATGAGGAACAGCGCGGCGAGCACGAGCTCGATGGTCGCCGGGAGGTCCGCGGCGATCGCCGGGTAGACCGGGGTCCCGAGCGGTGACGCCCCCCAGTTCCCCTGGAAGAGCGTCGTGATGTACTGGACGAACTGGGTGAGGAGCGGGGCCCCGTACTTCGCGTTGCAGGCGTTGATGACCTCGGGGCTCGCGTGCGGGTAAACCGCGTTGCACAGCCCGACGAGCTTCAGGTGGGTGCAGACGAACGTGAGGACGATGACGCCGAGAAGGACCGGGATCAGCTGGAGGAGCCGCTTCCCGATGAACAGCACGAGGTCGCCGGGATTGCGTCCCATCCTCGGGAGGGCCTCCTAGGGGGGGTGCCGACGGGTCGGCCCTCGCATCTTCCGACCTAAGACCTTCCCCTACTTAGGGCCCTACGACGGGGGGGTCGACCCCCCCGGTCGCCGTCACGGAAGGTAGTCCCGGGGGAGCGTCCGGAGCTCCTTGAACGTCTCGTGCGCAATCGCGACGAACTTCTCGATGTCCTTCTCGGTGTGCGCGCTCGAGAACGTGATCCGCTCGTAGTTGTCGGGGTGGATGTAGATCCCCCGGTCGAGCAGAAGCTGGTGGTGTCGGAGGTAGAGGTTCCAGTCGATCTGGAGCGACTCCCGATAGTTCGTGATCTTCTTGCGTCGGGTGAAGAAGAACTGCAGCATGCCGTTCACCGACTGCGCGATCACCGAGACCTTCGCGTCCCGACCCGCCTCCTCGAGGCCTTTTTCGAGCTTGTCGGTCAGCTTCGCCCAGCGGGCGTAGAGGTCCTCGCCACCCCGGTGGAGCATCTTCAGGTTCGCGAGCGCGCCGGCCAGGGAGAGGTTGTTTGCGAAGTAGGTGCCGCCGAACGAGATCCGCCCGGGCGCGATCAGGTCCATGTACTCCGCCTTCCCCGACACCGCCGAGATCGGCACGCCCCCTCCGAGCGCTTTCGCCCAGCAGGAGATGTCGGGCTCGACGTGGTAGAGCTGCTGCGCCCCGCCCGGGGCGACGCGGAAGCCGGTGAACACCTCGTCGAAGATGACGAGCAGGTCGTTCTCGTGCGCGATCTCGACGAGGCGCTTCAGGTAGCCGTCCGCCGGCGGGATGACGCCCGCGTTCGCCATGATCGGCTCCAGGATGACGCAGGCGAGCCGGTCGCGGTAGCGCTTGACCATCCGCTCGAACGAGACCAGCGAGTTGTACTGGGCGACCATCACGTAGTCCGTGACCCCGGGCGGGATCCCGGCCGAGTTCGGCAGCGGTCGGGGGTACTCGTCGAGCCCTGCGACGATCGGCGGCGCCTCTGCGCTGATCAGCGCGTAGTCGTGCTGACCGTGATAGTGGCCCTCGAACTTCAGGATCGCGTCCTTCCCCGTGACCGCGCGCGCGATCCGGATCGCGTTCATCGTCGCGTCCGAGCCGTTCGAGCAGAACGCGACGCGCTCGGCGTTCGGGACCATCTTGCGGAACTGCTTCGCGAGCTCGATCTCGAGCGCGGTCGGCGCGGCGAAGTGGAGCCCGAGCTCGGCGCGGTCCTGGATCGCCTTGACCTGCTCCTTCGGCGCGTGGCCGTTGATGAGGCAGCCGTAGCCGAGGTTGAAGTCGAGGTACTCGTTCCCGTCCTCGTCCCAGATCCGCGAGCCCTTGCCCGCCGCGATGAACGGCGGGCACGGGTCGTACGAGGCGACCCGGATCAGCGAGCTCGAGGCATTCGGGATGTACTTCTTGCCCTCCTCGAACAGCTTCGCGCTCTTCTTGAGCTTCGGAACGAGCCGGGCGATCGGAATCGGCAGGGACTCGACGTCGGGCGCGGGGGTCGGAAGGCCCTCCTCCTTCCCCGCGGGAGCCGCCGCTTCGGCGGGTGCCTTCTTCGGCTCCTCGACCGGCGGGGTCGGGGGAGGTTGCGCCTCCGAATCGGACGCGGAGGCGGTCAGTCGGAAGGGAGAAGGTCGCGGCTCCCGGGGGTGCCCGTCGGCGTCCCTCGCCGGGGAGATCGATACCGGGGCGGGTTGCGGTTCCGCCATAGAGCACGCATCGCGGGCGCGTTTCGGACCTCGGGTGGCCTATATATAATTGGCTCAACGCGAGAACGCGTTATACCATTCATATAGCAAAGTATGCACCGAGCGCTACGTAATGTTTAACGTGAGTTCATCTAAAGAAATACCTATTAGTTGCCTTCAAAGTAACCGAACTGGCGAAAATTCAGCCGTTTCGCCTTCGCCTTCCCTCCTTCCGGAGCGGCGGCAACGGGTTTTCCGGCGGGACGATGGCGGTCTCGATCCCACGCCGGGCGAGCGCCTCGCGGAACGGGCCGGCCGGCACGCACCGCTCGGGCGGGACGACCCCGACCTCGCGGATCGAGCCCGTGGCGATCAACTCCGCACCGATCGCACCCGCGACGCCGACCGCGTACTCGGTCGCGACTAGGTGCCAGTCCCGGCGGGCGGGGAACCGGGCGATCGCGTGGCGGGTCACCGGGCGGCCGGCGCGTTCGCCGCGGAGCTCGATGTCGCAGACCTCCCAGTCGACCATCTCGACGCCGTCGGGGACGCCGAGCAGCTTCTCGCGCTTCAGCAGGGCGAGCGTGAACTCCTTCGGCACGACCGTCTGCCCGCGGACCTCGAGCGGGCGGTCCGTGCCGAGGCCGAGCAGCGCCATCGTGCGCAGGACGTCGATCCCGGGCCCGCCCTCCTTCCACTCGCAGTGTCGCAGCCCCTTGTCCTTCAGCGCCTCGGGAAGCGTCGCCGGTTCCGAGTGGAGGGTCCGGTAGACGCGGGTCTTGCCCACCGGTGGGTCGAACTCGAACTCCTCCGCCCCGCTCATCGGCGGGTATTCGCGGTACGCCCCGTCCTCGAACACGACCGCGGGCAGGACCATCTCGTCCAGGAACGTGCTCGGCGACCAAGTGAAGACGATCTCGGGCCCGCCGACGGTCACGTCACGCCACCCGTCGCGGATGACGATCGAGTCGACGCGGTCGAGGTCGCGGGCCGCCTCCATCGCGAGGACGTTCGAGATCCCCGGCACCTGACCGAGTCCGGGGATCGCGAGCACGCCGGCGGCCCGAAACTCGGCGTCCCGGGCCAGCTGGCGGCGGGTCATGTGGAACAGTCCGCCGAAGTCGAGGTAGGGCACCCGGGCTTCGAGCGCGGCGTCCATGACCGCGAGGTTGAATCCATACTGCACCGCGTTCACTACGACCGCGGCGCCACGGAGGAGCCGAACGAGCGCCGCCCGGTCCCGGACGTCGATCCCGGTCGCGGACGCCCGGGGGCCCGCGGCACGCGCCGCCCCCTCCGCGAGGCCGACGTCGAGGTCGGCGGCGACCACCGAGTCGAAGACCTCGCCCCCCGCGAGATCCCGCACCGAGCACCGCCCGGTGAGGCCGCCTCCGCCGAGCACGACCGCGCGCATCGTCCGTCCGCCTCGCGCCGGGCGAGGGGGGCGACGTATAGGAAGCATTGGGTCGCGGGCGTCGCCGAGGTCAGCTTCCCGGGGTCTTCCGCCTCGACCGGCGGGGTGACTTCGCGGGCGTCCCGGGGTCGGAGGCTGGCTCGGCGACCGATGCGGGCACCGCGGGCCGTGGAGCGGCCGACGTCCGGTTCAGGAGGTCCCGGAACGTTTCGAAGTGCCGGAGGAACGGGTCCGCGCGCCGTCGTTCCTCGAGCTCGAGCAACGCGATCTCGAGCTGCGCTTTCGCCTTCGGGTCACCGGTCGCTGCGCGCACGAGGTAGACGCAGAGGACCTGGTAGTGCGGGAGGACGAACGCGTCGGTACGCGGCGTGCTCATGTCGCCCTTGCGGGGCCGGTAGATCCGGTCGACCGGGACCGCCGCCGCCACGGCCCGCCGGTGCGAGAAGCCGAAGTAGCGCCCCGGTCCGAGGACGCGGGTCACCTCGCGGATGTTCCCTCCGAGGTTGTTCGTGAGCCGGTCGCACTCGTGCCAGCACCAGAGGCCGAAACCGTAGTCGCCCTCGAGGTAGGCGTCCCAGGCCAGTCCGTACAGCTCCCGTTCCCGCTCCTCCTCCGAGCGCTCGGGGTCGATGCCGGCCCGCCAGTCGGAGATCAGCACGTCGACCCGCATGGACGGCGAGAACTCCTTCTCTGGCGGGACCTCGGACGCGGCGGCCACGGGAGCGCGAGCCCCCGGAGGGTTTGGCCGTTACCCTCGGTCGGCCCGACCCGGAACGCGGACCGGGCGCCCGTCGACCCACGTCGCCTCCACCGAACCGGCGCCGAGGGCCAGCGCACGGGGGAGGTCGGTCGCCCGCGTGAGGACGAGGTCCGCCCGCGCCCCGACCTCGAGCGATCCCAGGTCCGGTTCCCCAAGGACCGTACCGGCGCTCGCCGTGTAGAGCCCGAACGCCTGCTCGGGGGAGAGCGCCTCGGATCGTTCCGGGTTCGCGGACTCGCCGTCCGGCGCGGTCCGGTCGACGCAGGCAGCGAGCCCCCGCCACGGGTCGAGGGGGTCGTACGGGGCGTCGCTCGAGCCCGCGAGAACGAGGCCCTGCCCGAGCAGGGTACGGAACGCATACGCCCATCGGGCCCGCTCCGGCCCGAGCCGGTCCGTTAGCCACGTGTCGCTCCAGACGAACCCTGGCTGGACGACCAGCGCCGGACGGACCCGATCCAGCTCGGAAAGGATCTCGGGCGGGGTCAGCGATGCGTGCTCGACCCGGGCGAGCGTCCGGGGCCGCCCCGAGAGCGGCGCGAACGAGCGGACGGCGTGCTCGACCGCTCGGTCGCCGATCGCGTGGACGGCCGGCGCGAG
This sequence comes from Thermoplasmata archaeon, assembly GCA_030037855.1. Lineage (GTDB taxonomy): Archaea > Thermoplasmatota > Thermoplasmata > Lutacidiplasmatales > UBA184 > Lutacidiplasma. The sequence goes on along the minus strand of JASHPY010000049.1, from coordinate 3,999 downwards.
CCCCCGCTCGGCCGCGCAGGCGAGCGCCGACGAGAGACCGTCCTCCGAGCCGACGGGCAGGCCGGACTCCTCAGGAGCGTCCGAGTACGGGCGGGAGAGCCACGCGGTGCGCGGCCCGAACGCACCGTCCGCGAACGCCTTGACCCCGGGCACCGAAAACCACCCGTCGCCCCCGCTCGGCGCGAGGTGCTTCGGCGCGATCGCATCGACCGCGGAGAGACGGACATACGTCCGCACCCGGATCGGCAGGACGCGGTCCTCCGCGAGCGTTCGCAGCGCGGCGAGCTCCTCGGGGCTCGTATTCATCGTCGCGACCGTCGTGAGGCCGAGCGAAGCAGCGATGTCCAGGGTCCGACCGAGCGCGGCCGCATCGGGCGGATTCGCGGCGGCCGCGAGGTCGGCGACCGGGCGCATCGCCTCTTCGTAGAGCAGACCGTTCGGCGCACCGTCCGCCTCCCGCCCCACCCGACCCCCAGAGGGATCCGAGGTCGAGCGATCGACGCCCGCGGCCGTCAGAGCCGAGCTGTTGACCGCCGCGACGTGCCCGCTCGCGTGGTACAGGATGACGGGCCGGTCCGGGAGGGCCCGGTCGAGGTCGCGCCGCGTGGGGGCCCGGCCGTCCCGGAGCCGGTCGGTCTGCCACCCGCGCCCGACGATCGTTCCCTCCCGCTGCTCCTCGGCCCAGCCCCGGACCTGGTCGACGAGCTCGGCGATCGATCGGGCGCGCGAGAGGTCGCGCCCCTGCCGAGCTCGGGTGATGTCGGCGACATGCAGATGGGCGTCGATCAGCCCCGGGACGAGGAGATGACCTCCCAGGTCGTGGACCGCCGTTCCCGTCGGGGCCGAGCGCGCGGTCTCCGTCTCGGCTCCGACGGCGGTCACGCGCCCTCCCTCGACGAGGAGCGCCTCGGCCCACCGTCGCCCGGTGAAGATGGGGCCGTTCTTCCAGAGATGTGCGTCGGGCATCGCTCCTCCTCGGACGGAGAACAAGCGGGAGGTGAAAGGATTGGGCCCATCCGTGCGCTCGGCGGCGCAGAACTCCGGGCCGCCCGGGCTTAAGTCGAGCCGGTGGCTCCGACCCGTCGCGACCCCGCGAGGCGATCGATGGCCATCTCCGCGCTCCGATACCACTTCCGGCAGCCGCTGCGAGCCTCGGCGACCGACGCGTTCGCGTGGTGCACCGACTTCGGTCCCGCCGACGGGCCGCTGTTTTCGCACCGGACCGAACGGACGGTCGCGCGGCTCACGGACGATACGTTCGTCCTCACCGACACGACGTACCCCGAGGGACGGCGGCGCCGGATCTCCCGGCTGGTCCGGGTCCACCCCGGCGAGCTCGCATGGACGAACACGCACCTGGACGGCCCGTTCCGCTACTCCCAGTACTGGTATCGTATCGTGCGCGACGGACCGCGCCGTTGCCACCTCGACTTCTACGGCTCCCGGATCGTCACCACGCCCCGAGCGCTGTCGGCGGCGGACCGGGCCCGTCGGGCCGAGGAGGAGCGGCGCAACGACGCGCGCGAGTGGCGACGCTATCTCGCTCCCGCGCTCGAAAGGGACGTCGGGGTCGGACGGGCGCCGGATCCGGTCACCCGCCGCGCCGGCCGCTGACCCGGCCCCCGAGCGCGGACGACCCGCTACACGTCGAGGTACTGGTAGAACTCGAACGGGTGCGGGCGGAGGTTCAGCTCGAGCTGCTCGCGTCGCTTGAGCTCGATATAGGTCTCGATCAGCGAAGCCGAGAACGCCGGCCGGAGGAACGCGTGGTCCGACTCGAGACAGTCGAGCGCCTCGCCGAGCGAGCCGGGGAGCTCGCGGATCTCGAGCTCCTTTCGCCGTTCGGGCGTGAGCTTGTAGATGTTCTCATCCACCGGGGCGGGCGGCTCGATCTTCTTCTTGATCCCGTCGAGCCCGGCGAGCGCGAGCGCCGCCTGGGTGAGGTAGATGTTCGCCGCGGAGTCCGGTGTGCGGTACTCGATCCGCTTCACCGCCGGGCGGCCCCGGTGGTACGCCGGGATCCGGATGCTCGCCGAGCGGTTCGCGCGGCTCCACGCGATGAACACCGGCGCCTCGTACCCCGGGACCAGACGGCGGTAGGAGTTCGTCGTCGGGTTCGTGATCGCGCAGAGCGCGCGGGAGTGCTTCATCAGGCCGCCGACGTAGTACCGGCACGCCTGGCTCACCTCGGCGTACTTGTCCCGGTCGTCGTAGAACGCGTTCTTCCCCTTCGACCAGAGCGACTGGTTGGTGTGCATGCCGATCGCGTTGTCGCCGTAGACCGGCTTCGGCATCAGGCAGCCGACCTTCCCGTGGCGCCGGGCGACGTTCTTGATCACGTACCGGACGTCCTGGATGTGGTCGGCCATCGGCACGAGCTCGTCGAACCGGACGTTGAGCTCCGACTGGCTCGCGGTCGCGACCTCGTGGTGGTGCGCGTCCATCACGACGTGGAACTGGTCGGCGAGGATGTTGCACATCTCCGCGCGCATCCCGAGCAAGGAGTCGGTCGGCGGGCTGCGATGGTACCCTTCCTTGAAGCGGACGGTCGCGGCCTGGGCTCCCGGGAGCCACGGCGCCTCCGAGTGGTTGACGAGGTAGCCCGAACCGGCCCACGCGTCGTGCACCGCCTGGTACGACGGAATGAGCTCGACCGAGTCGAACACCCAGAACTCGATCTCGGGCCCCCAGTACGAGCGGTCGAAGCCGGCGTCGGCGAGCACGTGCTCGGTCTTCCGCGCGACACCGCGCGGGTCGTGGTCGTAAGGAGTGGTCGTCCCACCGATCCGAACGTCGCAGATGAACCGGACCGTCCCGCCGGCCTCCGGGTTCCACGGGATCGTCGCGAGCGTGCGAACGTCGGGGACGAGGAGCATGTCGGACTCGAAGATCTCGCGGAAGCCGCGCACGGACGAGCCATCCAGCTTCGGCACCCCCGAGACGAACGCGCCCTCGTCGAGCGTGTGGAGCGGCACGTCGACCTGGTTGAACCCTCCGAAGACGTCGGTGTAGAACAGCTGGACCCAGCGGACCTTCTCCGCCTTTAGCTGCTCGAGGACACGGGCACCTTCCGACTGGCTTTTCGGCTCCTTGCGGACCTTCACGGGGGACACGACAGGGACCTCCGGGGGGTCGGACGGTATCGACCTACATCAACGTTGACCCGGCATTTTTGGACGTTCAACCAGTTTTCTAACACAATAGTTTAACTTCTTCCTCCCCCTACACTATCTATGCGTCGTACGTCCACCCTTGACGAACTCGACCGGTCGATCCTCGAGGAGCTGAACTCCGACGCGCGGCGGAGCCATCGCGAGATCGCTCACCACCTCAAGATCTCGCCCACGACTGTGAGCGCCCGCGTCGCCCGCATGGAGGAGCAGGGGGTGATCCGGGGCTACATCCCGCTGCTCGACGACGAGCAGCTCGGCTGGGACCTCTGGGCGGCGATGGGCATCCGGATCTCGAAGGGGCGGCTCCGCGAGGTCGAGGAGCGGCTCGCGCGCGACTCGCGGGCGTACGCGATCTACGATGTCACCGGCGAGACGGACGCGCTCCTGATCGGCCGCTTCCGCGACCGGCGCGACCTCGACCGGTTCGTCAAGCACGCGCTCCAGGACCCGCACGTCGAGCGGACGAACACGCAGGTCGTGCTGAACCGCGTGAAGGAGGACCGGCGCGTGCCGGTCTCGCGGCGAACGCTGGAGCCGGCGCCGGTGGGCTGACCCCGCCCTCCGCCGCCCCCGGGGGAAACCTCAAAGAGTGCGCCCGACTCCTCGCCCCTCGAGGACCGACGATGGACTGGGGGATGGAGAACCGCATCGCGCGGATGTTCTCGCCCGCGAGCCGCAACACGGTGATGCTCGCGGTCGACCACGGCTACTTCATGGGCCCGACTCACCGGCTCGAGGACGCCGGCGCGACGATCGGTCCGTTGCTCCCGCACGCGGACGCGCTCGCGCTCACGCGGGGGATCCTGCGCCGGTGCGTCCCGGCACA
>JASHPY010000048.1 GCA_030037855.1 Thermoplasmata archaeon | reverse complement strand
CGACTGTGCCGTCAGGACGCGAAGCATAATGAGGTGCTGCACATCTCGTACTGTCCCGTCCACGGACTGAGCTCTCCGCTCGACGCACTGCCGTGGCGGCCGGAGATGAGAGTATCCCGCGCCTCTACACCCGGACCGGCGACCGAGGCACTACGGGTCTCGCCGGTGGGGCGCGCGTAGAGAAGGACTCCGCGCGCATCCGCGCGTACGGGACGTTCGACGAGCTCGGCGCCCAGCTCGGACTCGTTTCTGCTGAGCTGCCCGATTCGCTCGCCGATGTCCGGCAGACGGTCTACCGGCTGGAGCACGAGCTCTACATCGCGCAGACGGAGCTCGCGTCCGCCCCGGGAAGAAAGCCGGCCGTCCAGATCGAGGCACGGCACGTCGCTCGTCTGGAGGCCGACATCGACCGCTTCGACGCTGCCCACCCCCCGCTGCGCTCCTTCGTGCTGCCGCGGGGCTCGCGGGCGGCGGCGCTGCTTCATGTCGCGCGGACCGTCGCCCGCCGCGCGGAGCGCGAGCTCTGGGCGCTGAACCGGACGGACCCGCAGCGCCCGGAACTGCTCGAGTGGTCGAACCGGCTCAGCGACCTCCTCTTCGCGCTCGCGCTCGCCGCGAACCATGCGCTCGGCGTCGCCGAGCTCGCGCCCGACTACACGACGTAAGGCGACCTCGGAGTGCGCACGATGGAGGTCGGCGTCGTCGGGAAGCCGAACGTCGGGAAGTCGACATTCTTCAACGCGCTCACGCTCCTCGACGCCCCGATGGCGCCGTATCCGTTCACGACGACCGTACCGAACCGGGGCGTCGCGGCGATCCGTGCCCCGTGCCCGCACGTCGAGAAGGGCGTTCCGTGCTCACCGGGGAACGCGAAGTGCGTCGACGGCGTGCGATGGATCCCCGTGAACTTGGTCGACGTCCCGGGTCTCGTCCCCGGCGCGCACACGGGGAAGGGACTCGGCCACCGCTTCCTCGACGACCTCCGCGCCGCCGACGGGTTCCTCCAGGTCGTCGACCTGTCGGGGTCGACCGACGCGGAGGGACGGCCGGTCGCCCCCGGCTCCCACGACCCGGCCGAGGAGGTCGCGTGGCTCGAGGAGGAGCTCGTCGCCTGGATCGCCGAGATCCTGTCGCGAGATTTCGCTCGGCACGCCCGATCGACCGAGCTCGACGGGAAGAAGGTCGAGGAGTTCCTCGCCCAGCGGCTCACGGGGCTCTCGATCTCCCCGTTCGCGATCTCCACGGCGCTCCGCACCGTTCCGGTCGACCGGTCGCACCCCGCCCGGTGGTCCGAGCCCGAACGGGTGGCGCTCGCGCGGGAACTCCTTCGGGTCGCGAAGCCGAGGGTCGTCGTCGCGAACAAGTGCGACCGGGCGAACGCCGAGACGGCGGCCGCGCTCGCGAGCCGCATCGAGCCGATCCCGTCCGTGCCGACCTCCGCTGAGGCCGAACTGACCCTCCGCCGGGCCGCGCGGGCCGGGCTCGTTCGCTACGCTCCGGGCGACCCGGCGTTCACGCTTCCCGACGCGAACCGTCTCTCGGCGGGACAACGCAAAGCGCTCGACGAGGTCCAGGCGATCCTCGCCCGGTGGGGCTCGACCGGAGTGCAGTCCGCGCTCGAGCGGATGGTCTACGATCGGCTCCACCAGATCGTCGTCTACCCCGTGGAGGACGAGAACCACTGGACCGACTCGAAGGGGCGGGTCCTCCCCGACGCCCTCCTTGTGCCCGCCGGGACGCCCGCGAGCGAGGTCGCCTTCCGCGTGCACACGGACCTCGGCCAGAACTTCATCCGGGCGATCGACGGGCGCACGCACCGAGCGCTCGCGGCCGACCATCCGGTCGAGCCGAACGCGGTGATCCGGATCGTCGCGCGGAAGTGAGCGAGCGCGCGGCTCAGCGCGGGGGCTCGAGGAGCCCCGCCCCCTCGGGGGCCGGCCGCACGACGAACGGGAGCCCGCCGGCCCGGGCGAGACGACGCACGAGCTCCGTTTCCTTTCCCGGCGCGGGCAACGCGACGATCGACCCGCCGGCGCCCGCGCCGGTGAGTTTCGCCCCGTCCGCGGCCGGCGCCGCCGCCCGGAGCAGTTCTTCGATCCGGGGGTGGGAAACGCCGACCTCGCGCAGGAGCTGCTGGTTGCGGGAGAGCAGTTCGGCGACCTCGGACCGGTCGGCTCGCTCGACCGCGCGGAGCCCGGCCTCGGCGACCTCGCGGAACTGGGCGAGGAGGCTCGGGCCGTCCGGGCGGGCAAGTCGCTCCCCCACCGAACGCACCGCGTCGGCCGTGGAGCGGGGGATACCGGAGTGCGCGACCACCCAGACCCATCCGGGGTCCGTCACCCGCCGTACCTCCCACTGTCGCGCGCCGTCCTCGACGGTCCAGAGCGGGGCGCCCGGACCTCCGTTGACCGCCAGGAAACCGCCGCCGACGACGGCGGTCGTGTCGCCGGGGCTACCGACGCCCTGCGCGCCCCGCTCGACCTGGAAGCTGCGACGGGCGAGGGTCGGCCGGTCGATGCCCCCGGTGGCCGAGCCGAGCGCCGCCACCAACGCGGCGACGAACGCCGCCGACGAGCCGAGACCCGCGGCCCGAGGGATCCGGGAGACCGCACGCACGTCGATCGGGGGGCCGTCGGCCCACACCGAGGCGAGGGCGCGGGAGAAGTACGGATGCCGCGGGACCGCGTCCACGTCGCCGTTCAGTTGCGTCGTCGTCGCCGGTCGAACGAACACCTGGGTCTCGAGGTCGATCGCGAACAGGAGCTCCGGGGCTCCGTGGACGACCGCGTGTTCGCCGAAGACGATGCACTTCCCGGGGGCGCGAGCTGCGATCGGCAGCGTCCCGGGCGGGATCGGGGGAAGCGCCTCGGTCATCGGCTCCCGCTCCGCAGCGTGACCACCTTCTTCCCGCGCGCCTGCGGGACGACCCTCCGGCGAGCGCCTGGGAACCGTGCCCGGTCCGGCCCCCCCAGCAACCGGTCGAGCACGATCGCGACCGCGGCGACCTCGCTGTGCGGCTGGGCGCCGACCGCGACGTTCGCGTGGGCGAGCCGGTAGAGGTCGGGCGGGACCTTCGCCCCGCCGACGACGAGGAGGAGCCGGTCGGAGCCGCGGAGGCGGGGGAGCGCGCGAGCGAGCGGCTCGCCGTACATCGTGAGATGAACGACCCGGCCCGGGAACGAGCGCACGACCCGGCGCCAGTCGTCGACGCCGTCGACCACGAACGCGCCGCCCCAGCCCCGCGCGAGCGCCGCGACGCGCTCCGTGAGCGCGGGGTCGGCCGGTTCGAGGTACATCCGCTCGGCGCCGAGCGCGCGCGCCGCGAGCGCGAGATGGGTCGTGAGCCGGGGGTCCCGGCCGACGCGATGGCCGACGCGAAGGACCGCGACCCGGGGCCGCGCCCTACGGCGACGCGTCCGCTTCGAACCGCTCGATCCGGTGGCCACGGTACTCCAGCTTATCCGACCGCTTGACGAGCCCCTTGAGCCGGGTCGGCGACATGCCGAGCTCCTCGGCGACGTCGGAGAAGAACCGACCCTCGACGCCGACCGCGTCGTGGATCCGCTGCTCGAGCTTCGCGTACTCCTTCGGGCTCATCATCGCGATCGCCAGGATCTCGGAGACCTCCGCGAGCGGCGAGGTCGTGTTGATGTTGATCGTCGAGTAGTAGAAGTGGTAGCTCTTGTCGGGCTGCTTGCGGCCCTCGCGCGCGACCCAGCGGGTGTCGATCAGACGGAGCTTCTCGAAGAAGACGAGCGCCTTCATCCCCTCCTTGCCGAACTCGCGCTCGACGTCCTCGCCGGTCAACCAGCTCTCGCCGAGCCGCTGGACCAATCGGAGCTTCAGCTGCGAGTCGACCGCGCGCAGGATCGAGACGAGGTCGCTGACGTCGTTCACGACCTTGATGCGGTGCATCGCGGCGGACGTGCTCATCACGCTCCGTGACCCTCGGGCGCTGGGGTCGCTTCCGTCAGCATCCGCCGGTACTTCCCATACCGGTCGTTCGGGCTGAACCGCGCGGGATGCGGCGTGCGGGTCGGGGCGTGGCAGTCCGGGCAGCTCGTCCGCAGGGTGTAGCGACCGCAGCTCCGACAGACCCGAAGCAACGACTCGGTCATGCGCGGACGAACGTCCCCTGCCCGCCGGCCGACTTGATCGACTTCAGCGCGGCGTCCGTCGCCCGTTTGAGGGTCTCCTCCGCCTGCTTGTACTGGCTCGCGACCACCCGGACACGGTACTTCGGCGCGCCGACGTAGTGGACCTCGACCGAGGCCGGGTCGACCTCCTCGGCGGCCCGGAGCGCGTCGCGCACGTGGTCGACCCCCTCGGGGGTCGGGTCCGAGACCTCGAGCACGCCGAGGATCGTGACCTGGGGCGGGACGATGTTGTCGCGCGCGACCTTCAGGAACGCCGTGACCCACGCGGCCTTGTCGTTCTCCTGCTGGAACCGCTTCGCGTCCGCGGACGCGACCTCGAAGGCCTGGAACAGCGAGCCGTACTTCTCGACCAGGGTCGTTCCGAACCGGTCGCTCGCCTCGTCGACCGAGATCTTCAGCGCCTGGGCGACCTGCTCGACCAGCCGGAGCGCGCGCCCCTCGTTCTTCCACTGCTGCGTCTTCTCCCGCCGCTGGTGGTCGTTGATCCGCTTGAGCGAGAGGTCGATCTGGCTCTTGGCCGGGTCGACGCGCAGGACGCGCGCGACGATCTTCTGGCCCTCGCGGATGTGGTCCCGGATGTACTTGACCCACCCGGTCGCGACTTCGGAGAGGTGGATGAACGCCTCGCGCCCGTTGTACTCGTCGAGCGTGACGAACGCCCCGAAGTTCCGGATCGAGGTGACCGTCCCGACGACGAGGTCGCCCTCCTCGGGGTACTCGGCGCGGAGCGGCATCCGAGCTCGGCGTCCTCGCTACGCCGTCACGGGGCGAACGAGCTCGCCCCGGAGCTTGGCCTGACCGCCGGTCGGCGTCGCGAGAGTCGCGCCGCAGACCCCGCAGTTCACGACGGTGGCGGGGCGACTGAAAATCGTCTGCTCGGTCGAGCAGTCGGGGCACTTCACGACCCAGAACGGGGACGGACCGCGCATTGACCTCCGTCAGTGCTTCTCCACGAGCTCGAGCGTCGTCGCGCGCCAGCTCGCGGGCTGGACGATGTAGGCGCACTTCTTGCAGCGGAAGCGCAGGTTGACCCGGCGCACCGCCTTCGCACGGCCCTCGGGCTTCGGGCGCGGGAAGCCTCCGTAGCCGCGGGTCGCCCGGCGGAACCGCCGCTGCCCCCACTTCATCTCCGAAGCGGGACGCTTCTTGACCTTCTCCACCTCGTGCTGCGTGTGCACCTTGCACTTCGGGCAGTACGTGGACACGACCTTTGGATAGTGCATCGGCGGCCGCCGACACTCATCCCCTATAAACCCTTAAGCCCGCGCCCTCCGCCCGGCGCGGAGCGCCGGGCCCGTCCGCGTCTCGCTCCCGCGTCGCGCGTCGGACGTATCAGGGACGGCCTCCTGGAGTCGCCCCGATGTTCCCGGACGGCTGGACGATCCGCGTGGCGACCGAGTACGACCTCCCCGGCGTGATCGACACGCTGCGGGAGGCCTCGGAGTGGGAGGTCGCTCGAGGACTGCCCCACCCGTGGCCGGTCCCGTTCCCGTTGTCGCGGATCCGACCGGCGCTCGACCACCAGGACCTCTACGTCGTGGAGGACTCGCGGGCGCAGCCGGCCGGGACCGTGACGCTCGTCTGGGCGGACCCCGCGTTCTGGGGCGAGCGCCCGGCGGACGCGGGATACATCCATCGGTTGGCGGTTCGCCGGGCGCACGCCGGTCGGGGCATCGGTCGCGCGATCCTCGCGTGGGCCGAGGACGTGACCCGGCGCAAGGGCCGCGACTTCCTCCGTCTGGACACGCTCACGGCGAGCGACGGGTTGCACCGGTTCTATCGCTCGGCGGGCTTCGAAGCGATGGGCGAGGTGACGGTCGACGGACTTCCCTGCACCCTGTTCGAAAAGCGGCTCGGTCCGAGGCGCCCGCGCTGAGCGGAGGGGTCGACCGGGGGCGTCCGGCGCGACCGGGAGAGCGCTCTCTCGAGGAGAGCGACCCGAAGACTTATCTATCGAAGCCATCTCGGCGGCCGCGCTCCGAGAGGAGAAAATGGCCGACCGACCGTCGTTGGAAGTGGTGAGCGAGGTGCTCGGGAAGGCGCCCGAGCGCGGCTTCGCCGAGACGGTCGAGGTCGCGATCAACCTCAAGGACCTTGACCTCTCGATCCCGAAGAACCGGCTCGAGGACGAGGTCCAGCTCCCCCACGGACGCGGCAAGGCGGTCAAGGTCGCGGTCTTCGGCTCGCCCGAGCTCTGTCAGAAGATGCGGGGCGTGGCGGACCTGGTCGTGCCGGCGAGCGAGCTCGACGAGTTCGCGAAGGACAAGAAGGCGACCAAGAAGGCCGTCACGGACATCGACTTCTTTCTCGCCGAAGCGCCGATGATGCCGACGATCGGCAAGCGGCTCGGTGTCGTCCTCGGACCGCGGGGCAAGATGCCGAGGCCGGTCCCTCCGGGCAGCGACCCCACGAACCTCGTCCGCGCGTTGCAACGCTCGATCCGCATCCGCTCGAAGGGAAACCGCACGTTCCACGCCCCGGTCGGCACCCGCGGGATGAAACCCGAGGACCTCGCGCAGAACGTCGACGCGCTCCTGAACCGCGTGGTCGGAAAGCTCGAGCGCGGCCGTACCAACATCGAATCGGTCTTCGTGAAGACGACCATGGGACCGGCCGTCCGGTTGTGGTAGGGGGAACGATGCCGGGTCGGGGGTCGGTTCCGGAAGAGCGGCTCGCCTCGGTCGCCGAGCTCGAGCCCGTGCTCCGATCCCGGCCGATGACCGCGGTCGTCGGGATCCGCGGAGTTCCCGCGGCCGCGCTGCAGTCGATGCGCCGCGAGTTCCGTCAACGCGGGCACCCGATCCGGGTCGCGACCAACACGTCGATCCGTCACGCGATCGAGCGGGCT
>JASHPY010000047.1 GCA_030037855.1 Thermoplasmata archaeon | reverse complement strand
CTCACGATGGCGACGCTCGACGTCCTCAAGGAGTTCGGCGGAAACCCGGGCGTGTTCCTCGACCTCGGCGGGACGGACGACCCGAAGAAGGTCACCGAGGCTTTCCTCCTGATGGCGCGGGCGAAGCCGAAAGCGGTGTTCCTCAACATCTTCGGCGGGGTGACGCGGTGCGACACGGTCGCGACCGGTCTCGTCGAGGCGATGAAGCAGGTGCCGGCGGCCGACCGCTTCCCGCTGGTCGCCCGGATCCGCGGGAACAACGAGAAAGAGGGGATCGACATCCTGCGCGCCGCCGGGATCACGTCGATCCCGACGCTCAAGGAGTCCGCCCAGGCGGCCGTCGCCGCGGCGGGAGGGACGGCATGACGGTCCTCGTGGACGGCGAGACGCGGGTCGTTGTCCAGGGGATCACGGGTCACCAGGGCACGGTCCACACGCGCCAGATGAAGTTGTTCGGGACGAAGGTCGTCGCCGGCGTGACGCCCGGGAAGGCCGGCACCGAGGTCGAGGGCGTCCCGGTCTTCGACACCGTCAAGGACGCGATCGCGACGACCGGGGCGAACGCCTCCTGCATCTTCGTGCCGGCGCCGTACGCGAAGGACGCGCTCCTCGAGGCGGTCGATGCGGGAATCCTACTCTCGGTGATCGTGACCGAGCACATCCCGTTCCACGACATGCTCGTGATGTACCACTACTCCCGGTCGAAGGGCGGTCGGATCATCGGGCCGAACTGCCCCGGGATCGCCGCGCCCGGGGTCGCGAAGATCGGAATCATCCCGAACGTCGTCTTCCGACCGGGACGGGTCGGCGTGATCTCGAGGAGCGGTACGCTGACCTACGAAATCGTCAACGGGATCAAGGAGCACGGGCTCGGACAGTCGGCGTGCATCGGGCTCGGCGGCGACCCGGTCGTCGGCACGTCGTTCGTCGACGCGCTTCCCCTCTTCCAGGGGGACCCCGGCACCGACGTGATCGTGATGGTCGGTGAGATCGGCGGGAGCGCGGAGGAGGAGGGTGCCGAGTACATCCGCCGCCACGTCACGAAGCCAGTGGTCGCCTACATCGCCGGCCGGAGCGCCCCCCCGGGCAAGCGGATGGGTCACGCGGGCGCGATCATCTCCCGCGGGCGGGGAACGGCCGAGACCAAGCTCGCCGCGCTCTCCTCGGCCGGCGCCCGAGTGGCCCGGTTTCCGTACGAGATCCCGGGGATGGTCGCGGAGATCGTCGCGCAACAGGCTCGTCGCTGATGCCGGCCGGTGATCGACCGGCCCGGTCCGGAGAAGAACCCGAGGAGCCGTGCGTGGTTCCGGGGTGCGGCGCGCCGTCGGTCCGCCACCTCGCGCTCGCCGAAGCGCGCCGGGCGTTCACCGACCTTCCCGAGAAAGGCCGGCGCGCCCCCCTGTGCCGGGACCACTACCGGGAGTGGAAGAAGTTGACCAAGGAGTCGCGCAAGCTCGACCGCCTCGGCTGGTGAGCTCGCGCCTACTGCTTTCGCATCTTCTGGGCGCGCATGCGTCGGCGCATGCGCTTCTTTCGCCACTTCCAGCGCATGTGGCCGCGCTTCTTCCAGACCCTCGAAGAACGTTTCATCCAGGCCGCGTCCGAACGGGCGCGGCTAGGGTCGACGGTTTATAAGGCTGCCTCGCGCGCCGCCGGCGAGAACTCGCGGTTTCGCGTCCGCTTATCTACCCGGGCCCGCTCCGAGCGTCCGTGCTGACCGCCGGCGACCTCGAGGTCAACGTCCTCGAGTTCCGGCAGCGCTCGTTCCAGTTCCAGCGCCTCGCGACCGTGGGGGGCCGCGAGATCGCGCTGTTCTCGCGGACCGAGACCGAGACCGAGAGCCAGTTCCGCCCGAAGCTGATCCACCTCCACCTGATCGTGCCGGTCGAGTGGGTCGTGCGAGACGAGCCGAACGACGTGCTGCTCCTCGCCCGCGACGGGGTCACCCTCCCGGTGCGCCTCACCGAGCAGGTCGTCGAGGTCGGAGCCGAGCGGTCCGAATTCGACGAGCAGGGGATCGCGTTTCGACGCGCGCCCGGGCCCTCCGGTTCGTTCGTCTACGCTCCGACCGAGTTCCTCGACCCCTGGCTCGCCGCCGGAGCGTATGCCAGTCTCGGGCTCTCCTAGCGCCGCGGGCGACGGGCCCTCCGCTCTCCCCGACGGGTGGAACCCGGGGGCCCATCGCGGGACCGGGTCGAGGGACGAGCCGCCCGTTCGGTCGTCGGGGAAATCGAGACGACCTCCGAAACCCTTTGAGACGGCGAGCCTAGACGCGAGGAGAGGAGACCGTTCATGAGCGAAGAGAGTGAACCGCGCGAAGGGAAGTGCCCGGTCATCCACGGGTCGACGAGTCTCGGGATGCCGTCGAACAGCTCGTGGTGGCCGAAGCAGTTGAACCTGCGGATCCTCCGCCAGAACTCGTCGCTCTCCGACCCGATGGGCACGCAGTTCAGCTATGCCGAGGAGTTCGAGACGCTCGATTTCGCGGCGCTCAAGAAGGACCTGCGCGCGACGCTGACGGACAGCCAGGACTGGTGGCCGGCGGATTTCGGCTCGTACGGGGGCCTCTTCCTCCGGATGGCGTGGCACTCGGCGGGCACCTATCGGATCGGGGACGGCCGCGGAGGCGCGGGCACGGGACAGCAGCGCTTCGCGCCCCTCAACTCCTGGCCGGACAACGTGACGCTCGACAAGGCCCGCCGGCTGCTCTGGCCGGTCAAGCGGAAGTACGGCCGGAAGATCTCCTGGGCGGACCTCATCATTCTCGCCGGTAACGTCTCGCTGGAGTCGATGGGATTCAAGACGTTCGGCTTTGGCGGCGGACGCCCGGACGTCTGGGAACCGGACGAGTCCGCCTACTGGGGCAAGGAGGCGACCTGGCTCGGCGACGAGCGCTACTCCGGCGACCGGCAGCTCGAGAATCCGCTTGCCGCCGTACAGATGGGCCTCATCTACGTGAACCCCGAGGGGCCGAATCGCAACCCGGACCCGCGCGCCGCGGCCCGCGACATTCGGGAGACGTTCCGGCGGATGGCGATGAACGACGAGGAGACGGTCGCGCTCATCGCCGGGGGGCACTCGTTCGGCAAGACGCACGGCGCCGGCGACCCGAAGCTGGTCGGCCCGGAGCCGGAGGGGGCGCCGATCGAGCAGATGGGCCTCGGATGGAAGAGCCGCTTCGCTTCGGGCAAGGGCAAGGATGCGATCGGAGGCGGGCCCGAAGTGACCTGGACCGAGACCCCGACCCAGTGGAGCAACAACTTCTTCGAGAACCTCTTCGGACTCGAGTGGGAGCTGACGAAGAGCCCGGCCGGCGCGTATCAGTTCGTCGCGAAGTCGTCCTCCGAGACGATCCCGGACGCCTACGACCCGTCGCGACGCCACCTCCCGACGATGCTGGTCACGGACCTCTCGCTGCGCTACGACCCGATCTACGAGAAGATCTCGCGGCGGTACTACGAGCACCCTCAGGAGTTTGCGGACGCCTTCGCCCGGGCGTGGTTCAAGCTCACGCACCGCGACATGGGGCCGCGCGCGCGGTATCTCGGACCCGAGGTGCCGGCGGAGGAGCTGATCTGGCAGGACCCGGTGCCGCGGCCCGACCACCCGCTGATCGAGGCGAAGGAGATTCAGGAGCTCAAGACCCGGATCCTGGCCTCGGGTCTCTCGACCTCCGACCTCGTCTCGACCGCGTGGGCCTCCGCGTCCACGTTCCGCGGCTCCGATAAGCGCGGGGGAGCGAACGGGGCGCGCATCCGCCTCGCGCCGCAGAAGGACTGGCCGGTCAACGAGCCCACGCAACTGGCGCGGGTGCTCTCCACGCTTGAGGGCGTCCGGAAGACGTTCAATTCCGAGCGCTCGGACGGAAAGAAGGTCTCGTTGGCCGACCTCATCGTACTCGGCGGAGCCGCGGCGATCGAACAAGCGGCGAAGCGGGCGGGGAACGACGTGACGGTTCCGTTCGCGCCCGGCCGCACGGACGCGTCGCAGGAGCAGACCGACGTCGAGTCGTTCGGCTACCTCGAGCCGGCCGCGGACGGATTCCGTAACTATCTCCGGGGGCCGTTCGCCGTCTCCGCCGAGGAGCTCCTCGTCGACCGGGCCCAGCTCTTGACGCTGACCGCGCCCGAGATGACGGTCCTGGTCGGCGGGATGCGGGTCCTGAACGCGAACTTCGGACGGTCGCCGCACGGCGTGCTGACCGACCGGCCCGAGACGCTGACCAACGACTTCTTCGTGCACCTCCTCGACATGGGGACCGACTGGCGGACGACGTCGGACGAGAACGTGTTCGAGGGGTACGACCGCGCCACGGGCGGTCGGAAGTGGACCGCCACCCGGGTCGACCTCATCTTCGGCTCGAACTCGGAGCTCCGAGCCCTCGCCGAGGTCTACGGCTCGGCCGACGCGCAGGGAAAGTTCGTGGCCGACTTCGTGACCGCGTGGAACCGGGTCATGAACGCGGACCGCTTCGATCTACGACGACCGCGCGGCGCCCCGGTCCCCCGTCCGGCCGCGCGGGGGTAGCGGCCCGCAGACCGGGGACCCGGCGCGGCGAGCGGCTGCTCGGGGCCCTCGCGATGCGCTCCGGTGCCGCGCGAGCGAAGCCGGTCCCGT
>JASHPY010000046.1 GCA_030037855.1 Thermoplasmata archaeon | reverse complement strand
CTCGTGCGCCGCTTGCTGAAGGAGGGCGTCCTCTCGGACGCCCACTGGGTCGCGCTGAACCCGAAAGCGCCCCCGACCGTGCGCCTCGGGGCGATGACCCTGCACAACGTGACGATCGATGTCGAGCGAATGGCCGGCTACGGAAAGGTCAAGGAGGCGATCTGGAGCCGGATCCACGAGCTCGACCCGAAAGAGCGGCACGACGACCTGTTCTGGACTGAGGCGTTCGCCGAGTACGCGTACTACAATCGCAGCACGGCCGAGTTGATCCGCGAGCTCGACCAGCGCCACGACTTCGACGTCTTCTACGTCCACGACTTCCAGCAGATGCCGGTGGGGCACATGCTCGGCTCGCTGAAGCCGAAGATCTTCCGCTGGCACATTCCGTTCGACGTGGAGGCGATCCCCGAGCAGTGGCGCGCGCTGCTCACGACGTATCTCGACGGCTACGACGTGATCGTCGTCAGCGCGGAGAAGTACGTCGACTCCCTGCAGGCGCTCCGTCCGCAGGGCAAGGTCGTTCGGCTCTACCCGTACCTCGACCCGGCCGACTACGGTCAGCCGTCGCGCGCCACGGTCACGGCGACCGCCGAGCGGCTGGGGCTCCGGCCCCGAGATGTGGTCGCGCTCGTCGTCGCCCGGATGGACCCGATCAAGGGCCAGGACCTCGCGATCGAGGCGCTCGCTTCGCTCGCGGGAAAGTTCCCCCGGCTGAAGCTCGTCCTCGTCGGGAACGGGAGCTTCTCGGGCTCGAGTTCGGGCCTCGGGCTGTCGAAGTCCGCGGCGTGGCGGACCCAGCTTGAGGAGCTCGTACGCCGTCGCCACCTCGGCCACCGGGTCGTCTTCACCGGTCACGTGGCCCAGAAGGACCTCGACTGCCTCTACGAGCGCGCCCGATTCACGATCCTCCCGTCGGTGCGCGAGGGGTTCGGCCTCGTGGCGGTCGAGAGCTGGCTGCACGGCAAGCCTGCGATCGTGACCCGGCGCGCCGGGATCTCCGAGTTGATCGAGGACGGGGTGAACGGCCTGCTCTTCGACCCCGCCGAGCCGGGGGACCTCGCGCGCCAGATGCGCGCCCTCCTCGACCGACGATCGCGCCCGCTCCTCGCCCGGATCGCACGGAACGCGAAGAGCGCGTCGAAGAAGTGCTCGCTCGAGGCCGCCGAGCGGGCCGAACGAGAGATGCTCGCCGAGGTCACCGAGGCGTAGATGGTGACGTTCGCCACCGTGTGGACGTGGGTCGCCCCATTCTTCTCGGTCCTCGTGATCATTGTCCTCACGGTGGTCATCGCCTGGCTCGTGAGCCTGATCATCGGCCGCCTGATGCGCCAGAGCACCCCGCAGATGGCGCGGGCGGGGCGGCAGCTCGGGGTCGTCGTGGTCGCGCTGATCGGTGCCACCCTCGCGCTCCAGGCGCTCGGTGTCAACCCGACCGTGCTGCTCCTCGTGATCGGACTCATCGGCGTCACGATCCTCGTCGCGCTCCGGGAGCCGCTCAGCAACTACGGCGCGAAGTACTTCTCCGACATCTACACGCCGTTCAAGGTCGGCGACACGATCCTCGTCCAGGGGGTCTCGGGCAAGGTGATCGAGATCAACCCGATGACGACCGTGCTGCTCTCCGACAACGACCAGCTGATCTCGGTGCCGAACATCGCGATGATCCGCGACGTCGTCGTGAACACGTCGCCCCAGGCGTGGAAGGAGGTCGTCGTCCCGGTCTCGGTCGGCGGCGCCATCGACCTCGCCGCCTTCGAGAGCGAGCTATTGAAGTCGCTCGCGAAGCTCCGCCTGCGGCTCGACCCCCGGTTCCCGCCGGTCCTCACGACCAAGTCCCGCACGGCGCAGTCGACCGACCTCGTGCTCACCCTGATGCTCCGGCATCCGGAGGACCGGGACGCGATCACCACCGAGGCGAACAAGCGCCTCACCGAGCTCCTGCAGAAAGCTCGCGGGGTGCTCCGCTGAGCGGGTCGACCGTTCCGGGCAAACCTGAAAGGTAGCGTCGCTCCTCCGGACGCGGCCGATGGAACGCCGCACGCTGGGCCGCAACGGACCGGCCGTCTCCGCGATCGGGCTCGGCTGCATGCCGATGAGCCAGAGCTACGGACCCGGGAACGAGGCCGAGTCCGTCGCCACCCTGGAGCGGGCGCTCGAGCTCGGCGTCACGTTCCTCGACACCGCGGACGCGTACGGCCCGTCGACCAACGAGGAGCTCATCGGACGGGTGATCCGGGACCGGCGGGACGAGGTCTTCCTCGCGACCAAGTTCGGCTTCGTGGTCGATCCGGTCAGCGGCGAGCGCGGGATCGACGGGAGTCCCGGGCACGTCCGGGCCGCCTGCGACGCGAGCCTCGCGCGGCTCGGGGTCGAGACGATCGACCTGTACTACCTCCACCGCGTCGACCCGAAGACCCCGATCGAGGAAACCGTCCGGGCGATGCAGGGGCTCGTCGACGACGGCAAGGTCCGCTACCTCGGCCTCTCGGAAGTGAGCGCGGCGACCCTGCGTCGCGCGCACGCCGTCCATCCGATCACGGCGGTTCAGAGCGAGTACTCGGTCTGGACCCGCGACCCGGAGCACGGGGTCCTCGACGCCTGCCGGGAGCTCGGCGTCGGTTTCGTGCCGTTCAGCCCCCTCGGCCGAGGTCTCTTCTCGGGGAAGCTCAGGAGCCTCGACGGGCTCGGCGCGGACGACTTCCGCCGGACGCTCCCCCGGTTCGACCCCGAGAACTTTCCGCGCAACATGGAGCTCGTGCGCCGGTTCGAGTCGGTCGCCCGGGCGAAGGGTTGCACCCCGGCGCAGCTCGCGCTCGCGTGGCTGCTCTCCCGGGACCCGCACGTCGTTCCGATCCCCGGCACCAAGCGCCGCACCTACCTCGAGGAGAACGCCGGCAGCGCCGACGTGCACCTCACGCCGGACGACCTCCAAAGGATCGAGGAAGCGGTCCCGCCGTCGGCGGTCGCCGGCTCGCGCTACCGGGAGTCGGCGATGACCATGGTCAATCGCTGAGCCGGTCCGACGCGTCCACCGGCCACTGTTATTCCTTCCCGACCGTACCCCCGCAGCGGGCCCCGCGAGGACGAACGATGGCAACGGAATTCACGATCGTGATCGACTGCGTCGACCCCGAACGGCTCGTCCGCTTCTGGTCGGAGGCGCTCGGGTACGTGGTCGAACCGGCGCCGGGCGGGTTCGCCACCTGGCGGGAGTACTGGCGGAGCCGGGGTCTTCCCGAGGAGGAGCTCCCGGAGGGCGAGGACAGCCTGGTCGACCCCGCCGGGCGGGGACCGCCGATCTGGTTCCAGAAGCTCGGCACGGAGAAGGCCGGAAAGAATCGGCTCCACTTCGACCTGCACGTGAGCGGCGCGGCGACGCAGCCCCTGGCGGTGCGGAAGCAGCGCGTCGACGCGGCGGCCGCGCGGCTCCGGTCGCTCGGCGCGATCGACCTCGGCCCGGTCCCCCTCGGGCCGGGATTCGACCACTACGCCGTGGCGATGCGCGACCCCGAGGGGAACGAGTTCGACGTGAACTGACCCCCCGCGCGCGGGGGCTACGGAGAGCGGTACACCACGCGCCCCGAACGCACCGTGAGCCGGACGCGCGCGAACGCGGAGGGGTCCGCCATCGGGTCTCCGTCCAGGAGGACGAGGTCACCCGGCGCGCCGGGTTCGAGCCGCGCCGGACCCGCGCCCGGGAACCGACCCGCCGGCGCGGTGGTGAGCATCCGAAGGATCGCGGGTCCGTCCAGGCCGACCCGCTCGAGCAGGCCGAACTCCTCCTCCGTGGAATAGTCGGTGAGGTACCCTACGTCCGTTCCGAACAGGAGCTCGCCCCCGCCGGTCCGGAACTCGCGGACGATCTCGAGGATCGGGTCCAGGTACGCGGCCGAACGACTCACGGTCGCGGCGAACATCTTCAGGGTCGGGGTCATCGACACCCCGTGGGAGACGATCTCCCGGACCCGCGACGCGTCGACCCCCTCCGCTGTGTCCGGAGGATGCGCCAGCACGTCGACGCCCGCTCGCATCGCGACCTGCGTGCCCTCGAGGTTCGACGGGTGGCTGAACACCCGCCGACCGGCCGCGTGCGCTACGTCCGCCACCGCGCGCGCGACCGGCTCCGACATCGGCCGGATCGTTCCCCGTGCGACGTAGGATCCGGTGAACAGTTTCAGCACGTCCGCGCCCAGCGCGAGGATCTCGCGCGCGATCGCCGCCGCGGCTTCGGGGTCGGCCGGTTGGGGGACCCGATCGACCACGTCGGGGGGGATGCTGTCCCGCACGTAGTACGGGATCCCGCCCGGGGGATAGATCGCCGGACCGGCCGTGAGGATCGCCGGTCCGCCGATCTCTCCCGACTCGATCCGTCGTCGGAGGGGGAGGGTCGATCGGGGGTCCGAACCGAGATCGACGACCGTCGTGAAACCCCAACGCGTCAGCATCTCCCGAAGGCCGCGCTCGAGCGCCTCGCGGGGAGCGGTGGCGGCGGGGGCCCAGCGCGGTTCGGTGAAATGAACGTGGCAGTTCCAGAACCCCGGGACGACGGTCCGACCGTCCGCGTCCACGACCTCAACGTCGCTCGGGACGGTGGCGTTCGTCCCGACCTTCGCGACCCGGCCCCCGCGAATGACCACCGTGGCCCGGCGCTCCGCGGCCGCCCCCGGGGCGCGACAGACGGTGCCGTTCTCGACCGCGAGGTCCGGGCTCATACCGCCGGTTCGGGCTGCGTCAGGCAATGGATCGACCCGAGTCCCCAGATGAGGTCCCCGCTGTGCACGCCCGAGACGATGCGGTCGGGGAATAGTCGCGCGAGCGTCGCGAGCGCCACGCGATCGGCCGGGTCGTTGTAGGTCGGAACGAGGACGACACCGTTCGCGATGTAGAAGTTGAGGTAGCTCGCGGGCACGCGGTGGCCGGAGTACTCGATCGCAGCAGGCATCGGCAGCTCGACGACCTCGAACGGCTCGCCGTCCGGCGCGCGCGCGCCGAGGAGTCGCTGCCAGTTCTCCTCGAGCGGGGCGTGGTTCGGGTCTCCGGGGTCCGGCACGCGCGCGGCGACGATCGTCCGTTCTCCCACGAACCTCGCGACGTCGTCGACGTGGCCGTGCGTGTCGTCCCCTACGATGCCTCCGCGGAGCCAGACGACCCGGTCGACGCCGAGGTAGGCCGAGAGCAGCTGCTCGAGCTCCTCGCGCGCGACCCCCGGGTTTCTCGCCTGAACGTCGCTGAGGAGACACTCCTCGGTCGCGAGCAGCCCGCCGACGCCGTTCACGTCGATCGCCCCTCCCTCGAGGACCACCCGTTCCCCGCGGAGCCGGGGCCGCCAGGAGGGAACCCCGAGCGCGCGGGCGACGCGGAAGCCGAGCTTCTCGTCGCGACGGAAGTTGTCGTACTTCGCCCACCCGTTGAATCGCCAGACGGTGGCGCCGACGGATGCCGGGGCACCGGGCCCCTCCGGACGGCGAACGAAGATCGGCCCCGAGTCCCGCGCCCAGGAACGGTCGGTCGGCCAGTGGAAAAAGCGGACGTTCTCCGGGAGGACCCCGGCCTCCGCCAGGAGCGCCCGGGCCCGTTCCTCTCGCGCGGCGTTGGAGACGACCACCCGGACGGGTTCGTGGGGGGCGAGCTTTCGCACGATCTCGGCGAAGACGAGCGGGATCGCTTCGAATCGGCCGGGAAAGTCGTCCTTCGCATGGGGCCAGACGATCCACGTGCCCGCGTGCGGGGCCCACTCCGCGGGCATCCGGTACCCCATCGACCGGGGGGTGCGCCCGGCGACCCGTCCGGCGGTCACGACGGGTCGAGGAAGCGATGCGTGATCGGACCGTAGGCGTCCACCCGACGGTCGCGTAGGAACGGCCAGTGACGCCGCACGGTCTCGACCTCGTGCGGGTCGACCGCCACCACGAGGACCTCCTCTCGATCGTGCGAGGCCTTCGCGAGGATGCGCCCGAACGGGTCGGCGACGAAGGAGCCGCCCCAGAACTCGATCCCGGGACCGTCGGCCCGATTCCCCCGCACGTCGCCGTGCTCGTGCCCGACCCGGTTCGGTACCGCGACGTAAAAGCCGTTCGCGATCGCGTGGGCGCGCTGAACGGTCTCCCAGGCGTCGTGCTGCGCTTTCCCGAACTCGTTCTTCTCCGCCGGGTGCCAACCGATCGCGGTGGGATAGAACAGCAGCTCTGCGCCGGCGAGCGCCTCGAGCCGAGCCGGCTCGGGATACCACTGGTCCCAGCAGATCAGGACGCCCGCCCGGCCGCCATTGACGGGAAACGTCGGGAACCCGAGATCGCCCGGGGTGAAGTAGAACTTCTCGTAGTACAGCGGGTCGTCCGGGATGTGCATCTTGCGGTACCGGCCCATCAGCGTCCCGTCCGGACCGAGCACCGCGGTCGTGTTGTGGTAGAGACCCGCGGACCGACGTTCGAAGACCGGGACGAACAGGGCCACCTGGTGTTCCTTCGCGACGTGCGAGAACCGTTCCGTGGTCGGCCCCGGGACCGGCTCGGCCTCGTCGAAGAGCGCGTGGTCCTCCCGCTGGCAAAAGTACTGCGTCCGGAACAGCTCCGGGAGGCAGATCACGGACGCACCCTGGCGCGCCGCCTCGGAGACCTTTTCGACCGCGCGCGCGACGTTCGTATCCGGGTCCGGCCCGCACGAGAGCTGAACGAGTCCGATGCGGTATGACTTCCTGCCGCCCATCCCGACCTTGACCGCTCGGCGGCCACCAGACCGGACTCCCGTCGGGCCGCGGCAAGCGAACCCGGAACCCCGCTAATGAGGTTTGGTGTCTGGCGCCGGGCCGGTGCGCTTGGAGAACGCTCCTGCCCGAGCCATCTCCGGGAGGAGCGGTCGCTCTCGCAGAGGTCGTCGGGCGGAGTTCCTGACTCGCGGCGACGGGCGAATCTCTAGGGTATCGCGCGGCCGACCTTGGGGTCACTCAAGGGCGCGTGTCTCACGTGCCGCGACAGTGGGCGCCGCGGGGGTGGCGCAGAAGGGACAGCACTACGTCCGAGGTCTTGGTCGTCGGGTACGGGTGTACTTCCGAATGGCGCGGGGTCTCGACCTCGCGCGCGGGTGCAAGAACGAGTCTCCCGCTCTCCGATTCTCGAGTGGGCGGCCCCCGATCCGCCCTCGTCCCTAGCTCCCGCCGTGCCGCCGGGACCCGGTGCGCGATGCCCGCGAGCGACGGTCCGCGTCGAAGGGCCGCGGAAGGGCACAGGGTATTAGGTGCCCGAGGCGCCCGGGGAGCGTGACCGGTAGGTGGGCGGGACGTCGCGTTCGCCCGCGATTTCAGGTACGTCGGGCGCGTCCGACCGACGCCACGGCGATTCGACGCTGCCTGAGTGCGGCGTTCGAACCGTACCGCGGCGAGTACACGGCGGCGGCGTTCTTGGACACGGTGCTCACGCCATCGCGCGCGCGTCGCCGGCTCGAGTCGATGCGGGTCTGGGTCGCTACCGACGGCCGAGGTCGGGTCGTCGGCACGGTCGCGGCCGAGGTCCTCCCGGGGCGAACCGGTCACCTACGAGGGATGGCGGTCCGGCCCCGGTGGCACGGCACGGGGGTCGGCCGAGCATTACTCGACCGGGCGCTCGCAGAACTCGGGCACCGGGGATGCCGTCGGGTGACGCTCGACACGACGCGACCCCTACGTCGAGCGCGGGCGTTCTACCGCCGGAACGGATTCCGGCGCACCGGACGTGTCTCCGATTTCTTCGGAATGCGGCTCTTCGAGCTCGCTCGTCCGCTCCCGTCGAAACGGGCGCGTTCGGCCGAGGCGTCCGGCCCTATACCTTCCGCGCGGTCGCGTCCACGAACGGCTCGGGCGGCGCCTTCCAGGTGATCGCAAGGATGCCGCCGATCAGGGCGAGGATGAACCCGAGGAAGATCCCGCCGAGGGCGAACGGGAGGCTCACGATCGCGAGAACGATTCCGAGCACCCCGAGGATCGTGTGGGCTGACGGGATCACGAGCGTCAGGATCCCGACGAGGATCGTCAACGCGCCCACGGCCGCGCCGATGAAGAACAGGATGCTCGTGATGTGGAACAACGCGAGCACCGCGAGCCCGAAGACCGCGAACGCGAGTCCGACAACGAAGATGAAAAATCCGCCAATGATCAACAGTACCCCGGCTCCGATCGGTCGCGCCACGACTCGTCCGGTGACGTCCTAGGAGAAAAACCCCTCTGTCGACCGGGTGGGCTCAGCCGAGGGCGATCTCCATCCCTTCGCGCGCCAGTTCGACTGCCCCGCCGTACTCCCGGGCGGCCTCGCGACGCGAGACCTCGCGGTCGTCGCCCGGCCAGAAATGGGTGAGCAGGAGTCGCTTCGCTCCGGCGGACCGCGCGTACCGTCCGGCCGCGGACGCCGAGAGGAGGAATCGCGCGTCGTCGCCGGTGGGCACTCCCTGACAGGTCGCCTCGCAAACGAACAGGTCGGCGTCGCGGGCGAGCGCGACGATCTCCTCGGACGGTCCGGTGTCGCCGGTGTAGGCGATGACCCGGCCGCCGACCTCGACCCGCACCCCGAGGTCGGGCGTGAAGTGCGGGAGCGAGAAGGTTCGTAGCCGGAACGGGCCGAGCTCGTAGGTCCGGCCGGGCGCGGCGGGCCGGAGGTCGAGGCCTCGGGCGAGCGCCTCGGCCCCGCGAGGTCCCTCGAGCGGCGCGACCCGCTCGAGGACGTTCGGGGCCACGAAGATCGGCGGCGAGCGGACCGGAGGTCGGGAGAGCGTGAGCACGCGGTAGAGCCCGTGGAGATCGACCGCGTGGTCCGCGTGCGCGTGGGTGATGAACACGCCGCCGAGTTCGGGCGGCGGACTGAGCTCGAGGAGCCGCGACAGCGTTCCGTAACCGAGGTCGAGCTCGAGCGTCACCCCGTCGGACTCGAGCAGGTAGCCGCTCGAGGCACGTCCCGCCGCGGGCCACGCGGCGCTCGTTCCGAGCACGGTGAGTTTCGTCATCGTCGTGTCGCGCGGTCTTACCGGGAGCGGGCAGATGAACCTGAGCGGGTTCGAGCGCGCGAACGCTGACCCCGCACCGCGTTCCTCCCGTCCGCCGGGACCCCGGGCCCGCGACCCGAGGAAAAATCAGTGCCACTCAAATAAGAACCGTTGATGGGCGGGCGGGAACGATGGGGCTGGAGCGAACCACCCCGACCGTCAGGTCGGGACCCGCCGACCCCGGAGATTCGCTGACCTACGACCTCGGGCTCGAAGTCGACTGCGCGAAGGGCACGTTCCGGGGTCGGCTCGGGGTCTCGCGGATCCCGGTCGGCTTGCCGCATGAGCTCGACTCGGTCGACCTCGCGATCGACGCGGTTCGGGGGCGACACGGCCCGCTCCCGTTCCGGATCGACTCGGCTCGGGGAAAGCTGGTGCTCGAAGCGGATCCGGCCTCCGAGGCGCCGCTCGAGGTCACGTTCGCCGGGCGTGCGGGAGAGGGCGTTCAGACCGGGCTGTTCGTCTCGCGTCTCGGCGAGCGACGCGCGATCGCGACGCAGATGGAACCCGAGGGCTGCCGCCGGCTGTTCCCGTGCTTCGACCGGCCGGACCTCAAGGCCGTCGTCCGACTCCGGGTGACCACCGAGGGAGACCTCGAGGCGATCTCGAACTCGCCCGGCCGGGCACGAACGCTCCCCGACGGACGTCGCGAGTGGACGTTCGCGCCGACCCCGCCGATGGCGACCTACCTCGTCTTTCTCGCGATCGGCCCGTTCGAAGAGCGGGACGACGGTGGGTCGGCGCCGCGGGTGATCGTCGCGGGGCCGCCCGGAAGTTCGGCCCGGGACGCCCGCGCGCTCTCGATCGCCCGGAAGACGGTCATAACCCTCGGCGAGTACTTCGACGCACCGTACCCGCTCCCGAAGCTCCACCTGGTCGCGCTCTCCGATTTCTGGGTCGCGATGGAGAACTGGGGCGCGATCTCGGGCAGCGAGGAGCATTACCTCCTCGACGACACCACGCCGCCGGGCGCGCGGCAGTTCGGCGACCAGACGATCGTCCACGAGATCTCGCACCAGTGGTTCGGGGACCTCGTGACGATGCGGAGCTGGGAGGACCTCTGGCTCAACGAGTCGTTCGCCACGTTCGTCACTCCGAAGGTGCAGGAGCTCGCGGGCCTCCGCTCCGACCCGTGGGGAGAGTTCGTGATGTTCACCGCGCGGGGCGACCCCGTGGACTCGCTCCGCTGCACGCACCCGGTGAAGCCGAACGAGATCGATGCGGGGGCGATCATGGCGACCGCCGACTTCATCACCTACTTCAAGGGCAGCCGCCTCCTGCGAATGATCGAGGGCTACCTCGGGGCGACGGCGTTCCGCGAGGGTCTCTCGACGTACCTCCGACGCCATCGCTACGGCAACGCGAGCAGCGACGACCTCTGGCGCGCGCTCGAGGAACGGTCCGGCCGCGACGTCGTTCGGCTGATGCGGACGTGGGTCGAGCGTCCCGGCCACCCCGTGATCCGCTACGCGCAACGCGGGCCCGACGTCGAGCTCGTCCAGGAACGGTTCCTCTACCTTCCGTCCGAAGAGCCCGAGCCGCCGTGGCCGATCCCACTGACGATCGAGGAACGGGGGAAACGACGGTCGGTCCTGTTCGACGCTCCCCGGCTCGTGCTCCCGGGGTCGGACGCGAGCTCGCTCCGGCTGGACCCGGGGCGGACCGGATTCTTCCGGCTGTTGCCCGAGCCCGCCCTGCGGCGTCACGCCATCGAGCGCGTGATGGAGCTCCCCCCGCTCGACCGCTGGGGGTTACTCCACGACGCGCGGGCGTTCCTTCTCTCGGGCGACTACGCGCTCGAGGAGTACGAGGCGCTCCTCCGAGGCGTTCGGAACGCGACCGACTCCGTGACGGTGCTCGAGGTGACGCAGTCCCTCCACCTGTGGGGCGGCGCGCTGATCGACCTCCCGTCGTTCCGCGACGCGGCCCGTGAGTTCTGTCGCGCGCAGACCGAGCGGCTCGGCGAGGAACCCCGGCCGGGGGAACCCGAGTCGACCGACGAACTGCGGGAATGGGTGACGTGGAAGCGCGTGGCGGTGGACGACGACTACGCCCGCCGGCTCGCTCCGCGATTCGAGCGCATCGGGACGGAGCGGCCGGCCCTCCGGCACGCGATCGCGACGGCGTTCGGCCGCTCCGGGCCGCCCGACGCACCGGAGCAGCTCGCCGGTCGGGTAGGGGATCCGGACGGCGAGGCGGCCAGGCGAGCGTGCCGGGCGGTCGAAGGATTCCGGGACGGGGCGGCGGTCGCTCGGCTCCTGGACCGCGCGCTCGCCTCCGCACGGCTCAGTGATCTGTTCACCTCCGCCCTGCTCGGCGCCGCGCGGAACCCGGCGGGCCGGGCCGCGACGTGGGACTGGCTCCGGGTCCACCTGCGGGAGCTCGAACTCCGAGCCCAGGGTACGTACCTGCTCGCCTACGCGCTCGACGGCGTGCTCCCGTTCATCGGCATCGGGCGCGAGACGCAACTCCGGGAGTACTTCGCCCGGGAGCGGTTCCCCGAGGGACACCTCGGGATCTTGAGCGGTCTCGAGTCGCTCGACGCGGTCCTGCGTCTCCGCGCACGGCTACCGGGCGGCGCGCCCTCGCCGACGGTGCGATGAGCGAGCCGACGCGGCTCGGGCCGCTGCGCGCGATCGCGTTCGACCTGTTCCACACGCTGGTCGACCCGACGGAATTCAGCCCGGGCGGCTTCCGACGTACCCGGGCCATCGCGGAGTTGACGGGAGCGCCGTTCCCCGAGCTCGACTCCGCGTGGCGCGCGGGAGAGGCCGCGCGCCAACTCTCGGTCGCGCCGACCGCGCTCGAACGGATGCAAGCGGCGTGCCGGAAGCTCGGCGCTGCGCCGCCCGCGCACGTTTGGCCTCAGGTCGACCATCTTCTCGGGGCGTACCAGGACGAGGCGATCCTGAAGCCGCACGCCGCCACGGTCACAGCCCTCCGCGTGCTGGCCGCTCGAGGCTGGCGGCTCGGCCTGCTCAGCAATTGCGACGAGCGCGAGCGGCGGAGCTGGGGCCAGTCCGAGCTCTCCCCGCTGTTCGACGCGGCGGTCTTCTCGTGCGATATCGGCTTCGCGAAACCGTCGCCCGAGGCCTACGCCGACCTCGTTCCGCGATGGGGTGGAATCCCGCTTCGGGAAGCGGTGTTCGTTGGCGACGGAATGCACGACGAGCTTCCGGGCGCCCGACGAGCAGGGTTCGCGAAGGTCGTGTTCCAGGCCGGATTCGTCCGCGTGAACGGCCTGCGGACCGCAGCCGAGATCGAGGCGCTCGGGGCCGAGGCCGATGTCACCGTCGGCTCGGTCGAAGAGCTCGAGCAGATCCTCTCGGCTCCGCCCGACTAGGCACCGGCCCGGCGACCCCACCCGTGGGCCCGCCCACCCGGTTTCGTCGTCCGCGCCGCCGCGAGGCGGTTCGAATTCGAACGATGCGCCCCCTCCTCACGGTTCGGGCAGCCCTACGTCACCGAAGCTCGTCCTCGAGCCGCCGTACGTCGTCGGCGACGCGGTGCTCGAAGGCGCGCACGTGCCCCTCGACGTCCTCCACGGCGTTCCGCCAGATACGGGTGAGCAGCGGGCCGAGCGTGAAGATCACCGCCGAGAGCGTGGAACCCACCGAGACGAACCCCATGATCGAAGCGAAGACTTTCCCGATGCTGGTCACGAGCGCGAACGGCGGGCCCTGCCCGGTCGCGAGCATGCTCTCGAAGTAGAACGCATTGATCCAGCTCACGCCCTCGATCGCGTGGAAACCGACCGTGCCGATGATCTCGGCCGCCGCGACCGCGCCGATGGCGAGCAGGGCTCGGCGTAGCCGGCTCCGCCGGCCGGGTCGTGGGGGCGCGGGAGGCGGCGCGCTCGGCCTCTCGGCCGGGGGTCGTGCGCTCGCCTCCGGAGTCGGCCCGTGCGCGCTCGGCGATTCCTCGGGCACCTGCTCCCTCGGCCGGAAGCTCCGGGGACGGGGAGAATGAAGCTTCCGACCGAGTGGAACCCGTCCTCGGCGCAACCGCGCGCCGCGCCATCCCGCTCGGTCTACGCATCGCTCGCCCCCGCTGGAAGGCTTATCGGCGCGAGGTCACCGTGCGGGGACCGGGTGTAGCATGAAGAACGCCCTCAAGGACCGGCTTCGCTCCGACCGCCGTCCGTCGTTCGGGACGTGGATCTCCTCCTCCTCTCCGGTCGCGCTGGACGCGCTGAAGGGGCTCGGCTTCGACTGGTTCATGATCGACACGGAGCACGCTCCCGTCAACCCCGAGACCCTCGCGCAGATGGTCGCCCTGCTGGCGCCGCCGGCGCCGACTCCCCTCGTCCGGGTCGGAAACGTCGACCCCTACCTCGTCAAGCAGGCGCTCGACTCGGGTGCGGCGGGAGTACTCGCTCCGCTAGTGAGTACGGAGGCCCAGGCCCGGTCGCTGGTCTCCTACGCGAAGTATCCCCCCGAGGGCGTCCGCGGCGCGGCCGCCGCCGCGGCGTCCCGGTACGGCACCGAGCTTTCGTCGTACCTCCGCAGCGCGAACGCCGAGACGCTCGTGGGGGTGCAGATCGAGACGCGCGAGGCGATCGAGAACCTCGAGGCGATCGCGGGGGTCGACGGGGTCGACCTGCTGTTCGTCGGGCCGCAGGACCTCACCCTGAGCCTGGGGTTCCTCGACGACCGGAAGAACGTGAAGGTGCGCGACGCGATGCGCTCGGTCGTCGGGGCCTGCGAACGGCACGGCAAGGTCCCCGGCACGCTCGTGATCGACCCGGACGAGAAGCGCGCGGCGGTCGAGCTCGGGTTCCGGTTCATCTCGCTCGCCGCGGACGTCCGGTTCTTGCTCCAAGGGGCCCGCTACTATCTCGAGAGCTGAGCGACGAGTCGAGCGCGCGCGACCCGGCCCGGCGGTCGTCAGTTTGAAACCCCTCCGGCCGTTCGCGGAGGTCGGCACTCCATGTCCGAACGAGAGGTCAAGGTCGTCACCCCCCAACGCGAGATCGACTGCTACCTCGCCCTCCCCGGCGGCGAAGGGATGCACGCCGCGGTCATCGTGATCCACGAGATCTTCGGGCCCGACGCGCACATCCGCGACGTCGCCCGCCGCTTCGCGGCGCAAGGCTACGTGGCGGCCGCGCCGAACCTGTTCACCGGGGAGTTCCAGCGCGTCCTGACCCCCGAGAACATCGCGCTCGTGATGCAGTCGTTCGCGAAGGCTCCCCCCGACCTCCGCCGGGACCCTTCGAAGATGGCGGCGTTCACCGCGAGCCAGCCTCCCGAGCGGCGTCCCGTGCTCGAGGTCTTCGGCAAGATCCAGAGCCCCGAGATGCTCGCCAGCTTCGCGAAGGACCTCTACGCCGTCGCGCGGTACCTCGGCAGCCTCCCCGAGGTCGACCCGCGCCGAATCGGCTCGGTCGGGTTCTGTTTCGGTGGGGGGATGTCCGGCCGGCTCGCGACGGTCGACCCCGAGCTGCGGGCGGCGGTGATCTTCTACGGGCAGAACCCGCCGCTCCCGGACATCCCCAAGATCCATGCGGCGGTCCTCGGCCTCTACGGCGGCGAAGACCCCGGCATCACGGGCACGGTGCCCGACCTCGACGCCGCGATGAGGACCGCCGGGAAGCAGTTCGAGTACCACGTCTACCCGGGGGCGAAACACGCGTTCTTCAACGATACTCGTGCTTCGAACTATCACTCCGCGAGCGCGGCCGACGCCTGGCCGAGGGTGCTGACGTTCTTCGACACCCACCTCCGTTCGCCCGCGGGCTAGACCGACGGCGGTGCGCAGGAGCGACCGTCGGTCGTCAGAGCGTGCGAATCAGCGCGAGACCGACGAGCACCACCCCGACGCCGAGCAGGACCGCTCCGGGGAGGAGCAGCACGTACCCGAACGTCGGATCTCCCCCGGAAGGGAACGCGGTGACGAGAGCGTCCACGATCAGGAGGAACGCACCGGCGACCCCGAGGGCGACGCCCAGCACGAGCTCGACCCACCGCGTGTCGCGGTAGAGCGTCGGGCCGGTCGAGTCGACCTGGAGTCGTGGGACGACGTACTGACCGAGCGTCGGCGGGGCGGTCGGGACGGGGATCCGCTTTCCGCAGACCTCGCAAAAGCGGCTGTCGCGAGGGATGAACGAGCCGCAGACCGGACACGGGCGGGTCGCCATCGCTCGGAGAGCTCGGGACCCTCCTCATGTACCCGAGCCCGGAGCGGACGCGACGCGTCGGCGCGGCTCGCGTGCGCGAAAAGATGTTTAGCGAACCTCGCCGCTCGATATCGGGGGCACCGCCGTGAAGCTCAGCATCGAAGAGCAGGCCCAGATCCGGCGAGCGGTCGCCGCGGTCGAGGACCGGGATACGGCCGGGGCGCGCTCGAGCCCTACCGCCATGTCGCCGCTCTGGGCCGAGGACCTGATCGTGAACGCGCCGAACGGCCGCGTCGTGCAGGTCGCGGACGTGCGGGCCCGCGCGGAGAGCTCGGTCGAGCCCCCGTACGCCACCTTCGAGCGACACCGGGAGGCGACGATCGTCCGGCGACAGTGCGCGGTCACGATGGGTTACGAAGTGGTCGTACCGAAGGGGAACGGCCCCAACGCCGGCCGGAAGGTGCGCCGTCGGTACACGAACGTCTATTCGTACGAGGACGGCGAGTGGCGCCTCCTCGCGCGCCAGACGACCGACGTCGCCGTCGAGTAGCGACCGGACCGATTTCGGGGCCGCGCCGCCGTCGCGCGCCGCGGCGACCCCGGCGGTCGTCGGCGAGGGATCCATCCGTGTACGTCCATGCGGACCCGGCCCCCCCGGAAGGTCACGCCCTCCAGTCGGAGCCGAAGCCGCTGCTCTTCGCCCTGCGGCCCGGGAAGGGCGATCCGGCCCCCCGCCCCGACCACGCGGTGCCAAGGGAGCCCCTGGCCAGCCCATAACGCGCGGACGGTGAGGCGGGCCGCTCCCGGGAACCCGGCCGCCTCGGCCACCTGCCCGTAGGTGATCACCTTGCCCCGCGGGACGCGAGCGATCACGGTGCAGAGCCGCCCGAAGACGGTCACGGGGGCCGCCCCCGGGGGATCGCCGGGGAAGGGCGCGCCGATCGTTCCCGGAGACTCATGGCTAGTTCATCGCCGGGAGCGGCCGTCCGCATCGCTGACAGAAGCTTGCGGCCCGGAGGTTTCCCTGTCCACAGTACGGGCAGAACCTCTCCGCCGTGGAGGACGGCGCACCGTAGCCCGGCGTCGCGGGTGAGTATCCCGGGGCGGCGGTTCGCGCCGCCATGGCCTGGTTCAGCTGGAGCTGCTGTTGAAGCAGGAAGTTCGTCTGTTGCTGTTGCTGCTGCAGGCGCGCCGTGTCCTCGCGCGCCGAGAGCCCCGAGGCGATCAACACGAGCCCGATGATGAGGAGAATGGCCCCCAGGATGAATCCGACCAGCGTGAGAATCAGCAAGATCCCCGCGAGGAGGAAAAGGACTCCGAGGACGAGTCGGACCACTCCCGCCATCGGTTGCCGAAGGTCGGCGTCCGCTCAAAAGAGTGCGGTCGAGTGGGTCGCGAGCGCGGCCCGGGTGCCGCCCCCCGGTCGCGGAACGTTTAATCGTGCGCGAGCCAGTCCGTGGGCGTGAGCGACGTCATCTCCGGCCTCCACTCGGTCACCGTGCACATTCGCGACCCGCTCCGAGCGCGCACGTTCTACCGGGACGTGCTTCGCCTGAAGGAACTGATGTTTGACGAGAAGACCGGCCGCATCGTGTTCGCGCTCCCCGACTCCACCACGCTCCTCTCCATGCACGTGATGCGGCCCGAGGAGGGGGGACGGGAACCCGGGACCGTATCGGGCGTCGTCTTCCGGCATCCGGACCCCGAGGCTGCCGTCGCCGAGATCTCGCGTCGGGGAGGAACGATTACCGTACCCCCCACGAAGTTCGAGACGTCGGTTGGAACGTTCGTGCGCGCGGTGTTCGCCGACCCGGACGGGAACGAGTTTCTCCTGTCGAACCGAACGGACTGACCGGCCGAGTACGATAGTCTGCTCTGTACTCGCCCCGAGTACCGCCGCGTCTCGATCGCCGTTCGAGCCCGCGGGCCCGACCCCCACGGCGTCGCTCCGCCCGTGGGGTTTCGTCAACTCGACGGCTCCGCGGGTCGGATCCGCCCGCGGGTGGCGTGCACCCGTACCGAGGCTTTCCCGCCGCAAAGACGCGGGCGTGGCACCCGCCGGGTCGGAACCGGTACCGGGAAATGGACCGAGTTTACCGTCAGAAAATCCGCTGGCGTCGGGCGCTAGTCTAAGTGCCCGTTACGACCCTGCTCGGTCCATGCCCCGAGCCACGAAACTCGGATCTCGAACGAGCGACTGGAAACCGATCCCCGATCCCGAAGGTCGCTACTCGAGCGGTATCCCGGACTTTGACCGCCTGCTGGGGGGAGGCTTCGTTCAGGGGAGCATGGCACTCTACGAGATGGACGAAACTCTCGGGCAGGAGGACCTCGACCTCCTCCTGTTCCCGACCGTGCTCAATCTACTCTACCATTCGAGGGGCGTGCTCGCCGTGCTCCCGTCGCGAGACTCCCCGCACGAGTTTCGCGCCCGGCTCTCGCCGTTCGTGACGCGCCGGCGCTTCGACAACCGGGTCCGGGTCATCGACTACGTCGGCGAGGACGAAGGACCGGCCTACGTGGTGAATCTCAACGCGGTCGGCATGAGCGCGCCCGGGGTCTCGAAGAGCGAGAAGCAACGGCAGCTCGCGTCGTCGAAGATGGAAAACGCCGAGCGGGCGGCCCAAGGACATCGAAAGAAGTCGTTCCTCGAGCTGATGACGTTCGAGGTCGCGGACACCCTCATGGGTAGCGAGACGGCCGCCAAGATGTTCTTCTATGGAGTGAAGCGGGCGCGCAGCGTCGGCAACTTGGTGATCGGACTGCTCGGACCCGGTGTAGGGTGCGAGGATGCGATCCGACGCATGGCGGATACCCGATTCGCACTCCACCGGGACGAGGTGGGGCTGGTCATTCGGGGGATCCGTCCCTCGTTCTCAAGTCACGTAGTCACTCGAGACCTCTCCGCGGGTCCGCCGCACGTCGACTTTGTCCCTCGTCCGTCCTGAGGCGTTCCCGAACGATCCGGGTCGCGGGGACCGGCCCGCGATCCTCCCTCCGGCGAAGACCGGGTTCGACCACGGGCCGTGTCCGGAGTGTGTCCCTCGTTCCACGGCCGCGGTGCCGGCCGCTTCGGCTACGATTGGCCCGGAGCCGGGTGAGCCCTCGACTCGAGGGGGCGGAGAGCGGGGCGCGGCGAATCCACCGACGGGAGGGGTCAGAGATCGTTGGCGAGGGAGGTGGAAAGGCGGGCCCAGAGCTGGGAGTCCTCACGTCGGAGCTCTCGGGTCCGGCGCCGAAGCGAGGCGGCGGTCGGCCGCGCATCGACGCGCTCAACCTGGCTCCCGGTGAAAAGCAACTCGGACGCGGCGGGTCCTCGAGCGCTCAACTCGTAGAGGAACTGCGAGTACTTTGCCGGACCCGAGAGGTGGGTCGAGGTCCACCGCCAGCGATCGGGGAACAGGTGAACCAGCTTCACCTT
>JASHPY010000045.1 GCA_030037855.1 Thermoplasmata archaeon | reverse complement strand
CCGAGACGTGGATGTGCGTGCCGACCCGGACGGCCCGGCTGTACCCGACCACCGGCTCCCAGCGGGAGCCGCTCAGGTACCGCTCCCGGACCCCGGCGGGAGGCGACCTATGCCGGGGCTTTCGTTCCGATCTTCGCAATCGCGGGCTCCGTCGGGACGAGGTGACGGGAGAGGCCGAGCTCCTCCGGCGAGGCGCCGAGCGCGAGCCCGACGACCTGCGGCAGGTGGAAGACCGGCATGTCGAGCGACTGGCCGACCGCCTTCGCCGCCTGGTTCTGGTAGGCATCGAGGGAGATGTGGCAGAGGGGGCACGGCGTCGCCATCGCGTCGGCCCCGTGGGACTTCGCGTCGACGATCTGGTGCCCCGCGACCCGGCTCGCGGTGTCGGGTTTGACGAACTGGATCGGGAAGCCGCAGCACATCACGCGGCCGCGGTAGAGGACCGGCGTCGCACCGAGCGCGTCGAGGAGGTCCTCGAAGGAGTGCGGCTCCTCGGCGCTCTCCGACCGGAGCTCGTCCGCCGGCCGGAGGAGATGGCAGCCGTAGAACGCCCCGACCTTGAGCCCGCTCAACGGGCGGGTCACCTTCGCGCGGAGCGTCGCGAGGCCCACGTCGTTCACCAGCACGTCGAGGAGGTGGCGGACCTTGGTCGTGCCGCGGTACTCGATCCCGATCGGCTTTAGCGCCCCGTCCACCCGGGCTCGTACCTTCGGGTCGGTCAGGCGGAGATTCGCGAGCGAGAGCATCCCCTGGCAGGTCGAGCAGATCGTGAGCATCTCGAGACCCGCCCGCTCCGCGATCGCGAGGTTGCGCGCGTTCAGCGCGACGTTCAGGACCTCGTTCGCCTCATCGATGAAACCCGAGCCGCAGCACGAGAAGTTCGGGAACTCCACGAGCTCGATCCCGAGCGCCCGGCAGACCCATCGGGTCGCCAGGTCGAGCTCCTTGCCCGACTCCTGGGCGACGCATCCGGGGTAGTACGCGAGCTTCACGTCGCGTCCTCCTCCTTCCGGTCGAGCGCCTCGTAAATCTTCCGGACCTCGTCGAGCCCCTCGATCTTGGGCGGGGACTTCAGGATCTCGGGTTTCTTCCGATAGATGCGGACGCCCTGACCGAGCTGGCCGATCATCCCGGCCACGCCGGACGTCTGGCGGACGAGCTTCGCCTCGGAGAGGACGCCCCGCTCGCGGATGTTCTCCTTGAAGCCGATCGCGTGGCGGGAGCCGTTCTCCGTCCCCCCCTGGACCCGGATCGCCATCTCCTTCAGGTCCCGGATACGCTCCGACGGACGGACGTCCTTCGGGCACGCCTCGGTGCAGAGGTGGCAGCGCAGGCAGGTCCAGAGGCCCCCGGGCTGGATCCGGAGCAGCCGATCCTGCTGCGCCGTGTCGCGAGGGTCGACCACGAACCGGTAGAGCTTCGCGAGCGCCATCGGGCCGGGGAAGCTCGGGTCGGCCTCGACCGCCGGGCACGCCGAATAGCAGGCGGCGCACGCGATACACCGCGGGGTCTCCTGGAACCGCTCGACCTGGGCCGGGGTCATCGCGGTCTCCTTCCCCTCGGGCATCGGGTGTCGCGGGTCGAGGATCAGGTGCGGCTCGATCGCGTCGTACTGCCGCCAGAACGGTTCCTGGTCGACCACGAGGTCGCGCAGGACCGACTGGTTGCGCATCGGCTCGACCACGATCCGGCCGTGACGCTCGATCTCGGGACCGACCTGCGTTTCGCAGGCGAGGCGGCTCTTCGAGTTCACGCGCATCGCGCACGAGCCACAGATCGCGCTTCGGCACGAGTAGCGAAGCGTGAGCGAGGGATCGAGGTCCGCGCGGATCTGGAGTAGCGCGGAGAGGACGGGAGTGTGGGGGGCGAGGTCGAGCGTGTACCGTTGGAAGCGCGGGGCCGCGTCCTTCCCCGGCTGGTAGCGGAACACGTCGAACGTCGCCGAGACCGTCTGCTCCCCCTCGCTCGCTGCCATGCTAGTACACTCGCTCCTTCGGCTCCCACCGCGTGTACGTGACCGGCAGATAGGAGAGGTTCGGGCCCTGCGCCGTCTTCTCCGCCATGGTGTGGCGCATCCAACGGGCGTCGTCGCGCTTCGGATAATCGGTGCGCGCGTGGGCGCCCCGGCTCTCGGTGCGGGCGTAGGCGCCGACGACGATCACCTCGGCGAGCTCGAGCATGTGCCCGACCTCGAGCGCGTCGGTGAGGTTGACGTTGTAGACGCTCGACTGGTCGACGACCCGGACCCGGTCGAAGCGCTCCTTGATCGCCCGGATGCGACGGAGCCCTTCCAGGAGGTCGGCCTCGTTCCGGTAGATGCCGACGTACCGCTCCATCGTTTGCTGCATCTCGGTCCGGAGCACGGAGGGGTCCTCGCCGTCCGTTCGGCTCGACCAGGAACGGAGCGGGGCGGCCGCGGCGTCGAGGTCGGCGGATCGCATCTGAGGCGCCGCTGCGGTCGCGGCGTACGCGGCCGCGGCGATGCCGGCCTGCTTGCCGAAGACGAGCGTCTCGAGGAGCGAGTTCCCGCCGAGACGGTTCGCCCCGTGGATCGACACGCACGCCGCCTCGCCGGCGGCGTAGAGCCCGCGGATGTTCGTCTCTCCGCGGATGCTCGTCCCGATCCCGCCCATCATGTAGTGCTGGCCCGGGTAGACCGGGATCGGCTCCGTCACCGGGTCGATCCCCGCGAAATTCCGGCAGAAGTCGACGATCTCCTGGAGCCGCGACTCGATCTTCTCCCGGCCGAGATGCATCAATTCGAGGTGCACATAGCTGCCGTACGGGCCGGGGAAACCCCGCCCCTCCGCGACCTCGGTCACGATCGCGCGGGAGACGACGTCGCGCGACGCGAGGTCGAGGACGTGCGGCGCGTAGCGGCCCATGAACCGCTCGCCCTTCACGTTCTTCAGGATCCCGCCCTCGCCGCGCGCCCCCTCGGTGATCAGGATGCCGGACTCGAGGAGCGCGGTCGGATGGAACTGGACGAACTCGAGGTCCTTCAGGAACGC
>JASHPY010000044.1 GCA_030037855.1 Thermoplasmata archaeon | reverse complement strand
CGGAGCGGCGGCCGCTCGACCTCCCGCACCTGCGGGAGCTCGTCGACGGGTGGACCGCTCCCACCGTCGACGGACCGGTGCGGGTGCCGATCGACCACGCGTTCCCCGTGAAGGGGGTGGGGGCGGTCGCCCTCGGCGTCGTGCGACGCGGGACGCTGCGCGCCCACGACTCGCTGCGCCTCTGGCCGACGGAGAAGACGGTCGAGGTCCGCTCGATCCAGGTCCATGACATCGACCGGAAGGAGGCCGGCTGCGGCGAGCGCGTCGGCGTCGCGATCCGCGGGGTCGAGGCGGACGAGCTCTCCCGCGGCCAGGTTCTCGCGCCCCCGGGATCGCTACGGGAGGCGCGGACGCTGCGGGGCGGCCCGCTCGCGCGGTGCCGCTACTACCGCGGCGACGCGCGCCCCGGTGCGCAGCTGCACCTCGTCGTGGGACTCGAGGACGCGCCGGCGTCCCTCGACGAAGTCTCCTCCGGCGGCGTCGCCGTGACGGCGAATCGACCGATCGCCTTCGAGCCCGAGGATCCGGCGTACCTCCTCGACCTGTCGGTCCCGTCGGGGCCGCGTCTGGTCGGGCGGTTCGCCATCACGACGTAGTCCGTACGAGTGCTCCACGGAACTCGCGCCCCCCCGGGGCGGGGGATCTCGGCCGATCGCTCCCGTGGAGGCGGGGTCTCCGACCTCGTTCAGGCGAACATCGTGACGGACTCCTTGCGGAGTTCTTCCTCGCCGATGACCTTCTCGATCGCGCGGTCGAAGTCGGCGGACGTCACGCTGTCGCGCTCCTCGCGGATCGCCCACATGCCGGCCTCCGTGCAGATCGCGCGGATGTCGGCCCCGGTCGCGCCGTCGCAGCGCCCGGCGAGCGCCTCAAAGTCGATCGAGTCGCGGATCGCCATGCCGTGGGAGTGGATCCGGAAGATCTCCGCCCGACCCTGGTAGCTCGGCACGGGG
Source organism: Thermoplasmata archaeon (assembly GCA_030037855.1). Taxonomy (GTDB): domain Archaea; phylum Thermoplasmatota; class Thermoplasmata; order Lutacidiplasmatales; family UBA184; genus Lutacidiplasma. The sequence continues at coordinate 4,495 of JASHPY010000044.1, read as the reverse complement.
ATCTCGATGATCCGGTCGAAGCGACCGGGGCGGAGGAGTGCGTCGTCCAGGATGTCGGGCCGGTTGGTCGCCGCGATGATCTTGACGTTCGAGAGCGGCTCGAACCCGTCCATCTCGGCCAGGAGCTGCATCAGCGTGCGTTGGACCTCGCGGTCGCCGCTGGTCGCGACCTCCAGGCGCTTTGCCCCGATCGAGTCGACCTCGTCGATGAAGATGATCGTCGGCGCCTTCTCGCGCGCGAGCTGGAACAGCTCGCGCACGAGCCGGGCCCCCTCGCCGATGTACTTCTGAACGAGCTCGCTGCCGACGAGGCGCACGAACGTCGCGTTGGTGTGGTGAGCGACCGCCTTCGCGATCATCGTCTTCCCCGTCCCGGGGGAACCGATCAGGAGCACGCCCTTCGGTGGGTCGACCCCGACCTTCTTGTAGAGCTCGGAGCGCAGGAGCGGATACTCGACCGCCTCGCGGATCTCCCGGATCTGGTCATTGAGGCCCCCGATGTCCGTGTACGTGATCGACGGCTTATCGACGATCTCGCTCGCGGTCACGAGGGGGTCGAGCGACGCGGGGAGGACCCCCATCACCGCGAGCGTTTGCTTGTTGAGCGCGACCCGGCTCCCGACGGTGATCTTCCCGTGCTCGACCGTCTCGGCCGAGTTGACGACGAAATCCGGACCGGTCGACGATTTCACGATCACGCGGCCGTCCGTGAGGACGTCCCGGACGCTCCCTACGATGAGCGGAGGATACCGGAGCCGGTCGAGCTCGGTCTTGAGCCGCTTCACCTCGCGCTGGAGGCGGAGGATCTCGGCCTCCATGTAGTGCCGTTCGCTCTCGACGCGCTTGATCGCCTCCGCGAGCTGGGTGTTCCGCAGCTCGAGGAAGTTCAGCCGGTCGAAGGCGTCGTGAGGCGCCGCCGGCAGATCCGAATCGCTCATGACTCTCCGAACCGACCCTACGCGGCGGTACCGGGGATTGACAAAGCGCGCCCGACTTATAAGCAGTCGTTCCTCGCGCACGCCGGGAAGTTATTTCTTGACTGCTACGGCGGCCAAACGCGCCGACGCCTTCGCCCCGGGGCACGTCACCGGTCTCTTCGCCCCGGGCGCGACGGCCCGCGACCCCCGGGCGCGCGGTTCGATCGGTGCCGGCGTCGTGCTCGAGCTCGGAGTGCACGCCTCCGCCGTGTTCGTACCGGGGCCCGTGCGCTCGCTGCGCGTTCGGAGCGACCTGGGGACCCCGCTCCCGATCTCCGAGGAGGTCGCCCGCCGACTCCGGCCTCGTCGGTCGGGGCGGATCACCGTCCGCCTCGTCCACGAGCTCCCCGTGGGGCAGGGCTTCGGCATGAGCGCGGCCGGCGCCGCGGCGACCGCCCTCGCGGTCGGTACGCTCGCCGGTCGCTCGACCGAGGGGTCGATCGAGGTCGCGCACCTCGCGGACTTGTTCGGCGGCGGCGGGCTGGGGGGCGTCGCCGCGATCGCCGGAGGAGGCGGCCTCGAGTTCCGGACTCGCGCCGGTCTCCCTCCCTGGGGTCGCACGACGCATCGGACGCTCGACGGGAGCCTCTTCCTCGGGGTGGTCGGCGGACCGCTCGCGTCGCCGACGCTCCTCTCGAGTCCTCGGTTCATGGCGCGCGTGTCGGCCGCGAGCGCGGGGCTCGGAACCCTCCTCCGTCATCCCGACCCGGACGCGTTCTTCGCCGCGAGCGAGCGGTTCACCGATCGGCTCGGGCTCGTGTCGCCCCCGCTCCGGCGTGTCCTCGCCGGCCTCCGTCGCGAGGGCGGGTGGGCGGCGCAGTCGATGTTCGGCCGCAGCTTCTTCGCCCGACCGAAGCGAACCGAGGATCGCGCCGGCCTCGTCCGCTGGCTCGAGCGGGCCCGCATCGCCGCGGTCGAAGTACGCGCGAGCCGAAGCGGAGCGCGCCCGGCCGCCTCCCCCGCGACGGCGCGGACGAACGCGGCCGCCCTCAAGCAACCGTTTTAATGGACGACCGGTCTCGGCGCGCCCCATGACGCGAAAGCCGGCCCGGATGTACCGCAAGGTCGAGGGGCAGATCTACACTCGACGCGAGTACATGGGCGGGGTCCCGAACTGCCGGATCTCGCAGTTCGACACCGGCAATCTGCACGTCGAGTACCCGGTCGCGCTCAGCCTGGGCACCGAGGAAGCGGCCCAGGTACGGGATATCGCGCTCGAGGCCGCGCGCATCAGCGCGGTCCGGGTCATGGAGAAGGCCGCGCTCAACGAGTACCACCTCAAGGTGCGGCGGTACCCGCATCAGATCCTGCGCGAGCACAAGATGGCGATGGGCGCGGGCGCGGACCGTATCTCGGACGGGATGCGGGGGGCGTTCGGAAAGCCCGTGGGGCACGCGGTACGCGCCGAGATCGGCAGCGAGCTCCTGACGGTCTACACGACCGAGGCCCACCTCGACGATGCGAAGGAAGCGCTGCGGAAGGCGTCGCACAAGCTTCCGTGCCCGACCCGCGTGGTCGTCAGCCGCCGGACTTCGTAGCGGTCGGTCGCACGACCAGCACCGGGCACGGCGCGTGGTTCACCACCGCGCTGGAGACGCTTCCGAGAAGGATGCGCTTCGCCGTCGAGAGCCCGCGCGACCCGATCACGAGGAGATCGGTCGGGTGCTGCTCGAGGTGGGTGAGGATCTCGTCGACCACGACCCCCTCGTAGCTCACGCCCGTGACGGTCGAAACGCCGCCGGCCTCGGCCCGCTTCACGGCCGCATCGACGATCTCGCGGTAATGCCCGATCTCGCTCGGCGGAACGCCCGCGGGCACGTACGGCTCGGCGGTGCCGATGTAGACCGGGATGATCGGCGCGACCGCGACGATAACGAGCTCGCTCCCGTAGCGGTGGGCGAGGTCGATCGCGCAGTCGAGCGCGGACGCGGCGATCGGGGATCCATCAATCGCGACCGTGAGCCGGCGGAACCAGGGACCTGACATACGCTGCGCGAGAGCGGGCGTCCACTAATGGCCGTTGCGTTCGGCGCAGTTGACCTCGAGTCCTCGCGGCCGGCCCGCCCGGGGGCTCTCTCGAGGTTGAGCAGCTCAACGCAATGCTTTTCTACCGTGCGTGAGCCTCTTGACGCAGGATAGGTGTCCCGTGCCACCGGTGTGCAGTAACTGCGGGGCAGGCGATTTTGTCTGGGCGAACGACCTCAAGACGGGGACGATCGGGGGCGGAACGCTGTCGCTCCGGTCCCGGGGCGAACTCGCGATGGGCACGCGGATCTGCAAGGCGTGCGGTCACGCGGATCTGTTTCTGAAGGACCCGACGATCCTCCGGGCACCGCACACGTGGCGTCCGGGAGAGTTCGTGCCGATTCCTCCGAGCCCGACTCACTCGGGCCACCACCCGGCCAGCAACTCACCGGCCGCGCCCGCTCCGGCACCTTCCGCTCCGGCGTCGCCGGCCACCTCCGCTCCCGCTCCGCCGACACCGATGGCCCCCGCCCCGTCGCCGGCGTCGCTGCCCCCTCCGCCGCCCCCGCCGGCACCGGTGGAGCCCGCCGCGGCAACGACCGAACCGACTCCGCCCGACGCTCCTTCGAGCGAAACCGCGCCCCGGAAGCCTTCGCGACGCAAGACTAAGGCGAAGACGACGGACGCGTAGACGAACCGTCCGGGCTCGTCCTCACCCGCTCCCTCACTCCCCGTACACAACGCGCAGAATCCGATCGGCGTTCGGGACCGTGGCCGGAGCGACCGAAGCGAATCGAACCGTACGCGGAACGAGTTGGCACCAGCCCGCGGGGGAATAGCGGGGCATGGATTTGAACCATGGATCTACGGGTTATGAGCCCGTCGGGATTTCAGGACGGACGGCGAAGCCGGCCGCTTTCCTGACTACCCTACCCCGCTGCGGCGCGGCCTAGCAAGCCTCGGTATAAGGGACCTTCGACCGCGAGGCCCGCCGGTCGCGCGGAAACGCCGCGCGACGCTTAAGGGAGGGCGACCGGTGCCTCGCCCGTCGAGATGACCGAGCTCGTCCAGCCCGGGGACGTTCTGATCTACATCAAGTCCGAGGACGTGGTCCGGAGAGTGCTTCCGCCGGACGCGCACGACGAGGCCATCGGGGCCCTTCGATCCGGGGGATGGTACACGTTCCTCCCGGCGGGCTACGGCGGGCATGCGGGTACCTCATCGACCGCGTACGACGGGCCCCACTACGGTTACAAACCGATCATGGGGAAGGAGGTCCCCGAAGCGGAGGAGGACGCGATCGAACGGGCCGGTGCGACGGTGTTCGCTCACGGCCGTCGCTTGCACGTGGTCGACGTCGGCAAGGAGTCCGCCCTCCGTCGGCTCATCTCGGAGCATCTCCACCACCTGAAGAATTTCCCGGTCCTCTGCCGCCCCGACGGCCGCCGGCTCGAAGGCGCGGACGAGTTCACGCAAGAGAACCTCGAGAAATTCCTCCGCGACTGAGTCGCGCACCCGACCTCGGATCGACGCGAGTCCCTGCCCGAGCGCGG
>JASHPY010000043.1 GCA_030037855.1 Thermoplasmata archaeon | reverse complement strand
GGGCTCATGCTCCGATCCTCGACTCGAACCCGTCGGCGATGCCAGCGGCGGACGCGGGCGGCCGCCGTTCCGGTCTCGGCCGAGGGCGCTCCGAGACGCGCTGTCGGCATCCTTATGCGACCGGCGGGGCTCGCGGGGCCATGTCCGTGGCCCCCGCTCCTCTCGGATGGCTGGAACGCCTGCTCGACGCCGTGCATCCCCCCCGAACCGTCTACGCGCACTGCGACATCCCCTGCGGTATTTACGACCCGTACGAGGCCCAGATCTCGGCGCTCACGGTCCTCCGGATGGACCAACTGATCGGGGAACTCGCCGCGCCCGGGCCGGACACGAAGCCCGAGGACCGGGCGCTGTACGCCTCGAAGGTCGCGCGGTACACGGCGGTGAAGGAGTCGCACGCCGAGCGCGTGAAGAGCGAGGTGCGGGTGATCTGGGGCGACTACTTCACCGCGGACCACGCGAAGCAGTTCCCGCAGGTCCACGACCTGACCTGGAAGGTCCTGAAGCAGGCGTCGAAAGCCCGCCAGGGGACGAGCCTCGCGGACGCCCAGGAGCTCGTGAAGCAGGTCCAGGAGTTCTCCGAGCTCTTCTGGCAGACGAAGGGGGCGAAGACCCGCAAGATCCCGTCGCTCCAGAAGTCCGGCGGGGAGCTCGTCGTCCAGATCCCTCCGTAGGTACGACTCGCGTGCCGCATCCGCGAGGGCCCCGCGGGGCGGGGAGTCGGTCGTGACCTCGCCGCTCCCGCTCGACGGCGCGTCGCTGACGATCCCCCACCTGCTCGCGGTCGCGCGCGAACGGCGTCCGGTCGCGGTCACCGCCGACGCGCACGATCGGGTGCTCGCGAGCCGCCTCGTCGTCGAGCGCGCGGTCGTCGCGGGGCATCGGATCTACGGCATCACCACCGGGTTCGGCGGACTTTCCCACCACGTGGTGCCCCCGGACCAGCTGCGCGAGCTTCAGGTGTCGCTCGTTCGGAGCCACGCGAGCGGGACCGGCCCGGCCCTCCCGCGGGATGTCGTCCGGTCCCTGCTGTTGCTGCGGCTCAACTCCTTGCTCCGCGGACATTCGGGCGTCCGCCCCGCGATCACCGACCGCCTCGTCGAGTTCCTCAACCGGGACCTCGTCCCGTGGATCCCCGAGCAGGGCTCGGTCGGAGCGTCGGGGGACCTCGCGCCCCTCGCCCACCTCGGCCTCGCGCTGATCGGCGAGGGAGCGTTCGTCGCCGCCGGCTCGGGCGCGCCGGAACCGGCGAAGGAGGTCCTCCGTCGCGAGGGCCTCCGCCCGCTCGAGCTCGTCGAGAAGGAAGGGGTCGCGCTCCTGAACGGCACGTCCCTGATGGCGTCGTACCTCGCGCTCGCGGTCGCGGACCTGACGAGCCTGCGCGACGCGGCGACGATCGCGATCGCGCTCTCGTTCGACGCCCTCGAGGGAGACCCCGAATCGCTCGACGACCGGCTCGGTGAGGTCCGGAACTCGCCCGGGCAGCGAGCGGCGGCGCGCGCGTTGCGCGCGCTCCTCGACTCGAGCGCGCTCGCCGTCCGGCGCGCGGCGTGGTCAGGCCAGGACCCGTATACGCTGCGCTGCGCCCCTCAGGTGCTCGACGCGGTCGGCGTAGCGATCGACTTCGCCGAGGGGATCGTCGGCCGCGAGTTGAACGCCGTCACGGACAACCCGGTCGTGTTCGAGCCCGAGGAGTTCGTGAGCGGCGGCAACTTCCACGGCCAGCCGCTCGCGCTCGCGCTCGACACGCTCGCGCTCGCGACGCAGTACCTCGCCGCGTTCGCCGAGCGCCGCATCGCGCGCCTCCTCCACCCAGCGCTGAGCCGCGGGCTCCCCGCCTTCCTCGCGCCCGCGCCCGGCGTGAGCTCGGGGTTCATGATCCCGCAGTACCTCGCCGCGGCGCTGGTGAACGAGAACGCGACGCTCGTTCATCCGGCGAGCGCCGCGAGCCTTCCGACGTCCGCGGACCAGGAGGACTTCGTCAGCATGGGGCCGTGGGCCGGGGTGAAGCTCCGGCGGGTCCTCGAGAACACGCGGAAGGTCGTGGCGGTCGAGTGGATCGTCGCGGCGCAGGCGGTCGAGCTCCGCCGGCCGAAGACCGGAGGGCGAGGGAGCGAAGCCGCGGTCCGGGCGGTGCGGGCCCGCGTCGCGCCGTGGACGCGGGACCGGAGCCCGGCGGCCGACATCGAGTCGATCGCCGGGCTCCTCGACGACGGGACGCTCGTGCGCGAGGTCCGTGCGAGCGCGCCGTTCTAGGCCGGGGGCGCGGCCGGCGTCGGGGCGGCGTTCGCGGACGGGAACCGGACGTTCTGGCCGCAGGACGGGCACGTGTACTCGCTGACGCCCCGGTGCCGCAGCGGGGTCCGACATTTCGGGCACGGGATCGGCTTTGCCGTCACCCACGCGGCGAACATCTCCTGAGTCCGTCGGTCGGTGAGCGAAGCGCTGCCCTCCGTCGACTTGGGGGTCGCGCGGGGAACGGGGGGAGGCTCAGCGACCGGTGGAGGGGGAGGCGCCGCGGGGGGCCGCGAGGTCGGAGCGGCCGCGGTCCGGGCCGAGGAGAGGCGTCCGCACTGAGGGCAGACCGCGAGGCTCGCGGACCCGGTCGTCTGGAGCGGCACGCGGCAGCTCGGGCAGAGCGTCTTCAGGCCGGCGGGGGTGAAGACCGGCGCGGGAGCGGCCGGCGGTCGCGCCGACTCCGCCCGCGGGGGGGCCCGCGTCTCGGCCGGCGCCGGCGGCGCGGCGAGCGGCGGCACGGCCCAGCGCACGAGGCGGCGACCGGGGTCGTAGGTGATCATCGAACCCGCGCGCCCGAGCTCGTGGGCGAGGAGGCGCTCCGCCTTCCGCTCGCGCCACGAGAGCGCGGCGGCGAGACCGGGGACGCTCGTCTGCCCGAGCGACTGGACGGTCGACCGCAATCGCTCGAGGTCCTGTTCCGAGGGACCGAAGAGCCCCGACATCACGGCGAACGTCGGACCGGGCGCAAAAGAATCTATCGCCCGAGTGGAACGAAGAGGGAAGGCACCGGTGGGGGGACTCCTGGTCTCTTGGACGGTGCCACCAAGAGCCGTTTCCACCGATGCCCGAGGCCGAACAACGTAAACCCCCGACCGACTATATAGTTATCCGGCCCCCTGGGCGATGGACGATGGCCCTCGCCGAGAGGATTTCGAGGGCGTACCCGCCGATTTCGCTCGCGGCCGGCGCCGCGCTGGCTAAGCGCCTCCTCGCCGTCCGGTGAACGTGGACCCGCTGGTCGAGTCGCTGCGCCGGGCCGTCCGGGGAGCGGTCCGGACCGACCCCGCGGAGCTCGCGCGGGTCGATCGGGACGGCTCGCACGTCCGCGGATGCGCGGTCGCGTCGTTCGCGCCGGCGGACCCGGACGACGTCTCGGCCGCGGTCCGGTGGGCCCGGCGCCGGTCGGTCCCGCTGGTCGCGCGCGGCGCCGGCTCGTCGCTCGACGGCGAGTCCGTCCCGATCGCGGGCGGCGTGGTCGTCGACCTCTCGGGCTGGACGACGGTGCGCGAGGTCCGAACGGACGAGCGGCTCGCCTCGGTCGGCCCCGGCCTCGTGAACCGCGACCTTCAGGAAGCGCTCCGGCCGCACGGGCTGTTCTTCCCGCCGAACCCCGGCTCGTGGACGGTCGCGACGATCGGCGGCAACGTCGGGACCAACGCCTCGGGCCCTCGCTCGTACCGCTACGGTCCGACGCGCGCGTGGGTGCGGTCGGTCGACCTGGTGCTCGGGACCGGCGAACGGGTCCGTTGGGGGAGCCGTGCCGCGAAGCGGTCGGTCGGACCCGACCTTCTCTCCGCGTTCGTCGGGAGCGAGGGGACGCTCGGGATCGCGACCGAGGTCACGGTACGCCTCGCGCCGCTCCCGGCGGTCCGCCTCGGTCTCGTCGTGCCGCTCCCGGAGCGGACGCCGCTATCGACCGTGGCCACCGAGCTCGCTCGGGCCCCCGGCACCGGGCTCTCCGCGATCGAGTACCTCGACGCGCGCTGCGCGGCCGAGCTGTCGGGCCCGTCGGGGTTCGAACGGGCCGGGGAGGGTCCGCTCCTCCTGCTCGAGATCGAGGCGGAGAGCGCGGCCGACTCCTCCCGACGGGAGGAGCGCGTCCGGGCGGCGCTGGCACGCGTTGGGGGACCGGCGGCGCCCCGGGTCTTTCGGGACGCGGACGAGCTGTGGACCCTGCGCGGTCGCGCGAGCACCGCCCTCGACGCGAAGCTCGGGGAGCGGATCCGGGAGGACATCGCGGTGCCGCTGGGTGCGATCGACCGGATGCGTGCCGAGGTCGAACGGATTGCCGACCGCGAGGCGGCGCCGCTCTACCTGTTCGCCCACCTCGGGGAGGGAAGTCTCCACCCGAACTTTGCGGTCGATCCGGCGAGCCCGCGCGGGGGACGGGTCCGCGGGGCGGTCCTTCGGGCCGCGCTCGCGCTCGGGGGGACGATCAGCTCCGAGCACGGCGTCGGCGCCCTGAAGATCCCGTACCTGGAGCAGGAGATCGGGCGCGCGGGTCTCGAGGTCCTGCGCTCGCTGAAGCGCGCCTGCGACCCGGACGGGGTCCTGAACCCCGGGAAGCTCTACCCGCCGGAGCCGCTCCGACCAGCGCGAGCACCTTCTCCGTCGCCTTCGGGATCGGGAGCCGCGAGAGCTCGGTCGGGGTCACCCAGCGGCGGGGTCCGTGAACCGCGCGCGGCCGGTCGAGCGCCCCCTCGAAGACGTGGAGCTCGATCGTGAAGTGGCTGTAGCCGTGCCGCACCACGCCGCGGGCGACGAGCCGCTCGACCTCGAGCCCGGTTTCCTCGCGGAGCTCGCGGCGCGCCGCGTCGACGGGCCGCTCCCCGCGTTCGATCTTGCCGCCCGGGAACTCCCAGAGCCCGCCGAGGAGCCCGGCCGGAGCGCGCCGCTGGACGAGCCATCGCGGCCCCGCGCGCACGACCGCGAGCGCGCCCCGCACGTGGGGCCGGCGCGCGGACGGAGGGCGGCGCGGCAGCGCACCGGGGTCGCCGGTCTCCCGGTACGCCCGGCAGTGACCGCGCAACGGGCAACGCGCGCAGAGCGGTGCCGCGGGCCGGCAGACCGTCTCACCGAGTTCCATGAGCCCCTCGTTGAACGCGGCCGACCTCCCGGGCGGAACCGCGGTCGCGAGCGCGGCGGCGAGCCGGGAGCGCACGCGGGCGCGCCGAACGTCCCCGGACTCGAGCGTGCATCGGGCGGCGACGCGGAGGCCGTTCGCCTCGAGCGCGACCACCGGCGCGTCGAACGCGAGGCTCGCGATCGCCCGGGCGACGTACGGGCCGATGCCCGGCAGCGCCTCGAGCTCCGGCACCGTCGTCGGGAGCCGGCCGCCCCGCTCGCCCGCGAGCTGGCGGGCGGCGGCGTGGAGGTGCCGGGCGCGGGCGTAGTACCCCGCGCCCTGCCAGACCTTGAGGACGTCCCCGAGCGGGGCGCGGGCGAGCGAGTCGAGCGACGGGAACCGCGCGACGAACCGATCGAAGTACGGCGCGGCCTGCGCGACCCGCGTCTGCTGTAGGAGGACCTCGCCGACCCAGATCCGGTACGGGTCGCGGTCCCGCCGCCAGGGGAGGGGGCGCCGGTGCGTCCCGAACCAGCGGACGAGCGCGGTACCGAGCGCCGGCGGAAGCCCGGTCGCCGAACGTGGCCTCCGGCGCCCGGACGACCGCACGAACGACGCCGAAGGAACCACACGTTTAAAGAGGGGGCCGAGCTCGAACGCGAGAGGAGCAGACGTGCCGGACCGGGCGACGCCCGTTCGGGTCAACGACGACACGTTCGAGGCGGAGGTGATCCGCTCGCGGATCCCGGTCGTCGTCGACTTCTACGCGGACTGGAGCGCGCCGTGCCTCGCCTCCCAGCCGGTCTTTCGCGACCTCTCCGAGCGCCTCGCCGGCCGGGTGAAGTTCGCGACCGTGAACGTCGACGAGGCGTCGCTCGTCACGCGCTCCTACGGGATCCACTCGATCCCGACCTACGTGTTCCTGCGCGAGGGTCACGAGACCGGCCGGGAGGTCGGACCGGTCGACCCGGTCGAGTTCCGCACGATCCTACGGCGCCACTTCGCGCCGCCGGCGCGCGCGCTCAGTGGCGGAAGACCCGCCACCCGGTGAAGTACATCGCGATCCCGAGCCGCTCGGCGGCCGCGATCACCTCGGGGTCCCGGAGGCTTCCGCCCGGTTGGATCACCGCGGCGACGCCGGCGCGCCCCGCGACCTCGATCCCGTCCGCGAACGGGAAGAACGCGTCGGAGGCGAGGACCGCCCCGCGCGCCCGGTCCCCGGCGACCTCGCACGCGAGTTCGACCGCCTTCACGCGCGTCGGCTGACCGGAACCGATCCCGACGGTCCGCGCGCCCTGCGCGAGCACGATCGCGTTCGACTTCGCATGGCGCACGACCCGCCAGGCGAAGTCGAGGGCGCACATCGCCTCGGGCGAGGCGGCGTGCGTCGTGACCGGACGCAGCTCCCCCGCGACGAGCTCGCGCCGGTCCGCCTCCTGGAGCAGGAGCCGCCCGAGCGCGCTCCTCGCCTCCCAGTCGCTCGCGGTCGGCGGCGCCGGGTCGGCCCGTACGACCTTGACCTTCGGTCGGTGACCGAGGTGCTCGAGCGCGACGGGCTCGTAACCGGGCGCGACCAGCAGGTCGACGAACACCCCCTTCATCGCCGCGGTGTCGTCGGCCCCCACCGGGCGGTTCACGGCGATCGCGCAGCCGTACCGCGCGACCGGGTCGGTCGCGATCGCACGCTCGAGCGCCTCGCGCACGGTCGCCCCCGAGGCGACCCCGCACGGGGTCGCATGCTTCACGATCGCGGCGCTCGGGCCCGGGAACTCCGCCACGATCCCGAGCGCCGTGTCGACGTCGAGGAGGTTCGTGTAGGAGAGGGCGTCCCCCTTCACGACCGTGAACGCTCGCGGCGGCGAACCGACCCGGCCATAGACGGCGGCGCGCTGGTGCGGGTTCTCTCCGTAGCGGAGCCGCAGCGGCTCCCGGCGGAACCGGACCTCCTCGGGGAACGGCTCGTCGGGCGACTCGGGCGGGGCGAGGGCGGCCGCGATCGCCGCGTCGTACGCGGTCGTCCGCCGGAACGCCTTCGCCGCGAGGCGGAGGCGAGTGGCCGCGCTGACCGCCCCCCCGTGCTCCCGGAGCTCGGCGAGCAGCGGGGCGTAGTCGGACGGGTCGGTCACGACCGTGACCCACGCGTGGTTCTTCGCTCCGGCCCGCGCGAGCGTGACCCCACCGATGTCGACGTACTCCTCTCGGTCCGCGGCGTCCGGATGCTCCGCGAGGTGCCGCTCGAACGGGTAGAGGTTCACGACCACGAGGTCGAACGGTCGGAGCGCCCGCTCCCGCATCTCCCGGAGACCCGCTTCCGTCCGCGGCGCGAGGATCCCGCCGAGCAGCGCCGGATGGAGGGTCTTCACGCGTCCGCCGAACCACGCCGACACTCCGGTCAGGTCCTCGGCGGCGCCGACCGGCACGCCGGCGGCCCCGACCTCCTTTCGCGTCCCGCCGGTCGCCCAGAGCTCGACCCGGAGATCGACCAGGCCGCGCGCGAACTCCGCGAGGCCGGTCTTATCGTCGACCGAGAGGAGCGCGCGCTCGACCCGGACCGGGAGGTCGCCTTCGGATGGCACTCTCCTTACCCCCAACGGGGAGGAAGGGCGAGAGATAAGGGTCGCGGCCCGCGGTTTTTCGGGGGCCGGGAGCCGCGAGACGCGGGCCGCCCGTCTCCAAATAAATAAATACCGCGCCGGAGGGTATTTTGTACCCCCGCTGTCGAGGGTCACGTGTACCAGCGTCGCCGATCGGTCCGCAAGTGGAAGTTGAGGGGCCGTCGGGCTCAGGTCTCCGCGGTCGCGACGATCCTCGGACTCCTGCTCGTCGTCACGTTCATCGCGAACTACATCACCGCGACGCTCCCGGGACAGATGAGCGTCAACGACCTCAACCACGTCGTGCAGGTCGAGGACCAGGTCGGCCGGCTCTCCGCACTGCTCCAGGCCGCGTCCGCGGCGAACGCGGTCGGCGCCCAGTTCACCCAGCCGATCACGCTCGGTTCGGCGGGCACCCCTCC
>JASHPY010000042.1 GCA_030037855.1 Thermoplasmata archaeon | reverse complement strand
GGCGCCTCGCCGGAGGAGCTCGGCCTCTCCCGTCACCTCGTCCCGACGGAGCCCGCGATTGCGAAGATCGGAACGAAAGCCCCGGCATAGGTCGCCTCCCGCCGGGGTCCGGGAGCGGTACCTGAGCGGCTCCCGCTGGGAGCCGGTGGTCGGGTACAGCCGGGCCGTCCGGGTCGGCACGCACATCCACGTCTCGGGGACGACCGCGTTCGGGCCCGACGGCCGGATCGTCGGGGTCGGGGACCCGTATCGGCAGACGGTGCAGGTCCTCGACAACATCGAGCACGCACTGCAGGCGCTCGGCAGCGAGCGTGCGGCGATCGTGCGCCTCCGGATGTTCGTGACCGACCTCTCACGCTCGGGCGAGGTGACGCGGGCGCTCTCCGAGCGGTTTCCTCCCATTCAACCGGCGATGACGCTGGTCGGCGTCACGGGGTTGATCGAGCCCGAGATGCTGGTGGAGATCGAGGCGGACGCGGAAGACCTTCCCGCTCCGAGGGGGGTGCGCCGGCGATGACCCCCGACGGACTCCCGACCGACGCCCCGCTCCCCGACGCCCCCTCGCCGACGGCCGCTACAACCGAGAACGTCGGCGCCGCCGCGCCATCTCCCGGAGTCGGACCGGGGCACCGCTGGCGCCCCCGAACGAAACCGGGACTGACCCAGATCTCGGGGGAGGACCTCGGCCGCATCGTCTCGCTGAGCGACGGGGTCTTCGCGTTCGCCATGACGCTGCTGGTCCTGTCGCTCGTCGTCCCGACGTTCGCGACCCGGCCGACCGAGCACCAGCTCGTCGGCTCGCTCGGGGCGGACCTGTACAAGTTCCTCGGCTACGGGTTCGCGTTCGTGATGATCGCGATCTGGTGGATCGTGCACAACCGGACGTACCAGTACATCGCCCGATTCGACTCGGGGCTCGTCTGGCTCAACATGGTCCTCCTGATGCAGATCGCGGTGATGCCGTTCGTGCTCAGCTTCTACTCGGCCTACTCGGACTATCAGGCCGGCATCGACCTGTTCGCGGCGATCCAGATCACCCTCGGACTGACGACGACCGGAATCTGGGAGTACGCGCAGCGGAACCATCTCGCGAAGCCGGACACCCCCCCGGCGGCGGCCCTATACTTCACCCGGCGAGGGTACCTCTCGTCGGCGGTCTTCGCAATATCGATCGCGGTCTCGTTCGTCAGCCTCACGGCCGCCCAGTTCTGCTGGATCGGGATATTCTTCGTTCAGCGGGCGCTCACGATCGAAGGGGACTAAGCGTCTCGCGACCGCGCGGGCGGGGACAGCACCCGAGCGCCCTCACCCCGGGTCACGTAGACGTGCAGTCGGTCGCACGTACCCCGGAAGTAGTCGCGTCCGTTCGAACCGAACGTCGCTCGCATCCGCTCGACGATCTCCGCGTCGGTGAGCCCGGGCTCGATCTCGGGCGTGAACATGCAGCGGAACACGAGGAATCGCTTCCCCTCGAGCTCGAGCCGATCGGTCTCGGGCGCGCCGCAGAACGGACACTCGATCACGGGGCGTACGAGCCGCCGGCGGGGTTAATCGTTGGCGGGAGAGCGGCCTCAGGAACCGGGAGGGGGCGGGGGCGGAGGAGGGGTCGGCCGGCCGCCGGGGTACGTCGGAGCGCCCGGAACGGGCGACGGCGGGCGTCGTCGGCGGAGCACGAGCACGAGGGCGATGACGGCGAGCACGACCACGAGCGCGACGACGATCCAGAGCCAGGTGCTCGAACCGCTCGGGCTCTGCGAGGGAGGAACCGTCGTCGTCGTGACCGTCAGGGTCGCGTTCGCTTCCGCGACGTGGTCGAGGTCGTCGGTCGCGGTGACCGTGACCCGATAGCTGCCCGCCGCGGTCGGCGTACACGGCAGCGTGGGCAGGTTCTGGCTCGAACAACCCGTGGGCAACCCGGTGTACGCGTAGCGAATCGGCGGTGTGCCGCCGGACGTGACCGCCGACAGGTTCGTCTCGACTCCCACGGCGACGGTCGACGGGGTCGCGGCCAGCGTGACCGCGAGCGCCCCCGACCCCGGCGTGAAGGAGATGTCCTCGGTCGCGGTCCCCCCGCTCACCCCGATCGACCCCGAGCTCGGGGAGGCCGTGTATCCGTTCACGGCCTCGACGCTGAACGAGTACGTTCCGTTCGGCTCGGAGAAGCCGACCGTCGCACCGGTGGAACTGTTGTCGCTTCCGGCAAGGTCGACGGTCCACGACGTTCCCGCGGGCAGCCCGGTCTCGTGGAACTCGACCGGGTAGTTCACCGCGCCGATCGGCGCGTTCGATATGTTCAGCACCCACGTGCTGACCGGTCCCTCGGCGATCGGTTCGTTCAGGTCAACGACCTCGTTGTCGCGGGCGTCGTAGGTAAGTTGCCCGTAGGTCGCCTGCGGGTTCGGAGGGTAGATCGTGGTGTTGTATTGGGTCCAAATGCCCGCCTCGTACAGCCACGTCGAGTAGAAGTCGTCCGGCGCGGGCTCGCCTCCGTACAGCACGACCCGGTTGATCGAGCTGTCGTAGGCGATGCCGAGCCCCGCCCGGGCGCCCGGGTGGACCGCATCCTCGACCTCAGTCCACTCCCCGTCGTAGAACGTCCAGGTGTCGTTGAGGTAGGGGCCCGAGCTCAGACCCCCGAACATCACCATCTCGTCGTCGGCGTCGTCCCAGATCATCTCCTGGGCGTGCCGGGCCGGGGGCTCGACGCTCGGCGAGAGCTCGGTCCAGTGATCGCCGAGGAACGACCAGGTCGCGTTCGTGTACTCGGTCGTGACCCCGTTCGAGACGTTGATCCCGCCGAAGAGTAGGATCGCCTCGGTCTGGGCGTCGTACGCCATCGAGTACCAGAAGCCCGGCGGCGGCGACGGACCGGTGATCGAGGACGTGAGGTTCGTCCACGTCCCGGACGACCAGACCCAGGTGTCGTTGAGGTCCTGTTCCTCTGCGTTCCGGCCCCCGAACAGGATCACGTCGTTCTGCGCCGGGTCGTACGCCATCCCCGCGCCCTGCCGCGCGGACGGGGAAACGGTCGGCGTGACGTTGGTCCAGACGCCGTCCGCGAACGTCCACGTGTCGTTGTACTCGACGTAGTGGCCCAGCGTCTCGTTGAGGTAGGTGCCCCCGAACAGGAGCACGTACTGGTCGGTCGCATCGTACACCATGTTCCCGTCGTTCCGCGGCGGGGGCTGGTTCGCGTCCGAGAGGCTCAGGTTCTTCCACGCGAGGACGAGCCCCGCGGGGTGGGCGACGGCCGCGACGACCGGCGGCGCGGGCGCGCGCGCGAGGGAACTCGCGGGAGCGACTTCGGCGGCCACGCCCGCCGAGAACAGCATCACCGCCGCGATCGCTAGCGCCGTTACGGCCCGGGCGGTCTCGGGCCCCCGCACACGCCGCGATAGGGGACCCGGATAAGATACCTTGCGTGGGGGCTCGGACGCCTCAATCGATGTATCCGAGCGACCGAAGACGTTCCTTGAGCGCCTTCTCGTCCTCCTCGCTGAACGCCTCGTCCGGGGACTGCTCGAGGAGGCGCGCGAGCACGAACGCCACGAACGCATCGACCGAGCCGAACGACGAGCTTCGGATCCGTTCCTCGATCGCTCGCGCGACCTCCTCGGGGATCCGGATCGTGCGGGAAGTTCCCGCCGCGGGCTCGGCTTCCGCCATCGCGGCGGACGGGAAGAGGAGGGACAGATAGGCTCTTCGCGGACCGAGCGCGGCTACTCCCACTCGATTGTCGCGGGCGGCTTGTCCGTGACCTCGTAGAGCACGCGCACGACCTCCCCGGAAAGCTCCCGAGTGATCCGCTCCGCGATCGACTTCAGCACCGCGCGCGGTACGTCCATCGAGGTCGCGGTCATCGCGTCGATCGACTCGACGACGCGGACGCTGACGGCCTCCCCGTAGACGCGGTTGTCGCCCGTGACGCCGACCGCCCGGACGGGGAGCAGGACCGCGAAGTACTGCCAGGGCCGCGAGATCGTCTTCGCCGATACCGCCCGCTCGACCTCCTCCTCCACGATCGCGTTTGCCACCCGGGCTCGGCGCACGCGCTCGGGGGTCACGGGGCCGTGGACCCGCACGGCGAGGCCGGGACCGGGGAACGGCTGTCGGTCCGCGGACGGGATCCCGAGCTCTCGCGCGACCGCGCGGACCTCGTCCTTGTAGAGGTCACGCAGCGGCTCGACCAGGACGAGGCGGCTGTCCTTCGGCACGCCGCCGACGTTGTGGTGGGTCTTGATCGTGTCGCGCAGCGCGCCGCCGCTCTCGATCCAGTCCGGTGCGATCGTCCCCTGGACGAGCCGGTCGGTCCCGAACCGCTCCGCCTCGGACTCGAACAGCCGGATGAACGCTGCGCCGATCCGCCGCCGCTTCTCCTCGGGGTCGGTGACGTCGCGCAGCACCTCGAAGAACCGGTCGGCGGCCGGCACGACCTCGAACGGCAGACGACTCGCCCGGAAGTACTCGCTGACGTGCTCGACCTCGCGCGCGCGCAGAAGACCGGTGTCGACGAAGATCGCCCGCGCCCGCTCCCCCAGCGCCTTCTGGACCAGCCGGGCGGCGGTCGTCGAGTCGATGCCGCCCGACGCGGCGATGATCGCCTTCCCCGGCACCTCGGCCCGGATCCGAGCGATCGTCTCGGTGACGAACGCCGCGGGATCGTTCACGGCTTGCTTCCCGCCGGAGTGGGCTCCTCCCGCCACTTCGCCCGGTACGCTTCGAGCGCGGCGATGAGCTCCGGGAACTTGAGCGCGAGGATCGCGGTCGCGAGCAGCGCCGCATTCTCCGCGGCATCGAGCCCGACCGCGGCGACCGGGATCCCGGGCGGCATCTGCACGACCGAGAGCAGGCTGTCGAGGCCGAGTCCGCGGTGGAGCGGGACCCCGATGACCGGCTTCAGCGTGCGCGCGGCCACCACGCCGGGGAGCGCAGCGGAGAGGCCCGCCATCGCGACGAAGACGTCGG
>JASHPY010000041.1 GCA_030037855.1 Thermoplasmata archaeon | reverse complement strand
GTCCCGTGCTCGAGCATGTGGCGCTGGGCGACCATCGCGAAGAACGGCGGGGCCGTCGCGCCGTGCGGGCCGTCCCACGGGCGGTCCATCACGCAGCCCATCGAGCTGTTCGCTTCCGCCATCGACGGGAGGTTCATCTTCTCCACGCCGACCGCGACCGCGACGTCGGAGAGTCCCGCGGCGATCGCGGCGTACGCGGAGCGGATCGCGCTCTGGCCGGACGCGCACGCGAGCTCGGTCCGCTGGATCACCCGGTGCGGGCGCAGCCCCATCTGCTCGGCGGCGAGCGGCGCGACGTGCGACTGGAACGCGAACCGCTCGGGTTCGGCGGCGCCGACGAAGAGGGAGTCGACGTCCTCCGACCGAAGCTCGGGGACCGCACGGAAGAGCGCGGCGCCGATCTCCTGGGCCATCTCGGCCCACGTGGTCGGACGCACGCCGAACGGGGTCGTCGCCCCGCCGACCAGCGCGACCGCCCGACCGGTCACCGGGGGGCCTCCCGCAGCGCCGCCACCATGAGGTCGCCGGCGCCGCTCGTCGTGACCGTGCCGCCCTGGTCGTAGGTGCGCGCGCCGCCGGCGGCGAGCACGCGGGAGATCGCGCGCTCGAGACGGTCCGCCGCGCCGACGAGCCGGGCGTCGCCGTGGCGGCCGCCGAGCCATCGGAGCATCTGCTCGACGGCGAAGAACGTCGCGAACGGGTTCACCTGGTTCTTCCCCGCGTACTTCGGCGCGCTCCCGTGGACCGGTTCGAACATCGCGTGGTCCGTGCCGATGTTCCCTCCCGAGGCGAAGCCCATGCCGCCCTGGAGGACGGCGGCGAGGTCGGTGATGATGTCGCCCATCATGTTCGTCGCGACCACCACGTTGAACCGCTCGGGGTCGCGCACGAGCCATTGGCTGAACGCGTCGACGTAGGCGTAGTCGCGCTCGATCTCGGGGTACTCGGCCGCGACGCGGTCGTACGTCTCCCGGAAGAACCGGCACCCTTCCATCACGTTCGCCTTATCGACGCACGTGACGCGCCGCACGCCGTCGCCCGGAGCCCCGCGCGCGCGGGCCCGCGCCAGCTCGAAGGCGTAGCGGATCACTCGCTCCGCGCCCTTCCGGGTGATGATGCGCGTGTCGATCGCGACCTCGGTCTCGTCCGCCCGACGCAACCGGCCCCGCGCCGGGGTGTAGAGGTCCTCGGTGTTCTCGCGAACGATCACGAGGTCGACGTTCTTCGGAGACCAGACCTCGCGGTACTCTCCGCTGATGCGGTGCCGGACGCCCGGATAGAGCCGGCAGGGCCGCACGTTCGCGTAGAGGTCGAGCGACTCGCGCAGTCCGAGCACGAGCGCGCGGCCCGCGATGTCACCGTTCGGGAGCGTCGCACCGGGCCATCCCACCGCGCCGAGGAGGATCGCGTCCGCCCGGTGCGCCGCGGCCTCGCCCTCGGGGTCCCACTCCCGGCCGGTCTTGAGGAAGTACTGGCCGCCCCCGGGATAGACGGTGGCGTGCCACGGCGCCGCGCCGCCCTCGGCGAGGGCCGCGAGCACGCGCTCGCCCTCCCGAACGACCTCGGGCCCCGTGCCGTCGCCGGGGAAGATGGCGAGCTCGTAGCCCGAGTCCTTCATGGGGGCGCCGACGCGGCCTTCCGGGCGGCCAATTCGACGCGTACCTTCTCTACGAGGCCGCCCGCGTCGAGCAGGCTCAGAAGGTGCGGAGGGAGCGGCGGGAACGTTACCGACCGCTGGGTCCGAAGGTTCGTGATCCGACCCGCGCGCATCTCGAGGCGCGCCGTGTCGCCCTTCTCGAAGATCGCCCGCACGCCGCGCGCCTCCACGGTCGGGAGGCCGAGGTTGATCGCGTTGCGGAAGAAGATCCGCGCGAACGAGTCCGCGACGATCGCACCGACGCCGATCGCCTTCATCGCCTGCGGCGCGTGCTCGCGACTCGACCCGGAGCCGAAGTTCTCGTCGGCGACGATGATGTCACCGGGCTGCGCCTCCTTCGCGAACTCGGGCAGCGCGATCTCGAAGACGTGCTTCTTCAGTTCCTGGGGGTCGATGATCGTGAGGTACTTGCCCGAGATGATCCCGTCCGTGTCGACGTCGCGGCCGAGCGTCCAGACGCGGCCCTCGATGACGTCCTTCACGCTCACCCTCTCCTAGAGGAGCTCCCGGTGGTCGACGACCTCGCCCCGGATCGCGGCCGCCACCGTCGCGGCAGGCGACATCAGGTAGATCCGGGCCTCCTTAGCGCCCATCCGGCCGGGGAAGTTCCGGTTCGACGACGACGCGCAGACCTCGTCCGGTGCCAGGATCCCCATGTTGCCGCCGAAGCAGGCGGAGCAGCTCGAGTTCGTGAACACCGCGCCCGCGTCGGTGAACGTCTGGATGATCCCTTCCTTGAGGCACTGGTCGTAGATCTTCGTCGACGCGGGCGAGACGATGAACCGGACGCCCTTCGCGACCTGGTGTCCCTTCATCAGCGCGGCCCCTTCGCGGAGGTCCTCGATCCGGGCGTTCGTGCACGAACCGAGGAACACCTGGTCGACCTTGATGTGCTCCCGCGCGACCTCGGGGAGCGGGCGGACGTTGTCCGGCGAGTACGGGCAGGCGACCATCGGGGGCATGCCATCGAGGTCGATGTCGACCACGCGCTCGTACTCGGCGTCCGCGTCCGGGGTCATGGGGTGCATCGCGTGCTTCGCGATCGGCGCGAGGTAGTCGAACGTCGTCTGGTCGGGAGCCACCATCCCGCACTTCGCGCCCATCTCGGTGGTCATGTTGCAGATCGTGAACCGCTCGGGCATCGAGAGCGCGCGGATCGCCGGGCCGGTGAACTCGACCGACTTGTACGTCGCGCCGGTCGTCTTGATCTCCCCCAGGATCCGAAGCACGAGGTCCTTCGCGGTCACGCCCGGTCCCATCGCCCCGTGCACGCGGATCTGGACCGTCGGAGGGACCTTGAGCCAGAGTCGGCCGAGCGCGAGCACCGCGGCCATCTCGGTCGGGCCGATCCCCGCCGCGACCGCGCCCATCGCGCCGAGCATGTTCGTATGCGAGTCCGTGCCGACCGCGAGGTCGCCCGGCACCACCCATCCGTTCTCGGCGAGGATCTGGTGGCAGATCCCGTGCTGGCCCACGTCGTAGAAATGGGGCAGGTTCGTCTCCGCCGCGAACTTCCGCAGGATCCGGTGGAGCACCGCGGCCCCTTCGGTCGACGCGGGGACCCAGTGGTCGATCGCGATTACGACCCGGTCGGTGTCCCAGACCTTCTCCGCGCCCATCTGATGGAACGGCGCGACGGTCTGCGCGCCCTGCTCGTGCATCATCGCGAGGTCGACGTTCCCTTCGACGATCTCCCCGGGGACCACGCGCTCCGTGCCGGCGGCGCGGGCGAGGACCTTCTCGGCGAGCGTGAGACCGTGGCCGTTCGAGCGCGTCATGAGGCGCCCTTCCGGATCCCGAGCGCGTCGACCATCGTCCAGAACTCCTCATCGGACAGCCCCGGCCGCTCGAAAAGATGTCGGTACTCCCGGAGGAACCGCTGGAGGTCGGACTTCGAGCGCCCCTCGGTGCTCGTCTTGATGCGCTGGAGCAGCTCGAGGAGCAGCGGGTCCGACGCGGTCAGCCCGCGCTCCTTGAGCTTCTCGACGATCGCGGCCTTCCCGGTGTGCTTCCCGAGGATCATCTGGCGTCGGGCGCCGACCTTCGCGGGCTGGAGCGGCTCGTACGTCAGCGTGTTCGCGAGGATCCCGTGCGTGTGGATGCCGGCCTCGTGGGAGAACGCGTTGTACCCCACGAGCGCCTTGTTGGCGGCGACCGGGATCCCCGAGAGCTCCTCGACCAGGCGGGAGAGCTCCGTGAGCCGCTCGGTCTTGATCCCCGTGCGGACGCCGTAGAGCGCCTCGAGCTCGAGCACAACCTCCTCGAGCGACGCGTTCCCCGCCCGCTCTCCGAGCCCGTTGACGCAGACGTGCGGCGCGCGGGCCCCGCACTCGACCGCCGTCAGCGTGTTCGCGGCCGCGAGTCCGAGGTCGTCGTGGCAGTGGACGGAGAGGTCCTTCGGGCGCACCCGCCGCTGGAACTCCGTGAGGTACCAACGGAACGTGAGCGGCGTCATGATGCCGACGGTATCGGCGACCACGAGCCGGTCGGCTCCGGCGTCCTGCACGTCGCGGTAGAGCCGCTCCACGAAATCGAACGGCGCCCGGACCGTGTCCTCGGTGACGAACGCGACGTGGAGTCCGGCGTCCTTCGCTTGCCGGACGGTGCGCAGCGAGGCGTCGCGCACCTCCTCCTGCGTCATCTTGAGCTTGTACCTGAGGTGGACCTGGCTCGCGGCGACGAAGATCGCGATGTGCGTCGCACCGCTCCGGATCACCGCGTCGACGTCGGACGGCACCGTTCGGGCGGCCGCCAGGATGTGGCACTTGAGCCCGGCGCCCGCGAGCAGCTTCACGGCCCGCGCCTCCTCCTCGGAGACCACCGGGATCCCGGCGTTCACCACCGAGATGCCGATGTCGGAGAGCAGCGTGGCCACCCGGAGCTTCTCCTCGGGAGAGAAGTGCACGCCCGGGGTCTGCTCGCCGTCGCGCAGGGTCTCGTCCCAGAACACGATCGGGTCCGGGATCGAGCGGAGCCGCGCGGTCTCGGGATGGTAGTCCTCGACCAGCCGGGCCTCGGCCATCGAAGCTTCCACTGGTCGCGACCGCATAACGGTTGAGGCGCCCGACACCGCGTCGCGGGCTCCGCGGGGCCGGTTTACCGATAGCCGGCGCCTGCCGGCTTAAATATGCTCCGGTGCTCGAACAGAGTACAAACGACCGTTCCCGTCGTCTGCCGAACTATGACCACCCCCGCGTCCCGCACAGGGCCTATCTCCGGCGAATCCGGGCCGGCCGGCACCCCGCCGCCGATCGAGCTCGCTGACCTCTCGGTCATGATCGGGGGCCAGGGCGGCGACGGCACGCTGACCGTCTCCGACCTCCTCGGACGGTACTTCCGCAAGTGCGGTCTCTACGTCTACACCTCGCGCAACGTCCTCTCGCGCATTCGCGGGGGCCACGCGGACGCGTCGGTGCGCGCATCGCGCGACCCGATCTCGGCGGTCAAGCCCGAGGTCGACGTGCTCGTCGCCTTCGATAACGAGGCGGTCGAGATGGGACGCGCCGAGCTCGCCGCGCACGGCTACGTCATCTACGACTCGACCGGCTTCCACGTTGACCTTCCGAACGCGTCCGGCTTCCCGTTCGCTACGCTGGTCGGCGGACCGCTCGGCCAGCCGATATTCAAGAACACGGCGGCCTACGGCGCGCTCTCGGTGCTGCTCGGCTTCGACGTCGCGAAGACGCGGGAAGTCATCGAGGAGCGGTTCAAGCGGCGGGGCGGGGAGGCGCTCGAGAAGAACCTGAAGGCGCTCGAGATCGGTCGGAAGGCCGCGCTCGAGGTGACCGGCCTCGCGGGTCGCTTCTCGGTCGCCGAAGGCGACGCTCACGACCTCATCCTGACGACCGGAAACCAGGCGGTCGCGCTCGGCTTCGTCGTCGGCGGCGGTCGATTCTTCGCCGGCTACCCGATTACGCCCGCGACGGAAGTCATGGAGTACCTCCAGCGGTACCTCCCGTCGTTCGGAGGGGTCGTCCGTCAAGCGGAGGACGAGCTCGCCGCGGTGAACATGATCCTCGGCGCCGCCTACGCCGGGGCCCGGGTGATGACGTCGACCAGCGGACCGGGTCTCTCGCTGATGACCGAGGGGATCGGTCAGGCGGGCACCGCGGAGATCCCGATCGTGGTGGCTGACTGCCAACGCGTCGGCCCGAGCACCGGTCAACCGACGCGCCACGAGCAGTCCGACCTCTCCCATCTCGCGAACCTCGGGCACGGGGAGTATCCGCGGTTCGTGATCGCACCGTCCGACCCCGCCGACTGTTTCTCGATGACGGTCGAGGCGCTCAACCTCGCGGAGAAGTGGCGGGTGCCCGTGATCCTCCTTCTCGACCAGGCGCTCTGCCAGAATACCGCGACCAGCGCCCGGTTCGACCTCGGCCGGGCGCACGTCGACCGGGGCAAGCGCCTCACCGCGGCCGACCTCCCGCAGATGACCGAGTACAAGGCCTACCGCTTCTCCGACGACGGCATCAGCCCCTACGCGGCCCCCGGGACTCCCGGGCTATGGGCGGAGATCACCGGGAACGAGCACGACGAGTGGGGCCACGTGTCCGTGAACCCAACGAACCGCGTTCGCATGATGAAGAAACGGATGGGAAAGATGGTCCAAGCGCGGGACGACCTCCCACCGTGCCGGCTGTTCGGCGCACCGGACGCGAAGGTCGGCCTGATCGGCTACGGCAGCACGTCGGGTCCGATACTCGAAACGCAGGCGATCCTCGCGGCCCGCGGCGTGAAGACGCGATACCTCCAGGCCCGCACGGTGTACCCGGTACCGGTCCACGAGATCGACCCGTTCCTCAAGTCGGTCGACGTCGCCTACGTCATCGAGCACAACTACACCGGCCAGTTCGCGCGGCTCCTGCGGGAGACGCTCCCGTGGCACCACGCGAAGCTGCGATCGATCCTGAAGTACGACGGCTACACGTTCCGCACCCCGCAGATCATCGCGGGGATCCCGGAGGTGGCGTGAGATGGTGCAGTCCGCGAAACCGACCGCACCGATCTGGTGCCCGGGCTGCGGCGACTTCAGCCTGCTCGCGGCGGTGAAGAAGGCGGCGGCGAACCTCAAGATCCCCGCGCACGACCTCGTCCTGGTCGGCGGGATCGGCTGCTCGGGGTCGATCCACAATTTCCTCGAGGTCAACGGGATCCACGCGCTGCACGGACGGCTCCTCGCGCAGGCGGTCGGCGTGAAGCTCGCGAACCCCCATCTCACGGTCGTCGCCGCGGGGGGTGACGGCGACGGCTATGCGATCGGGATGGGCCACTTCATGCACGCGTTCAAGAAGAACGCCTCGATCCTCTACATCGTCATGAACAACGAGACCTACGGCCTCACGAAGGGCCAGCCGTCCCCGACGAGCCAGATCGGCTTCGAGGGGAACATCGAGGCGCCGTTCGACGCGATCCTCAGCGCGCTGTCGATCCCCGCGCCGAACTTCCTCGCCCGGACGTTCTCGGGCGACCCGAAGACGATGACCGCGGTGCTGGAGGAGGCGATCCGCTTCAATCACGAGCACCGCGGGTTCGCGTTCGTCGAGGATCTCTCGCCCTGCGTGACGTACAACGACACGTACAAGCTCTGGCGGGAGAAGGTCGTGGACGTCTCGAAGCTCCCCGGCTACGACCCGACCGACCGCAAATCGATGTTCCGCCTCTACCTCGAGACGACCGAGGCGGGCAAGATCCCGATCGGGGTCTTCCACCGGCCGGCGGAGGTCGCGCGCGCCGGCCTCGAGGCGAAGCTGCTCGGCGAGAACGTCGGGCCGGCGCGCTCGGAGATCTCGGTCGAGTCGAACCTCGCGGCCTACCAGAAGCTCCTCGCGGGCGTCGCGTAGCGCCGGGCTCATCCGCCGCCGCGCGCTCGGCGGTCGGCGACGGGCGATGTGGATCGGCATCGACGACACCGACAGCCCGCGGGGGGGGTGCACCACGTGGGCGCTCACCGAACTGATCGCGGAATCGCGTCGCGCGGGGGTCGACCTCATCGGCGAGCCCCGGCTCGTCCGACTGAATCCGAACGTACCGTGGAAGACCCGCGGGAACGCCGCGCTCGCCGCGCGATTCGGTCGGGGCCGGGGACGGCGACGTCGACTCGGCGAGATCGAGGGGGAACCGATCCTCTCGTTCCCCGAAGGGCGGGAGCTCCCGCCGGACGAGGCGCGAGGTTGGCTCGACCGGGCCTGGCAGCGGCTCCTCTCCGCGTCGCGCGCCGGCGAGCCCGGTACCGACCCCGCGATGGTCGCGGTGCGGGCACCGCTCCCGGCCCGGCTCTACTGGGACGCGGTCCGCAAACTGGTCGACGTGACGGAGGTCCGGCGGCTTCTGGAGCGTTCTCGCGCGTTCGTGCGGACCTGCGGGAGCGAGCGGGGGATCGTCGGCGCCGCCGCCGCGGTCGCGTGGCGCGGCGCGCATCCGACCTGGGAACTGATCGCGTATCGCGTCCCCGAGCGCTGGGGCCGGCCGCGACAGGTCGACGCGGAGAGCGTCCGGACGGCGGCCGCACGATTCCCCGGGCTCTTCCTCTGCGAGGACCCGAGGACCCGCCGCCTCCTCGTCGCCCCGCACACGCCTTGTCCGATCCTTTACGGCCTGCGCGGCACGGACGACCGGAGTCCGCTCGCGGCGCGCCCCCTCGTTCGGTCGGAGCCGGTCGATCGATGGGTGCTCTTCCGGACGAACCAGGGCACGGGCGACCACCTGCGACCTCTTCGCGCCCGCGAGCTCGCACCGTTCGAGGCCGGGATCCTCACCGGCACGGTCGACTCGTCCCCGGAGGTTGTCGAGGGGGGCCACGTCCGTCTCTCGCTCCGGGACGACGCGGGCGACTCCGTCCCCTGCCTCGCCTTCGAGCCGACGAAGACGCTTCCGCGCGTAGCGGGAGCGCTCGTCGCGGGGGATCGGGTGCGCCTCTGGGGGTCGCGGGGCGAGGACCTCGCGTTCCGTCTCGAGGGGATCGAGATCGTTCGTCTCGTGCCGCGCGTCGGACGCCTTGTGGCTCCCCGATGCCCGGCGTGCGACCGCCCGAGCCACTCGCTCGGACGATCTCGAGGCTACCGGTGTCGCGAGTGTCGTCGCCGCTGGCCCCCCGAAGCCGCGGTCCGCTCCGCGACCCGCCCGGCCTTCGGCCCCGGCGTATACCATCCGACGCCCTCGGCGCGGCGCCATCTCGCCCCGCGCGGCCCCGAACGGTGAGCACCGCGCCCAGGGTGAGCTATTTGAGCCACGGCCCGGTGTCTACATCGGGTACCCGCTCGATGGGCCCCTCGCCCGCGGGGGAGGGCGCGCCCCCGCACGGGACGCCCGGAGCGCGGGGGATGGCGAGCTGCCCGGTCTGCGGCATCGAAGCGCCGGACGGCGGCGCGTGCCCGAGATGCCATCTCGCTGCCGAGCTGTTCGCGCCCGTCCGGGAGGCCGCCGGACCGCGCGGGGGCTCCGACCCGGCCTACCTTCGAACGATCGGCGAACTGCTCGCCAGCGTCGACCTCGAGAAGACCCCGCCACCGGTGCCCGCGGCCACGAAGGGACTCCTGAGCCGGCCGGACCCCCGGCCCGAGCTCGCCGGCATCGAGCCGGCGTCCCTTCCGAGCCCGGAGCCGGCGCCCCCGCTCGACCCACGGGTCGACCTGCCGCTGGCGCCGACCTCGATGACCGAGCTGGCGGACGCGCAGCGCCGGATCCGGGAGTATTTCGAGATCGGCCGACGGCTCGACCTCGATTTCGCGGACTTCGGGTCGCGGGCGAGCGCCGCCGCGGTCGCGGCCGACCTCGACTCGCTCGAGGTGCTCGCCCGCGAGATGTTCGTCCACGTGACGAGCGCGGTCGTCGAGGAGTACGAGTCGCTCCTCGCGCACCGCAACGAGCTCGCCCCGCTGGTCGCCACCCACAGCGCCGACGTCGAGCTCGCGGCCGTGCGACGCGCGATCGGCGTCGGAGACTTCGCGGGCGCGGTCCGGCGGTTGAACCTCGTACGCGACGCGCTCGGCCAGCTGGAGCAGGAGTGGGAGGTCGGCCGGATCCTGGTCACCGAGGGGGAGCTGATGGCCTCGACGATCCGGGAGCTCGGCGGCGACCCGGGGCCGGCGGCCGGACCCCTCGAAGAGGGCCGGAAGCTGTTCGCGGAAGGGCACCGTGTCGCCTCCGAGCAGGTCCTCGCGCGGGCGGCCGTCGCGCTCTGGACGCTCTTGCAGCCGCGCCTCCTCGCGGACCTTCGCCGGATCCGGGACCGGATGGTCGAGGTGCGCGACGCCGGGCTCGATATCGAGCCGGCCGTCCAGGACCTTCGGACGGTCTCCCGTGACCTCAGCAAGCGGAATCTGGTGGGCGCGATCGTCGCGTACCGCCGGCTTCGCGCGTTCGCCGAGCGAGTCGCGGGGCCGCCCGGCAACGTGAGCGCCCCGGCGGGCGAGGTTCGCTCCGCCCCGCAGGTCTAAATAACGCGGGGTCCGCTCCTCGGGGGTAATGACGCCCCCGGTCCTCCGTGGATTCCGCGACTACCTCCCCCCCGACGCGGGCGCGCGCTCGGAGCTGCGGCGTCGCATGCGCGCGGCGGCGCGGCGCGCCGGCTTCACGGAGATCGAGACGCCGAGCGTCGAGAGCTTCGAGCTCTACCAGACCAAGAGCGGCGAGGGGATCGCCGCCCAAACGTGGATGTTCCGCGACAAGGGGGACCGGCCGGTCGCCCTGGTCCCCGAGACGACGCCCTCGCTCGCCCGCGTGTACGTCGAGCGGGCGAAGTCCGAGCCGCTCCCGGTGAAGTGGTTCACCGCCTCGCGCATCTGGCGCTACGAGGAGCCCCAGGCGGGCCGCCTGCGCGAGTTCCTGCAGTTCGACCTCGAGATGCTCGGGGTCCCGGGCGTCGAGGCGGAGGCCGACCTCCTCGCGACCGCCGCGCTGCTCCTCGACGAGATCGGGGCCGGCGGGCTCTACGCGATCCGGGTCAACGACCGGTCGATCGCCGAGGGGATCGGGCGCATGTACGGCGCGTCCGAGTCGCCGCGGTTCTTCCGCGCGGTCGACAAGTACCGGGACCTGTCGATCGAGGCGTTCGTGAGCGAGCTCGGCGAGGCGGGCGTGCCCGAGTCGGCGGCGCGGGAGCTCACGGAGGTCTTCGCGTCCGCCGGGACCGGCGTGCCTCCCGGGAAGCTCGAGCCGTTCTTCCAGCGGCTCGTCGCGCAGGGGCTCGACGAGAGCGCGCGCGCCGGCGTCGCGCGCGTCCGCGGGCTGTTCGCGCTGCTCGAGCGCGCGGGGCTCGGCGACCGCATCGTCTTCGACCCGACGGTGGTCCGCGGACTCGCCTACTACACCTCGACCGTCTTCGAGGCGTTCGCGACCCGCGACAGCGGGCGCGCGATCTTCGGCGGCGGACGGTACGACCATCTCATCGAGCTGTTCGAGGGGCCGCCGACGCCCGCGACCGGCCTCGCGATCGGGGAGGAGCGGCTCGAGATCCTGCTCAAGGCGGCCGGCCGCTGGCCGGACGGGGAGCCGCCGCTCGACAGCTACGTGGTGGTCGTGAACCCCGCGCTCACGCCCGACGCGATCGCGCTGGTGGAGGAGTTGCGCCGGGCGGGGCTGAGCGCCGACTGCGACCTGCTCGCGCGCTCGATGTCCCGTCAGCTGAAGGAGGCGGCGCGACGTCGCGCCCGCCGCGCGCTGATCCTCGGGCTCAAGGAGGCGGGGCCGGAGGCGGTCGTCGAGCGGGATCTCGCGAGTGGTGCGCAGCGGGAGATCCCTCGGTCCGAGGTGGCACGATCGGCGTGATCCCCTCGAACGTCGTGCCGTCCCAGAGCAGGATCCCGTCCGGCGACTCCGCGCCGTCGACGTAGCCGTACCAGTAGACGACCGCACCCTCTCCGAACAGCTGGGTGTAGGGTCCGAGCTGCCGCTTCAGGTTCTTCCGCAGCTCGACGTCGTCCCCGAAGTTCGCCTTCGACTCGATCCAGCGGAGCTTCTGGCCGTAGAAGATGATCGGCTCGTCGAGGAGCGCGTCCGGCGTCTTCGCGTACTTCCCGCGCAGGTCGTTCTCGGTCCGGAAGCCGATCCCGTGCTTGTCGAGCCACCGCTGGAGGCGCTCCTCGCCCTTCCGCCCGCGCTCCCGCTGGAGCTCCATGCCCCGCGGGGAGTAGATCATGTCGGCGGCGAGCAGCTGCTCGACCTCCCGGCGGACCCGCGCGTCCGGCGCCGACTCGGGGTGGAGGAACGTCCCCCAGACCTTCTTGCGGGGGATCCCGAGCTCGCCGAGCATCTGCTGGCCGAGGAGCACCGGCGGAAAGTTCCACTCGTGCGCGATGTCGAGCATCGGCCGTCCCCGCTTCCACTGCCCGGCGAGCCGGGCGATCTGGCGCTTGACGACGTAGAAGCGTCGGGTCGCGTCGCGGGTGACGCGGTGCGTGTGGATGACGAACAGGAGCTCCTCGTCGAGATGCTCTTCCCGCGCCACGCGCTGGACGTCGTCGTACGTGGCGAGGCGGTCGAGGAGTCGCTGGTAGGTCGCACGATCCATGGCGGAATGCCCGGCGGGATTGGGACGGGCGAGCGTCCGGCGCGTAAAAGGTTGGGGACGACCTCGTCCCCCCTCACTCCCGCCAGTCGAGCCCGACCGTGCGGAAACCGACCTTCGCGACCGGCGGCGCCCGCCGCTTGTGGCGGCTCCGCGCGACCCGGTCGGAGATCGAACGGACGTCGGTGAGCGACAGGCCGGTCGACTCGGCGATCTCCTCCTCGGTGCGGAGCCGCTCGAGGCCGTAGAGCACCCGGTCGATCTCTCGGTACGGGAGCCCGAGCTCCCCCTCGTCGGTCTGCCCCTCCCAGAGGCCCGCGGTCGGCGCGCGCTCGCGGACCGCCGCCGGGAGGCCCAGCGCCGCGGCGAGCTCGTAGACCTCGGTCTTGTACAGGTCGCCGATCGGCAGGAGGTCGACGCCCCCGTCCCCGTGCTTCGTGAAGTATCCGAGGAGGAGCTCGGACTTGTTGCCGGTCCCCACCACCAGCCGTCCGCGCTCGCGGGCGATCGCGTAGCTGATCGTCATCCGCACGCGCGCCGCGAAGTTCCCGAGCGTGACGACATCCCGGATCTCGGGCAGGAGCTCGTGAAAGGCCCGCTCGACCGCGGCGATCGGTACGGTCCGGTACTCGATCCCGAGCGCGCGCGCGTACTCCTCGGTCTCCGCGAGCAGCTCGGGCGGGAACCGCGCGTCCGGCTCCAGCACGCCGAGCACGTGCTCCGCGCCGAGCGCGTCCCGGGCGAGCCGCGCGGTGAGCGCGCTGTCGACCCCGCCCGAGAGGCCGACGACGACGCCGGTGCTCCCGCCCGAGAGGGCGTGGGCGCGCAGGAACTGGTGGATCGTTGACTCGGCGAGGGGCGGGAGCTTCGGACCGCCGTCGGTCACGCTTCCACCCCGAGCGGCTCCAGCGCCCGGGCCGCGTTCCACTCGTCGCGGCAGGCACAGTCGAGCGCGTCGAGCGCCCCGAACTCCTGCGAGAGCGACGCCTCCTCGATCGCGGCGAGGACGCGCGCGTCGCACTCGCCGCAGTTGTGCGGCCCCCGGGCGAGTCCCCCCGCCGTCGGGAACGAGACCAGTCGGGCGCGGCCCCGCCGCTCCGCCCCGCGGCGCAGCACCTCGACCACGGACCAGAGCCACGGCGGCCGGTAGCGTCCCCGGTGGTAGAGCCACTCCACGACCGTGCCGTTCTGGATGTGCACCGGGTTCACGGAGAGCGCGTCGAACCGGGCGGCGGCCTCCCCGATCGAGCGGACCACGTCGTCCGCGGCCTCCTCCTCCGAGAGATACGGCGGCTTCAGGAGCAGGTAGGCCTTCGCCCGGAGCCCGAGCGCGCGGACCCGGTCGGCGGCGGCGAGGTACTCCGACGGCGGGGCGTTCTTGTGCACGTACCGGGCGAGGACGGTAGGGTCGGTCGTCTCGAGCCCGAGCGCGACCTCGAGCTCCCCCGCGAACGCCTCGGCGAGCGGCCCGAGCGCCTCGGGGGTCGCGAACTCGGGGAGCGTCTCGAACAGGAGCCGCCGCGCGCGGCCGGAGAACCCCGCGACGATCCGTCGCCGGCTCTCGGGGTCGACCTCCCGGTCGTCGAGAAAGCTGCCCGATGTGTAGATCTTGACGTACGGCTCCGAGCGGTACCGGCCGAGCGCCCGTTCGGTCTGCTCGGCGAGCTCCGCGGGCGTTGCCGAGCGACCGAGCGTGTCCTTCGCGTAGCCGCACATCGAGCAGCCCTTCGCGTCGGCCCAGTAGCAGCCGCGGGTCTTCAGGATGAGGACGAACGCCGGTACCCGCTCCGCCCCGATCGCCTCGGGCTCGACCCACTGGTTCACGTACCGGCGGGCCGCGTCCGGCCCGGCCGGATCCGGCCGGCGGTCGTGCGCGACCGTGCGCGCGACGGACGGCGACGTCACGTCTCCTCGATGTCGAGCCGCACCGGGTCCTCGTCGTGGATCCGCAGCGACTCTCGAAGGCAGTCGGCCGCGACGAACTCGACCACGTCCTGGTAGTGCGTGCGGTCGGGCGAGATCAGGTGGCAGGGATGCCCGTTCATCCGGGCCGGGAAGCACGTCGCGCCGCCGAACGTGCGGCCGCTCGCCTGGAAGCCGTCGATGCGGAGCCCTCGCCACGCCGCGAGGAGCTCGACCTTGCGGAGCGCCGGCCCCTCGACCCGGACGTTGAGGGTCCCCGGGTACGGGGCGTAGCCGAGCCGCTCGGTGAACTGGACGACGTAACCGGGTTGACTGAGGTAGTAGCGCCCTTCGCCGAGGCCCGATGCGACCTTCCCCGAGAACGAGATCTTCGCCGGCCCCTCGAAGATCCGATGGTACGACCGATACTCCGCGCGCAACAGCGCCATCCCGGCGGACGTCAGCGCGACCCGCTGGCGTCGTTGCGCGAGCGACCGCGTGACGAGCCCGCGCTTCTCGAGCGCGACCAGGTACCGGTCGGCGGCCTGCTGGCTCACCCCGATCCGCTCCCCGATCTCGCGGGACGTGACGACCACCGGGCTCTGGTCCGCCCCCGAGAGGGCGAGCGATTTCAGGACCGCGAGCGTCTCCCCGTGCGGCCGGGGCCGGGAGCGCTCCTCGGGCGGGGTCGGCTTCGGCACGGGCTCACGACGGCTTCGTCGAGCCGCCCTGGGGAGCGTGCAGCGTGACGACGTTCGAGCCCCGCAGGACGACCCGTCCCAGATGGCGGGTCACCTCGGGCGTGGTCTCCTCGGCATCGTCCAGCACGAGGTTCATGTGCTCGTCGAGTCCGAGCAACTTTCCGGTCATCTGGCGAGAGTCCTTGAGGAGCAACGTCACGCGCTGCTGGAGGACGCGCTCGAGCAGGTGCGTCGGAGCCTCGGTCATCGAGAGAACGACCGACCCCGGGAGATAGCGTTGGCGGAGGCCGGCGGCCGGCGAGGCTAAGCTCGGTGCGCGTTCTGGGCCGCCCGATGCCCGAGCCGCCCCGCTTTTCGAAGGGTCTCGACGACATCGTGGTCGGACGGTCGACGATCAGCTGGGTCGGCGGCGAGACCGGCGACCTCGTGTACCGGGGGTTCGACGTCCGCGACATCGTGCCCGGCGTCCCGTACGAGTCCGTGGTGCACCTGCTCCTCTTCGGCGAGCCGCCATCGGCCGACCCGTCGCCCGAGGTGGTCCGGGAGGTGGCGGCCCGGCGCGCGGTGCCCCCGTCGGTCGAACGCGTCGTCGACGCGCTGCCGGCCGGACTCCCCCCGCTCGAGGCGCTCCGGACGATCCTCTCCTCGCTCGGGACCGGCGCCTACGGCTATCCGCCGACGCGCGAGGAGGGCTTCGACCTCATCGCGCGGACACCGGTCCTGCTCGCGCGGTACGTGCGCCGCTCCCGCGGGCTCGCGCCGGTCGCTCCCCGGACCGACCTCGGGCACGCAGCGAACTACCTGTGGATGATGACCGGGGCCGACCCGGACCCTCGGCGCGTCGCGGCGGTCGAAGGGTATCTCGCCCTGCTCGCCGACCACGGGATGAACGCTTCCACGTTCGCGCTCTGCATCGCGATCTCGACGCAGTCGGACCTCGTCAGCGCCGCGACCGCGGCGCTCGGCACGCTGAAAGGGCCGGTCCACGGCGGGGCCCCGAGCCGCGTCTCGGACATGCTGGATGCGATCGGATCGGCGGACCGGGCCGAGGCGTGGATCCGCGAGCGGCTCGCACGGAAGCAGGTCCTCTACGGGTTCGGCCATCGCGCGTACAAGACCGACGACCCCCGGGGCCTCGTCCTCCACCGCATCGCGCGCGAGGTCGCGGAGCCCGCTCGCCTCGCGCTCGCGGAGGCCGTCGAGCGGGTGGCGCTCGAGGCACTGCGTCGGGAGAAGCCGGGCGCACGCCTGTTCACGAACGTCGAGTACTACAGCGCGGTCGTGCTCGAGGGCGTCGGGCTCCCGCGCGAACTGTTCACCCCGACGTTCGCGGTCGCGCGGACGGCCGGCTGGACCGCGCACGCGCTCGAGCAGGCCGCGGACAACCGGCTGATCCGGCCCGACGTCGAGTACGTCGGTCCCCCCAAGGGCCGAACGTGGCCCCGGTCGCTGCCGGGGCACTGACCGCCGACGGGCGGACGCGGTCTACGACTGCTCCTTCTCGTCGCCCGCGTCCTTGTCGACGACCTTGAAGTCGGCGTCCACCGGGCCGGTCGACCCGGAGTCGGGCTCGGGCGGCGGCGAGGAGGCGGCCTCGCCGGTCGGGGGAGGGGCCGTGGCTCCGCCGGGCGGCGGAGCGCCGGCCTGGTAGAGCTTCCGCGCGATCGCGTGGAGCGAGCTCGCGAGATCGTCGGTCTTCGACTTCACGTCCGCGAGCGTCGTGTCCTTCGACCCGAGCGCGGACCGCAGGGCCTGCACCTTCGACTTCACGCTCTCGGCGTCCGCCGCCTCGATCTTGTCCTTGGAGTCCGCGAGCACGCGCTCCGCCTCGTAGGCGAGCGACTCGGCCTGGTTCTTCGCCTGGACGAGCTCCGCCCGAACCTTGTCGGCGTCGGCGAACTGCTCGGCCTGGTGGACCATCTTCTCGACGTCCTCCTTCGAGAGCTTGTTCGAGGCGGTGATCGTGATCCCCTGCTTGCGACCGGACGCGAGGTCCTTCGCGGAGACGTTCAGGAGCCCGTTCGCGTCGATGTCGAAGCTGACCTCGATCTTCGGGACCCCGCGCGGAGCGGGCGGGATCCCCGTGAGCAGGAAGCTGCCGAGGCCGACGTTGTCCTCGGCCATCGGCCGCTCGCCCTGGGAGATCTTGATCTCGACCGTCGACTGGTTGTCCGCGGCCGTCGTGAACGTCTCGCTCTTGTGGGTCGGGATCGTCGTGTTGCGCTCGATGAGGCGCGTGAAGACGCCGCCCATCGTCTCGAGTCCGAGGGAGAGCGGCGTGACGTCGAGCAGAAGGACGTCCTTGACCTCGCCGGCGAGGACGCCGCCCTGGATCGCCGCCCCCATCGCGACGCATTCCATCGGGTCGACGCCGCGCTCGATCGGGCGACCGACGGTCGACTCGAGGAACTTCTGCACCAGCGGCATCCGCGTCGGACCGCCGACGAGGACGATCCGCCCGATGTCGGACTTCTCGACCTTCGCGTCCTTGAGCGCCTGATCGACCGGCGCGCGGCAGCGGTCGACGATCGGCCGGACGAGCTCCTCGAGCTTCGCCCGGGTCAGCGTGAGCGCGAGGTGCTTCGGTCCCTCGTTCGTCGCCGTCAGGAACGGGAGGTTGACCTGGGTCTCGAGGGTCGAGGAGAGCTCGATCTTCGCCTTCTCCGCGGCGTCGCGGACCCGTTGCATCGCCATCTTGTCCTTGCGGATGTCGACGCCCGACTCCTTCTGGAACTCGGCCGCGATCCACTCGGTCGTGGCGGCGTCCATGTCCGTGCCGCCGAGCTGCGTATCGCCGCTCGTCGACAGGACCTCGAAGACCCCGTCCCCGAAGTCCATGATCGTCACGTCGAGCGTGCCGCCCCCGAGGTCGAAGACGAGGATCTTCTGGTTCTTCCCGGCCTTGTCGAGACCGTAGGCGAGCGAGGCGGCGGTCGGTTCGTTGATGATGCGGACGACCTCGAGGCCGGCGATCGCCCCGGCGTCCTTCGTCGCCTGCCGCTGGTTGTCGTTGAAGTACGCGGGGACGGTGATCACCGCCTTCTCGACCTTCTCGCCGAGGTACGCTTCCGCGTCGCGTTTGATCTTCTGGAGGAGGAAGGCGGAGAGCTGCTGCGGAGTGTACTCCTTCCCGTGTAGCTTGTACTTGTACTCGGTCCCCATCTTCCGCTTGAACGCGGTCACGGTCCCCTCGGGGTTCGAGATCGCCTGGCGGCGGGCCGGCTCGCCGACGATCAGCTGACCGTCCTTCGTGAACGCCACGTACGACGGGAACGCCTTGCCGCCCCCGGTCGTCGTGCCCTCGGCGCTCGGGATGATCACGGGGCGTCCGCCTTCGAGCATCGCGGCCGCCGAGTTGCTGGTTCCTAGGTCGATTCCGATGATCTTCGACATGGTGGGACTCCGAGAACGCGCGGACCGCCGGGCGATCCGGGCCGTTCTCTTTTTTCCGAATTAGTAAGACAATGCTCGTATAAGAAGGCTGCTCCCCCCTCACCTCGAGAACCGAGCCGGTCACGCCGGTGGGTCGAACGCATCGGTCCGAGGTAGGGGCTCGGCGTTTTCTCCCTCGCCCGAGTGCTCCCGCCGAGATGGAGCGGCGCGCGCTCGGCCGGGGCGACCTTCCGCCGCTTCCAAAGCTCGTGCTCTTCGACCTCGACGACACGCTGTTCGATCACGCGTTCACCTGCCGGGCCGCGCTCTCGAAGCTTCGGGGTACGTACTCCCTGCTTCGAGGGCGACCGCTTGACGCCCTCTGGCGCGAGTACGGCCGTCTGCTCGCGATCGACTTCGGGCCGGTCGCGCTGGGGCGCCGCGCGAAGCGCGACGCCCGGGCCGAACGGTTCCGCACCCTCGCGGCGTGGTGCGGCCGCCCGGTCGATGCCGAGACCGCCGCTACGATGTCGGTGGAGTATCGGGACCATTACCAGCTTCTACGGCGCCCCGTGCCGGGCGCTCCGGAGTTCCTGCATCGCCTCGAGGGGCGCGCGCGCATCGGCGTCGTGACGAACAACACGGTCGCCGAGCAGGTCGAGAAGCTCCGGTTCCTCGGGCTCGAACGGGTCGTCGACCCTCTCGTCACCTCCGAGGAGGTCGGGGCGGCGAAGCCCGCGGCCGAGCTGTTCCGCGCGGCGCTCGATCGCGGAGGAGCCGGGTCCGAGGACACGGTCATGGTCGGGGACCACTGGGAGGCGGACATCGTCGGGGCGCGCGCCGCCGGCATTCGCGCGATCTGGTTCAACCGCTTTCGGGAGCCCCGACCCGCCCCGGCAGCGATGCCGGAGTTCGACTCGTTCCGTCCGGCGGCGCGCCTCGAGCGGCTCTTGCGAACGGACCTCCCACCTCCGTAGGCGCCCCGGGCGCGAATCCTCCGGATTATATCGAGCGGGCCTCTGCGGCGCCGATGGCCGAGATGTCGGAGGCGTGGACGCCGGCCGCCCGAGAGGTCCTGCCCGCGATGCGCGCGTGGCGGAGCGCCTTCCACGAGGATCCCGAGCTCTCGAACGAGGAGACCGGCACCCGGGAACGCATCGTCGCCGCGCTGCGGGAGCTCGGGATCCCGTCCCAGACGTTCGACGGATTCACCGGCGTGGTCGGGCTGATCCCGGGACGATCGGACCGCCCGGTCGTCGCGCTCCGCGCCGACATGGACGGCCTCCCGGTGACGGAGGAGACGAAGCTGCCGTTCAAGTCCCGTCGCCCCGGACGGATGCACGCGTGCGGCCACGACGTGCACATGGCGTGTCTCCTCGGAGCGGCGTCGATGATGACTCGCCGCGGTCGACGGCCCCGGGGGCCCGTGAAGCTCCTCTTCCAGCCGGCGGAGGAGGAGGGATGCCGGGGCGGTGCGCTGCCGTTGATCGAGCGGGGCTGCCTCGAGCGTCCGAAGGTCGATTTCGTCGTCGGTCAGCATGTCGAGCCGAACCTTCCGCTCGGGACCGTCGGATGGAAGGTCGGGCCGTTCATGGCGGCGGCCGACTTCTTCCGGGTCACCGTGCACGGGAAGGGCGGTCACGCGGCCTCCCCGCACCAGGGCCCGGACGCGATCGTCGTCGCGAGCGAGATCGTGAACGGGCTGCAGGCGCTCGTGAGCCGGGTGCGCGACCCTCTCGACCCCGTCGTCGTCAGCGTCGGTTCGATCCACGGGGGTACGAAGAACAACATCCTCCCGTCCGAGGTCGTGCTCGAAGGGACCGTCCGGACCCTCCGACCGGCGACCCGGGAGCTGATGGACCGGGTGCTCCATCGGCGCGTCCGCGCCATCGCCGCGAGCGTCGGGGCCCGCGTTCGGGTCGACTATGTCCGGGGCTATCCGGCCCTCGTGAACGAGTCGGCGGCGACGCGCGCGGTCGCGGACGCGCTGCGCGT
>JASHPY010000040.1 GCA_030037855.1 Thermoplasmata archaeon | reverse complement strand
GGTGACCTAGCATGCTCCAGGGCACGCCGATTCTCGTTCTGAAGGAAGGGACCGAACGCGAGCGCGGAAAGGGCGCGACGTCGAACAACATCGCGGCGGCGCGCGCCGTGGCCGATGCCGTGCGGTCCACGCTCGGGCCGCGCGGAATGGACAAGATGCTCGTCGACTCGATGGGCGACATTACGATCACGAACGACGGCGTCACGATCCTCAAGGAGGTCGACGTCGAGCATCCCGCGGCCAAGATGATCGTCGAGGTCGCGAAGACCCAGGACCAGCAGTGCGGCGACGGGACGACCACGGCCGTCGTGCTCGCGGGCGAGCTACTGAAGCGCTCGGAGTCGCTGCTCGAGCAGAACGTCCACCCGACCGTGATCGTCCGCGGATTCCAGCAGGCCGTCCAGGAGGCCCAGCGCCTGCTCGAGACCGAGATCGGGACCCCGGTCAAGCCCGACGACGAAGCGGTCCTGCTCGACTGCGCGACGACCGCGATGGGCTCGAAGGGAGTCTTTGGCTCCCGCGACGAACTCGCGAAGATCGCCGTTCAAGCCGTGCAGAAGATCTCCGAGAAGCGCGGCGACCGGATCGTCGCGGACGTCGATCAGATCAAGGTCGGGAAGCGCCACGGCGGCACGATCTCCGATACCGAGCTGATCGCGGGGATCATCCTCGACAAGGAGCGCGGGCACCCGCGGATGCCGACGGAGGTGGCGGGCGCGAAGATCGCCCTGCTCAACTCCTCGCTCGAGATCAAGAAGACCGAGATCGAGAGCAAGATCAACATCAAGAATCCGAGCCAGATCCAGAACTTCCTGGACGAGGAAGACAAGACGTTCCGCAAGATGGTCGAGACGATCAAAGCCTCGGGCGCGAACGTCGTCGTGAGCCAGAAGGGGATCGACGACGTGGTCCTCCACTACCTCGCGAAGGAAGGGATCTACGCGGTCAAGCAAGTGAAGGAGTCCGACCTCCAGAAGCTCGCGCGCGCGACCGGTGCGAAGATCGTGACCGGCTACAAGGACCTCACCCCGTCCGACCTCGGCACGGCGGCGAAGGTCGACGAGCGGAAGGTCGGGGACGACGACATGACGTTCGTCACCGGCTGCTCGAACCCGCGCTCGGTCTCGATCCTGATCCGTGGCGGCACCGAGCACGTGACCCAGGAGGTCGAGCGCTCGCTCAACGACGCGCTGA
Organism: Thermoplasmata archaeon; assembly: GCA_030037855.1. GTDB lineage: Archaea > Thermoplasmatota > Thermoplasmata > Lutacidiplasmatales > UBA184 > Lutacidiplasma. Next base: position 30,218 of record JASHPY010000040.1, on the reverse strand, counting down.
AGGTCGTCTCGAGCGTCCTCGAGGACGGGGTCGTCTGCCCCGGCGGCGGCGCCACCGAGATCGACCTCGCGGTGAAGCTGCGCAAGTGGGCGCCCAGCGTGGGCGGCCGCGAGCAGCTCGCGGTCGAGGCGTTCGCGCAGGCCCTCGAGGTCGTGCCCTGGGCGCTCAGTGAGAACGGTGGCTACGACTCGATCAACACGCTGATCGAGCTCCGCCGGGGCCACGACGGCGCCGGCGCGAACAAGAACGTCGGGGTCAACCTCGCCGACGGCAAGGCGACGGACATGTGGAAGCTCCACGTCGTGGAGCCGCTCCGCGTGAAGCGCCAGGCGCTCAGCTCGGCCGCCGAGGTCGCGGCGATGGTCCTGCGGATCGACGACGTGATCGCGTCGAAGAAGTCGGCCCCGCCCACCCCGGGTGCCGGCGGCCACGACCACTAGCGACGAACCTCTTTCCGCGGACCGGCGGATCGCACGGCCTCCGGTCCGAAGCCTTCTTAACGGGCGAACCGTAGGCGCGTCCCCATGCGCACGAAGCCGGTCGAGGGCGTTCTGCGGCTCGACGTCGTGGCGCTCGACCCGCGCCCCGCGGTGTACCTCGCGTACGACGGGCTCGCGGGCTTGAGCCAGCGGCCGCTCCTGCGCGACCTCGTCGACGAGCTCGAGCGGAAGGGACCCGGTGAGACCGCGAAGTTCCTCGAGGCGCTACGACGCCGGCACTCCGGCTCGATCCACGTCTACTTCTCCGACTACGTGAGCTACGGCATCGGCGGCGGAGACGCGGCCGCCGAGTTCTTCCTCGGCACGTTCCTGCTCCTGCACGAGCCCGCTCGCCCGGCGGGTCGGGACCCGGCGGTCCCCGAGCATCTCGCCCTCATCCGCCCGGGCGGGGTCGAGCGCCTCGCGCTCGACGGTGTCTCCTCGTAGCGCGACAGCCTTTTCGTCCCCCGCTACTCCGGACGCCGTCCGTGGGGGCCCGGTGACCGACGAGACGCCGCTCGAGCGCGAACGACGCGCAAAGGTCGAGCGGCTGCGCACCGAGGGCCGGGAGCCGTACCCGTGGTCGTTCGTCGGTCGAGTGACGTCCGATGCGGTCCGCGCGCGCGCTCGGACGCTCTCCCCCGGCGAGGAAGCTCCCGAACACCCCGCCCGCGTCGCCGGCCGGGTGAAGGCGATCCGAGTTCACGGCCGGACGGCGTTCGCCGACCTCGAGGACCGGGACGGCTCGATCCAGCTGCTCCTGCGCTCCGACACGATGGGCGACGCCGGGTTCGACACGGCGCTCCGCGACCTCGACCCGGGAGACATCGTCGGGGCCGAGGGCACGCCGGCGCTCTCGAAGCGGGGGGAGCCGTCCGTCCACGTCCGCTCGCTCGCCCTGCTCGCGAAGGCGATCGCGCCCCCGCCCGAGAAGTACCACGGGCTCCAGGACGTCGAGGAGCGCCTTCGGCGTCGCTACCTCGACCTGATGAGCTCGCCCGAGACCCGGGCGCTGTTCCGGACCCGCACGCTGCTCCTCCGGGAGCTCCGCCGGTACCTCGACGCCGCGCAGTTCTTCGAGGTGGAAACGCCGATCCTTCTGCCGATCGCCGGCGGCGCGGCGGCCGAGCCGTTCGTCACCCACTCGCGGTATCTCGACGCCGACGTGCAGCTGCGGATCGCCCAGGAACTGCCCTTGAAGCGGCTCCTGGTCGGCGGGCTCGAACGGGTCTACGAGCTCGGCCGGACGTTCCGCAACGAGGACCTCGACTCGGTCCACTCGCCCGAGTTCACGGAGCTCGAGATCTACTGGGCGTACGCCGACTATCACGACATGCGTCGGCTCATCGAAGGACTGTTCGGCCACCTCGCCGAGCGGGTCCGGGAGCTCCTGCCCGACTCGGCGGGCGCCCAGCAGGGCGCCCGCGACTTCACGCCGCCGTTCGCGACCGTCGACTTCGTGGACGAGCTCGAGCGCCGCAGCGGGATCGACGGGATCCTCTCGAAGTCGCCCGAGGAGCTTCGGAGCCTCGCTCGGAAGGTCGGTTCGACGGTCCCGGACTCCTCCGCCCCGGGAGTGTTCCTCGATAAGCTGTTCGAGCACTACGTCGAGCCGCACCTCGACCGCCTGACGTTCGTGGTCGACCACCCCGCGGCGACGACCCCGCTCGCGAAGCGCCACCGCAGCCGACCCGGCCGCGTCGAGCGGTTCGAGATGTTCTACCGGGGCTTCGAGCTCGGGAACGCCTACACCGAGCTCAACGACCCCGACGAGCAGGAGCGTCGATTCCGGGAGCAGCTGGGGAGCCGGGGGGAGGAGGCGTACGCCTACGACGCCGACTTCGTCCGCGCGCTCCTTCACGGCATGCCGCCCGCGACGGGCGTCGGGATCGGGGTCGATCGGCTCGTGATGGGCCTGGTCGGGGCGGCCTCGATCAAGGACGTCCTCCTGTTCCCGCTCGTGCGACCGCGCTGAGCGACGCCCGACGGCGCTTATACTCCGGCTCCGCCGGTACCTCCTCCGTGGCGCGCGCCGACTACGGGCCGGACCCGACGCCGCTCGCCGCGGTCGAGCTGTCGGTTTCCTACGGGGAGCGACCGGCGGTCGATCGGCTCTCGTTCACGGTCCGACCGGGCGAGATCTACGGCCTCCTCGGTTCGAACGGGGCCGGGAAGTCCAGCACGATCAAGTCCGTCGTCGGACTCGTCCGCCCGTCGCACGGGCGGGTGAGTGTCTTCGGCCTCGACGCGGTGGCCGACAGCCTCCGGACGAAGGAGCGCCTGGGCTACGTTCCCGAGACGTCGATGCTGTACGAAGCGCTCACGCCCCGCGAGTTTCTCGAATTCGTCGCGAGCGTGCGCCGGCTCGACGGGCCGACCGCCTCGGAACGAGCGAAGAGCTACGCCGCGGCCTTCCGTCTCGAGAGCGAGATCGAGGAGCCGATCGCCTCCCTCTCGAACGGGACGCGACAGAAGGTCCTGATCATCGCTGCCCTGCTTCACCAGCCCCCGCTCCTCGTCCTGGACGAGCCGCTCAACAGTCTCGACCCCCGCTCGGTCCGCATCATGAAGGAGCTGCTCGCCCGCTACGTCGCGGGGTCCGGTCGCGGCGTGTTGTTCTCCACCCACACGATGGAGGTCGCCGAGCAGCTCTGCCACCGGGTCGGGATCCTCGACCGCGGCGTGTTGCGCGCCGAGGGAACGCTCGAGGCGCTCCGCCTGCGCGCCGCCGCGGGCGACGCGTCGCTCGAGGAGGTCTTCCTCCGGCTGACCCGGGAGGACGAGGGGCTCGACTCCGCCGTCCGCGCCCTCGAAGGGGCGTAGGATGGGCTGGCGCGAGGCCTGGCGGATCAGCGGTGTCGCGCTCACCGAGCTCTCCCTCCAGGCGATCTACGCCTTCCGCCAGGGGAACCTGCCGCCGGCGGGACCGCCGCGACTGCTCGCCGCCCGCGCCCGTCGGCGCGTGATCCAGAGCAAGGTCCTCGTCGCGGGCGTGCTCGGGCTCGTCGCCGCCGGGGCGTCGCTCCTCCTCGGCATCTCCGCGCGGATCGTCGCGACCCCGTTCTTCGGGGTCCTCGTCTCCCCCGCGGTGTTCGAAACCGGGGTGCTCACCGGGTTGCTCGCGATCGAGGTCGCGTTCCTGTGGTGGACCGGGCTCCAGGTGATCCCGACGCTCCTCGCGTCCGGCGTGCTCCCGGTCCTCGAACCCCTGCCGATCGACGACCGGACCCTGGCCCGGGTCGCGGGTCTCCTCTACCTCCGCCTGTTCGACCTGCCGGCCGCGATGGTCCTCGTCGCGACCCCGCTGTTCGTCGCGGCGACGCTCGGCGCGCCCGCCGGTGTCGCGATCGTTCCCGGGGTGATCGCGGCCGTCGGGTTCGCCCTCGCGCTCGCGCTGGTGACGGGCCGCTTCTTCGTCCGGCGGGTGCAAGGCTCGCGCGGCGGCGGGGGTCGGACGTTCGTTCGTTGGACGTACCTCGTTCTCTGGGTCCTCCCGGCGTTCGCGATGTTCGGCTTCGTCGTCGCGGCCCCGGGCTTCCTCGCGCTCGTGGCGCGCACGGTCGGGACCGGTCCCTCCCTCTCGGGCGACCTCCTGGTCTCGGCGTTCCCGATCCCGTTCGCAGTGCTGCCCGCGATCGTGACCGACGGGCCCCGCGCGTTCGGACTCGACACGGTGGGGGCGGGCGTGCTCTCGGCCGCGGTCGCGGGCTACCTCGCGCTCGCGGTCTGGTCGATCGTCTGGCTGATGGCCTCGGTCCGCCGGCTGGGGGTCGCGCCCGCGATGGCCCCGGCCCCCGCCCCGGTCGCCCGGTTCGCCCTCGCCCCGCGCGGGCCGGCGCGCGCCGTACTGACGAAGGACCTTCGGGTCGCGAGCCGCATGCCGGGCTACGCGTTCCTCGTGATCTTCCCGATCCTCGAGGCGGTCGCTATCGGACTGTTCACGTTCCTTACCGGTCCGGGCTCCACGGCGACGTTCGGCCTCGCGCTCGCCGCGGTCTCGACCGCCGCGCTGCTCGCAACCTTCTTCGGTCCCGCCTTCTTCGCGATCGAGGTGATCGCCTACTCCTACGGGCGGACGCTTCCGCTCTCCGACCGGTCGGTCCTCCTCGGGAAGGTCGCGCTCGTGGCGGCGATCTACCTCGTCGCGTCCGGGATCGTGCTCGGCCTCACGCTCGTCCGGGTGTTCGCCCCCGGCGTGTTCCTCGCGTTCGCCCTCGCCGAACTCCCCGCGGTGCTCGCCGCGTCGCTCCTCGAGCTCGGGATCCTCTTCCGGCGCGCGCGCACGAAAGGGCTCCCGATCGTCAACCTCTATTCGGGAGGCTGGTACGCCGTGCTCGTCGCGGTGCCGGGCCTGGTCACCGCGGGGCTCCCGTTGGTCGCGTTCCGGCTCGTCGCCGGTTCCCCCGAGACCGCCGTCTTCGTGATGGGGCTGGTGGCGCTCGGCGAGCTCGCGCTCGCCGCCCCGTTCGCTCTCGGAGTCCGACCCGGGAGGACGGCGTGAGCTCTCCCTCGCTCCCGACGCGCTTCGAGCCGTCCGCCCTCGAAGCGAGGTGGCAGGCCGAGTGGGAGCGGCTCGCCGCGTTCCGCGCTCCGACCCCGCCGCACGCACCGATCTTCTCGTTCGTGCTCCCCCCTCCGAACGTCACCGGGGTGCTGACCCTGGGCCACGTCCTCGGCGGCACCGTCCAGGACGTCCTCGCCCGTCACCACCGGATGCGCGGCGAGGCCACGCTCTGGCTCCCGGGGCTCGATCACGCGGGCCTCGCGACCCAGGTCGAGGTCCGTCGACGGCTCGCCAAGCAGGGCGTGCGGCTCGAAGAGCTCCCCCGCGAGGCCGCGCTCGCCGAGGTCGAACGGTGGAAGGAGGAGCACGAACGCCGGATCCGGGAGCAGACGCGGGCCGCGGGCTTCTCCGTCGACTGGACGCGCTACCGGTACACGATGGACCCCGCGAGCGTCCGCGCGACGCGACTCGCGTTCGTTACCCTCTACCGCGACGGCCTCATCTACCGCGGCGAACGGATGGTCAACTGGGACCCTCGGCTCCGCACGGCAATCTCCGACCTCGAGGTGCAGCACACCGAGGAGGAGGCGACGCTCTACACCGTGCGGTACGCCTGGGCCGACGGGACGCTCGGTGGCATCGAAGTCGCGACCGTGCGCCCCGAGACGATCTTCGGGGACGTCGCGGTCGCCGTGCACCCCGACGACGCGCGGTACCGCGACGCGGTCGGCCGATACGTGATCGTACCGCTGAGCCACCGGCGGGTGCCGGTGGTCGTCGATCCGGCGGTCGACCCGACGTTCGGGGCCGGCGCGCTCAAGATCACCCCCCGGCACGACCCCGTCGACCGGGAGATCGCCGAGCGGCATCCGGACCTCGCGACGCCGGTCGAGATCTTCGACGACTCGGCCCGGCTGACCGGGGAGTGGGTGCCCGCCGCGTACCGAGGACTCGACCGGGACGCCGCGCGCCGCCGGGCGGTCGAGGAGCTCGAGCGCGAGCGCCTGATCGTCCGCCAGGAGAGCTACCGTCACGCGGTGGGGCGGTCCGAGCGCTCGAACGCGGTGGTCGAGCCCCGATTGTCCACCCAGTGGTTCGTCCGCATGGCGCCCCTCGCCGCGCCGGTGGTCGCCGCGGTGCGCGCCGAGGAGATCCGGATCCACCCGGACCGATGGACGCTGACGTTCTTCCGCTGGATGGAGGGCATCCAGGACTGGTGCATCTCCCGCCAGGTGTTCTGGGGGCACCGCATCCCGGTCGCGCACTGCCGCGCCTGCGGGAAGCCGACGGTGACGGTCGACGCGCCGACGAAGTGCGAGCACTGCGGGTCGACCGACCTCGAGCCCGACCCGGACGTGCTCGACACCTGGTTCTCGTCGTGGCTCTGGCCGTTCTCGGCGCTCGGCTGGCCCGAGAAGACCGCGGACCTCGCGCAGTACTATCCGACGACCGTCCTCGTCACGGCTCGCGAGATCATGTTCTTCTGGGTCGCCCGGATGATGATGGCGGGCTACCGCTTCACGGGGAGCCGGCCGTTCTCGGACGTCGTCCTCACGGGGCTCCTCCTGGACCCGCAGGGCCGGAAGATGTCGAAGCACCTCGGGAACTCCCCCGAGCCGCTCGACCTGATCCGAGAGCGGGGCGCCGACGCCCTGCGCCTCGCCCTGATCTTCCCGAACCCGACGACCGAGGACGGCCCGTTCCGGCCGACCTCGCTCGAGGGCGCCCGCAACTTCCTGACGAAACTGTGGAACCTCGTGCGGTTCTCGGTCGCCCACGTACCGCCGGGCACGCCGCCGATCGCCGCGCCTCCGGCGCTCGGGGGCGGGAGCGCGCTCGAGAACCGGTGGATCCTCTCCCGGTTCCGGCACGCGGTCGAGGAGGTCGATGCGGCGCTCGCCGCGTTCGAGCCGACGCGCGCCGTGTCGGTGCTGCACAACTTCGTCTGGCACGACCTCGCCGACCGGTACGTCGAGATCTCGAAGGAGGCGCTCGGCGGCCGCCGGGGCGACCCGGCCCAGCGCGAGAGCCGGGCGACCCTCGTGTTCGTGGTCGAGCGCACGCTGCGGCTCCTCCACCCGTTCGTGCCGCACGTGACGGAGGAGCTCTGGCACGCGTTGCCGCACGCCGGGGAGCTGCTGGCCACCGCGGCATGGCCCGCGGGCTCGGAGGCGCCCGCCGACCCGGTCGCGGAGGTCGAGATGGAGCTCGTGCTCGAGGCGATCCGCCTCCTGCGCAACCTGCGGGCCGACGAGGGGGTGGCCCCCGCGGCCACTCCCCCGGCGTGGATCCGGCCCGCCGGTCCCGAGGTCGCGCGGGTGCTCGAGGAGCAGGCGGGAACCATCGCCCGGCTCGCGCGCGTCGAACCCCTCGCGTTGCTGGCGGCGGACGCTCCCGCGCCCAGCGGCGCCGCGAGCCGCATCGCTCCGGTCGGCGAGTGCTATGTCGAGCGCCCGGCGGCGGCGACGGGCCGCTCGGAGGCGCTCGCCCGCGAGCGAGAGAAGCTCTCCGGCCTCCTCGAGAAGACCCGAGCCCGCCTCTCCGATCCCGGATTCCGCGCGCGCGCGCCGCCCGAGCTCGTCCGGGAAGCGGAGGAGAAGGCGCTCGACCTCGCCGAGCGGATCCGGCGCATCGACGAGCACATGAAGCCGGGCGGCTCGGAGCCCGCGAACGCATGACGCCCGCTCCCCGACGCGCCGCGCGAGCCCCCTCCCCCCGACGACGGACCGGCGCGTCCGCCGCGCCGGCGCCGATCGGTTCGATCCCGCTCGAGGGCTCGCCGAAGCCGCACCCGGCGCTCGGGCTCGGGCTCTGGGGGCTCGGTCGCTGGACGGAGGAGGACGAGGCGCGCACGAAGGCGACGATCGGGCGCGCGTACGAAGCGGGGTTCCGGTGGTTCGACACCGCCGAGGTCTACGGCGGCGGTCGGTCGGAGCGGCTCCTGGGCGAGGTGCTCCAGCGCGCCGCGGGCGCCGCGTCGGACGCGTTCGTCGCGACCAAGGTCTCGTGGGAGCACCTGCGTCCCTCGCAGGTCCGCGCGAGCCTCATCAACAGCCTCGAGCGGCTCGGTCGGCGATCGGTCGACCTCTACCTCGTGCACGGGCCCGACCCGCACGTGTCGCTCGCCGAGACGCTCGGGACCCTCGAGACGCTCTGGAAGGAGGGGAAGGTCGGCGCCCTCGGTGTCTCGAACTTCTCCGTGGAGGAGCTCGAGAGCGCGGCGAAGGGCCTCTCGGAGGCCCGGATCGCGGTGAATCAGGTCCGCTGGAACCTGTTCGACCGAAGGGACGCCGATCCGGTGCGCGAGTACTGCCGCTCCCACGGGATCCTGATCGAGGCGTACACTCCGCTCGCCCGGGGCCTCCTGCACGGCCGCTACTTGGACGGGAAGTCCGCTCCCGCCGACGTACGCCGCTTCATCGAGCACCAGTTCCCACCGGACCGATTCCCCGACGTCCTCGAGCGAGCGCGCGCCCTGCGGGCGCTCGCCCGCGAGTCCGGGGTGTCGCTCCCGTCGATCGCCCTCCACTGGCTCGCGCGCCAGGGAGCCGCGCCGGTCGTCGGAATGAGCCGTCCCGAGCAGGTCGACTCCAACCTCGCGGCCTGGGCGGTGCGCCCGTCGGACGCCGTCCTCGACCGCGCGGACGCGATCGCGCGGGGGGACCGTGCTTAAGCTCGTCGCCCTCGACATGGACGGGACGCTGGTCGACATCGAGAGCTCGTTCGCCACCGTCCACCGGCACTTCGGCGAGCAGAACGACGAGAACCTGGCGCGGTTCTTCGCGAACGAGATCGGCGACCTCGAGTTCCTCGAGTCCGACATCCGGATCTGGCGCAAGCATCGCCCCGATCTGCGCCTCGACGAGCTCGAGGAGATCCTCGCCGGCGCGCCGCTCATGCCCGGCGCGGACGCGCTGATCCGCGGGCTCCGCGCTCGCGGGGCGCGCACGGCGATCGTCAGCGCGGGGATCGACGTTCTGGGTCACCGGGTCGCGCGCGATCTCGGGATCGACGTGGTGCTCGCGAACGGCTTCCGCGTGGACGCGGACGGGCGCCTGACGGGCGAGGGGATCGTCCGCGTCCCCGTGCTGGGCAAGGAGGCCGTCCTCGCCTCGCTGCAACGGCAGCTCGGGGTCGGGCCCGAGGAGACCGCCGCCGTGGGGAACTCCGAGATCGACGTCGGGCTGTTCCGTCGCAGCCGGGTCGGCGTCGCGTTCCGGCCCGAGGACGACACGGTGCGCCGGGCGGCGAACGCGATCGTTCCGGGCTCGAACCTCGCCGCCGTGCTCGACGTGCTGCGGGAGTTCCCGAAGATCGGGACCGCGGCGGCGCCGTGAAGTAACCCTTTTACCCGCACCCCCGGTCCATCTTCGTTCCGATGCAGAGCTACGAGGCGCTCCTCGAGCGCGCGCGGGCGAAGCTCCCTCCCGTCCGGACCGGCGGCGAGCGGTTCCAGGTGCCCGAGCCCGACGTGATGACGGACGGCAAGAACACCGTGATCCGGAACTTCCAGGAGATCACGGGGGTGCTCCGCCGGGAGCCGGACCACGTCGTCCAGTTCCTCGCCAAGGAGTTCGGCTGTCCGGGCGTGCTCGACCTGCCTCGCGGCGTCCTGAAGTCCCGGCTCACCAAGGACCAGATCGCCCAGCGGCTCCGGGACTACACCGCGAAGTACGTCATCTGTTCGGAATGCAAGCGCCCCGACACCCACCTCGAGAAGGACGGCCGGCTCACGCTCCTCATCTGCGAGGCGTGCGGCGCGCGTCGACCGGTCACGGTGCGGCGCGTCGTCGCCCCGGAGAAGCCGCGGACGCCGGTGGTCGTCGGCGAGGTCTACCGCCTCACGATCGAGGACGTCGGTCGACGCGGGGACGGGGTCGCGAAGAAGGAAGGGTTCGTGATCTTCGTGACCGGCGCGACGCAACGCGGCGCGACCGTGAACGCGAAGGTCACGAAGGTCCTCGGCAACAACGCATACGCCGTCGCCCAGCCGTAGCGACCCATGCGGAGCCTCCGCTGGATCGGCCTCCTCGCGCTGTACGTCGGGGCGCAAGGGATTGCGCTCCTGCTCGCCGACCCGTTCCGCTCCGCCGGCCTCGCGACCAGCTCGAACCCCCAGAGCGCGACCGCGCCGATCGAGATCGTCGCGATCATCGTCATCGCGCCGCTCCTGATCCTCTGGCTCGCGCGCCAGAAGGGCGGGGTCGCGACCCTGCGGCACCTCATCCTCTTCGGGATCGCGGCGTCGCTCTACGTCACGCTCTACGCGACGTTCAGCGTCCTTCCGCCCGGACTCCTCCTGCTCCCGCCCTACGGAGCGGAGCTCGTCATCGACTTCGCGCTCATCTTCGCCGCGATCGTCAGTGCGTCGCTCTACCTGCTCCTCCTCATGGAGCCGCAGTGGTACGTCGTCGACCTCGTCGGCTTCCTCGCCGCCGGCTCCCTGATCGCGATCCTCGGGATCTCGTTCGCGATCCTGCCGGCGATCATCCTCCTGGTCGCGCTCCTCGTCTACGACGCGATCGCCGTCTACGGCACGAAGCACATGCTGAGCCTCGCCGAGGTCGTGACCGACATGAAGCTCCCGATCCTGCTCGTGATGCCGGACTCGGCGGGGTACGACTACACTCAGGCGCCGAACCTCTCGACGCAGCGCGCCCAGCCGGTCGAGCAGCGCGAGGCGCTGTTCATGGGCCTCGGCGACGTCGTGATCCCCGGGACGCTGGTCGTGTCGTCGTTCATCTGGCTCCCGTCCAACCCGACCGTCCTCGGGATCGGCGCGAACCTCTGGGCCGGGATCGGAGCGCTCGTCGGCTCCCTGCTCGGCTACGCGATCCTCATGCGGCTCGTCCTCCGCGGCAACGCGCAGGCCGGGCTGCCGTTCCTGAACGGCGGCGCGCTCGCGGGCTACATCCTCGTCTATCTCCTCGTGTTCCGCTCGTTCTCGCTCGGCCTCACCGGAGGGCTTTAAGGCCCGGGGCGTCGGGAGCGGCCGTGCCACGGAAGGTCGAGGACATCCGGGTCGACGACGCGCCGAGCCTCGACGCGCTCGTCCGTCGCCTCGAGGCGGGCGGCGGGTTCAGCGCGAAAGAGGTCGCCCGCGGGGTCGACGTGCTCGCCCGGATGCTCGGCGACCGCGACATGACGCGGTTCCTGTCGTTCCCGGCCGACGTCGTCGCGACCGGGACCCGCGGCGTCCTTGCGACGCTCGTGCGGGAGGGCTATGTCGACGCCGTGGTCACGACGTGCGGGACCCTTGACCACGACCTCGCGCGCGCGTTCCGACCGTACTACCACGGGGAGTGGGACCTCGACGACGCCGCGCTCCATCGGCGTCACCTCTACCGGCTCGGCAACCTCGTGATCCCCGAGGCGAACTACGGGCGGATCGTCGAGCGGAAGATGCGCTCGATCCTCGCCCGGCTCTGGGCCGGCGGCGTCCGCGCGCTGTCGACGCGGGAGCTGGCGAGGGCGATCGGCGAGGAGATCCCCGCGTCCGCCGACTCGAGCATCCTGCGCGCGGCGCGCGATCGCGACGTGCCGGTGATCGTCCCCGGCATCACCGACGGCGCGGTCGGGTCGCAGCTGTGGCTGTTCTGGCAGGACCACAAGGGCCTCTCGCTCGATCTCCTCTCCGACGAGCAGCGGCTCTCGGACCTCGTGTTCGAGGCGAAGCGCACGGGCGCGATCCTCCTCGGGGGCGGGATCTCGAAGCACCACACGATCTGGTGGAACCAGTTCCGGGACGGCCTCGACGCGGCGCTCTACATCACGACGGCGGTCGAGTGGGACGGCAGCCTTTCGGGCGCCCGGACCCGCGAGGCGATCTCGTGGGGGAAGGTCAAACCGTCGGCCCGTCACACGACCGTCGAGGGCGACGTGACCGTGCTCCTGCCGCTCATGGTCGGCGCGGCGCTCGAGCGGATCCGGCGCTAAGGGCCGGCGCAACCCCGGCGGAAGCGCCGCCGGGCGAGCACGAACGCGACGCCCGCGACCGCGAGCGGCGCGACGATCGGCCAGCCGATGAACGGAAGCACGACGAGCGAGATCCCGAGGGAGAGGGCCGCGACGGCCTGCGACGACCGACCCGGCCCGCCGTCGCGCCCGTGGAGCCGCACGCCGGCTGCGCTCCCGACCACGTAGAGCACGATCGCGGCCCCGCTCGCGAAGAGCAGCGCGGTCGTGAGGTCGACCGAGAACACGTAGTACAGTACGAAGACGGCCGCGGAGCCGCCCAGCATCAGGAGCAGCGCGCGCCGGGGCACGCGCGATCCGGAGTCGAGCGCCGCGAGCGCGCTCGGCATCCCGCCGTCCCGGGCGGTCGCGTAGATCACGCGGGACATCCCCGTCGTGTAGGCGTTCACCACCCCGAAGATGATGAACAGCGCGAGGAGCGCGGTCCCGGCCGCCGCGTAGGTGCCGACCACACGCCCCAGGATCGCCGCGAACGGAGCGACGCTGCCGCCGGCGCGGTACGCCGCGGTGCCGACGGTCACGAACGCGACCGCGAAGTAGAGGACGCCCACGAGCGCGACGCTGAGGTAGACGCTGCGACGGAAGTCGCGCCGGGGATCCTCGAACTCCTCGGCGACGTTCGACGCGTTCTCGTAGCCGAGGAACGACCAGAACAGGAGCGCGACCGCGGTCGCGACGGGCGCCCACCCGTACGGGAGGAACGGCGAGAAGTTCGACGGCGCGACCCGTACGCCGGCGACCGCGACCACCACGAGCAGGAGCGCGACGATCGCACTGATGACCGCGAGCTGGACCCGCGTGCTGAGCACGATCCCTCGGTAGTTCACGGCGATCGCGAACGCGACGATCGCGAAGCCCGCGAGGAACGTCTCGGGCCGGTCGAGCGGGAAGGCGTACCCGAGGTACGAGGCCGCGATCAGGGCCACCGCGGGGGCGCCGGTGAACTCCCAGAACGCGAACAGCCATCCGGAGACCGCCGCGATCGACGGACCGAACGCCTCCTTCGCGAAGCCGTAGATTCCCCCCGACTCCGGATGCCGCGTGGAGAGGGTCGCGAACGTCAGCGCGAACGGCAGGCTCGCGACCGCGAGAAACGCCCAGGCGAGGAGGGAGGCAGGGCCGGCGAGCTGCGCCGCGAGCCCGGGGAGGACCAGGATCCCCGAGCCGAGGACCGAGCTCACGTACAGCGCGACGGCGTGGCGCATCCGAATCCCCCGACGCAACGCCGGAGTCCTCCCGACGCGAGGTTGGGAGGAGTCCGAGGGACCCGTCATCGCCCGTCCCTCGCTCGGGGGACTCGGAGTCGATGCGTCCACGCTGTCCCTCGTTGCCCCGCCGGTGGGCGCACGTCTCATAAGCGAACGGGGCCGACCACGGTCGGGCGCCCTCGGCGGGCCGATGACGCCCGGTCGCATCGGCGTGCGACCCGCCGAGCCTTTATCTCCCGCAGTCCCGTCGGGCCCACCCGTTCGTGGGCCCGTAGCTCAGCCCGGTAGAGCAGGCGGCTCTTAACCGCAAGATCAGGGGTTCGAATCCCCTCGGGCCCGCAGACTCGGAGCGGCATGCTCGGGGAGGCGGTACGCCCGGAGCAGGGCGGTGAACCGGGGGTCGTCTCGAATCGCATCGAAGGAGGGATGGGCATAGCGCAGCCACAGGATCGCATCGCCTTCCCGATGGTCCTGCTCGAGGAGGTCGAGCGCCCGGTCGGGTGCCCCCAGCGCCGAGTAGAGCATCGCGAGGTCGGCCGCCGACGTGTACGACGCGGCCTTCCCCTGTTCCGCTTCGACCGCCAAGCGTCGGGCAGCCTCCGGCCGCCCGACCAGGGCGTTCAAGAGGGCATGGTCGAACCGGTCTGAGTCGCTCGCCGCGTCCGGCAGCGGAGCGTCGGCCATCCGCCGCGCGTCGTCCCGGCGGCCCGCGAGCAGGTAGATCATCCCCCGGTAGGCGCGATGCCCCGCGGAGTCCGGATCGGGGTGCGGGGTGGCCTCTTCCGACATCCGGACCCCGGCGTCGACGTTCCCCGAGAGAACCTCGGTCAAGGCGAGCGCCATCCGGTCGTGCCCGCCCGGGTCGAGTACGATCGCCCGCCGATAGACCTGCTTCGCCTCGTCGTACCGCCCAAGCGTGCCCAGGAGCACCCCGTAGAACCGATACGCGCCGACGTTGCTCGAGTTGAGGGCGATGGCGTTGGTGAACTCGGTCTCCGCGAGCTCCCAGTCATGGTCGAACTGGAGGGCAATGTTCCCGAGCGTGGAGTGGGCCTCCGAGAGATCCGGGGCGATATCGAGCGCCCGCTGGGCGAGCTCGCGGGCGCGGGGGATCACCTCGCGGAACGGCACGGTGTCGCCCGCGATCACGACGTAGAGGTTCGCCCAGGCGGCGAACGCGTCGGCTAGGGTCGGGTCGAGACGCGTCGCGAGCTCGAACTCGCGCACCGCCTCCTCGTGACCTCGACCTTCCTCGCCGTGGTGCGTCGTCGCCACTAGCCCCCGGAGATAGTGGTCGTAGGCCTCCCCGGTGGTGACGGTCCCGAACCGGGGGTTCGGGACGGCGGGCGCTCGGCGCTCCTCCCCCGCGGCCCGGTCGATCTCGAGGCGCAGCGCCTTGGACGTGCGCTTCGCGATGTCCTCCTGGACCGCGAACACGTCGTCGACCTCGCGGTCGTACCGGTGCGCCCAGAGGGGGCGCTGGGTCGCGGCGTCGACGAGCGTGAGGGAGATCCGCACTTGGCTGCCCGCTTTCCGCACGCTCCCTTCGACGACCGTATCGACCCCGAGCTCGCGGGCGACCTCGGCGATCGACTTCGGCGAGGTCTTGTACGGTGCGACCGAGGTGCGTGCGATCACGCTCAGTCCCCGGACCTGCGACAGCTCGGATATCAGCTCGTCCGTGAGGCCATCTGCGAAGTACCCGTCCTGGGGCTCCGGGCTGATGCTCGCGAACGGCAGGACGGCGACCAGGCGACTCTGGGCGGCGGCGGTCGGCGCCGGCCGGCGGGGCTCCTCATCCCAGACCGGAACCGCCCGATAGACGCTACCGGGGACCCGGACGTTCTTGAGCGTCACCGGGGGCATCTTCGTGAGGGCCGTTCCGACCTTGTTCGCGACTTGGTCGTACACCTGCTGGGAGACACAGATCCCCTCGGGGCCCGCGAGCGTCACGATGCGAGCCGCGATGTTCACCGAGTCGCCGAGAACGTCGCCGTCGGTCTCGACGACATCCCCGACGTGGACTCCGATCCGGATCCGTATTTTCCAGGGGTCGTTAATCCGCAGGTTGTAGTAGTGGAGCATCCGCTGGATGTCCAGGGCACACCGGGTCGCCTCGAGCGCGCTCTCGAAAACGACAACGAACGCGTCGCCGACCGTCTTCACCTCGCGGCCGTGGAACCTCGCGAAGATCGGGCGGAGGAACCGATTGTGCCGGTCGAGCAGGGCGAGCGCGGTCGATTCGTCCACCTGGGCTCGGGAACTGAAACCGACCATGTCCGTGAACATGATAGCGGCGAGACGCCGGCGCTCTTCGGCCACGTATACAGCACCCCCCTCCGACCCGTTAAGGTTCCGTGCCGCGCGCCGGCCGCCGCCCCGGCCTAGCCCTCAGGGAACCCGACCCGCCGCGCGGAGGACCCGCAAGGCGTTCAACGTGATCATCTCGTTCGGTCCGGTGAGCCCCCAATCGACCACCTCGGTGTTCGCCGCGCGCTGGGCCCCGAGGTGCCAGAAGCGGCCCTCGGCGAGCCAGGTGCCCCCCGGGGTCCGCTTCGCTTCGACGAGATTGATTGCCTCGCGGGTCCGCGGGTCCTTAAGGTGGCCGGTGCCCGCCAGGACTCGCAGGGCCTGCAGGATATCGTAGTGCCAGTAGAGCGGGTAGTGGAGGCGGGCCCATCGCGGGTCAATCACCCTCTCCCCGTGACAGGAGCGGAACAGCCGATGCCGAAGGAAGAACTCCGCCGCCCGGTCGACCGCCGCGCCGACCGTCCGGTCCCTTGTCGCCCGGTAGTACTCGGAGAGCCCCCAGAGCGTGACGAGGCTCTCGTAGAACGAGGAGTGGTGCGCACCCTCGGACGGGTCGCAGTTCCAACCCCCGTCGGGCCACTGCCAGCGAGTGAGCGATGCGGCGATACCGGCGACCCGAGAGTCGTCCGCGAGGCCGAGTCGCGCGCAGACCCCGAGGGGGTTCCCGAGGACCGAGGCGTGCACGCGCACCCGGCCCCGGACCGGGCGAGGTTCGGCCCGCGTCCAGGGCAGTCTCGCGAGCACGTGCGCCGCGGCTCGACGTACCGGGGGGTCGTCGGGAGGGACCCCCAGCTCGGCCGCCGAGACGATGCGCCAGGTCGCCCCGGCCCACTTCTTGTACCAGTGTACCCCGAACCCCCCGTCCACCCGCTGTCCGGAGAGCAACGACCGGACCCGCCGTCCGTGCCGGATCCGGGAGCGGTCGGCCCTCACTCCCCTCGACCGTTCGCTCTCCCCGAGCAGGTCGACCCGCGTGAAGTATCGGACCGAAGGGTCCTCCGACGCGAGGAGCCAGCGGACCCCGGCGTCCTTGCGGTCCATGCTATCGGTCCTCCGAAGGCGGGGAGGCGCTGGGACGGGCGACGCGCGGCACGGACCCGCCCACCCCCGGAGGCACTTCAGGTATCACCCGCGATCCCGAGCCCACCGGCAGGTCGTCCGCGCCGTCGCCCACGGCGGGTACCGAGAACTTCCCGCTCCCGACGGGGTGCGACCGGCCGCGTCGAGCACGGAGTGCACGGGGTCGATCCGGATCTTGCCTTCCCTCGGGCGCGGCCGACTCGGTCAGATCCCGTAGAGGCGTCGAGCCGCGAAGATCCGGGGATCGTCGAATCCCATGACGTCCGGATTCCGACCTTCCGCCACCGCGAGCCAGTACGTGAGGAACTGGAACGGGACGATGTCGGTGAGCGGCGTCAGGGACGCCGGGACCGTCGGCAGCGTGACGGCGGGCCCTCCGGCCGTTCCGGCACCTCGACCCCAGAGGAGCGTCTTCGCGCCGGCCCGAGCCGCTGCCGAGAGCGCGCTCTCGGCCCGACGCCGATCGACGGAGGAGACGGTGACGGCCAGCACCGCGGTCGTTGCGTCGACGCAGGGAAGCACGCCGTGCAGGAACTCCTCGACCCCCAGGGCGGTAACGAACCGGTGGGCGCCCTCCCGCAGCTTCAGCGCCGCTTCCCGGGCCGTGGCCCGTGCCGGCCCGGACGCCAGGATGAGGATCTTCTCACGGTCTCGAATCTGATCGGCCATGTGCTTCCACTCCGGCTCCCGGCGGACCACCTCGTCCATGGCCGGACCGATCTCGTCTGATCCGCTCGCGAGATCTCCCGACCACCGTCGAAGAAGCGTCAGCGCCGCGGCGATGGCCGTGGTGTAGCTCACCGTGTGGACCCAGGCTCGTTCTTCCGCCTCCTGGGTGAGGAGAAGATGGTCCGCCAGCGCGGCCGATCGACTCTCCTTCGTTCCCGAGACGAGGACCTGCGGGACCCCGGCCGACCGAAGCGCCCGCTGGGCTTCGATCGTCAACGCGGTCTCGCCCGACGACGAGAAGACGATCGCGGCCCCCGCTCGCCGGATCAGGTCGGGCTCCTCGAGCAGCTCGAAGGCGTCGAGTGCCCTCGGGTACCAACTCGAGGATTTCCCCGCCTCGCCCGCATGGGCGGAGGCGAGAGCGGCGTGGAACGAGGTCCCCATGCCCACGAACAGCACCGGTTTTCCCGCTGCGGGTCCGGGGATGCCTTCCACCGCCCTCGTCGACTCGCGCAGGGTGGCTCGAACCGCCGCCGGCTGAGAGCGGATCATCTCGTAGAGGAAGTACGGGTGGGCCGTGCGGCCGTAGGGCGGCGAGGGGTCCTCCGGACCCGGGAACTCTATCTCCATATCGCCCGGAACACGCGCTCCGTGAAACGCCTTTCCCACTCGCGCCACGGGTCGACGCGAGCGAGGCGCGGGCCCGTTGCCCATATGTTCCGTTCGCCGCTGAGTGGGGCCCGATGACTCAAGGAACGCACCCCGCACCGACCCGGGAGCACGGCCCCGGTCGTCCCCATCGCCCTCCGAAAACCGGAGGTGGAGTCGCGCGCGAGGTCCGGGTCTCGATCCGACGCGCGGGAGACGCCGATCTCGGGATCGTCCTCGATCTCCTCGCCGAGGGAGGGCGGCACATGGTCGCTCAGGGCGAACCGTTGGTCTGGCCGGACCCGTTCCCGGCGGAGAAGGTGATCCCGCTGCTCGAGCGGGGACACGTCTTCGTGGCGATCACCGAGTCGGGTGAGGCGGTCGGAACGTTCACGCTCGTGGACCAGGACCCCGCGTACTGGGGGGAGCGCTCCCACCCGTCCGCGCACCTCCACCGGATGGCGGTCCGCCGGTCGTTCGCGGGCCGCGGCGTCGGCCGCCAGATGGTCACCTGGGCGGTGAACACCGCGACGGTGCAGGGCGCCCGGATCCTTCGGCTGGAGTGCCTGCGCGGTGCCTCGGCGCTCCGCGCGTACTACGAGTCGTTGGGTTTCCGTTCGATCGGAGATGGGAAAGTGGAGGACCTCGAGCTCGCGCTCTACGAACTCGGCCTCCCCCGGTGAGGGCGGCGCGTCGCGCCCCGGAACGTCATGTGACGGGTCGCGCTATATACGGGCGGAAGCGCCGATGAGGGTCGCATGACCTACTACGAGCTCGAATTCCGGGTCCAGCACGAGTGCCCCTACAACCGCTTCTCGAAGAGCCATCCGAGCGTGGTGATCTCGCACTGGTGCAATTGGAGCCGCGACTTCCTCGAGATCCGCGGCACCGGCGGACCGGAGGCCCGCTTTCGCAGCGACGTCCGACGCATGTTGACGGAGGTCCGCTCGAAGCCGATCCGCACGACGCAGATCGGGGGGAACGTCCGATTGGTCCTCCAGCACTGCTCGTGCGACCACCTGCCGCCCCCGACGCTCCCGACCATCGAGAAGCGGAACTGCTTGAACCTGCAGCCGATGATCTATTCGGAGGGATGGGAACGGTACCGCATCGCGGCGTTCTCCGACCGAGACGTCAAGGAGCTGTTTCGCGACCTCAAACGCGAGTCGCTCGTCGAGCTGGTCGCGCGAAGGACGATCCCGGAGGGCTCGGTCCATGAGAGCCTCATGATCTCCGCCGCCTCGCTCCTGAGCGGTCTCACGGACAAGCAGTCCCGCGCGCTCGTCGCCGCGCTCGACCAGGGCTACTACAGCCTACCGCGCGATGCGACGTCGGTCGAGATCGCCCGGCGGCTCGGCACGCCGCGCACGAGCTTCGCCGACCACCTGCGGAAGGGGCAGAACAAGGTGATCGCGGCCGTTGGACCGTATCTGCGGATGCGGACGGACCCCGAGTCGGTCCCCTGATCGGGCCCGGGCCGTCACGTGTCGGTCCCCGAGTTATGGACCGCGCCGGAATGCGCAGCGGGACGGACCGATGAAGGCGACACTGAGCTACACGGGGCTGCGAGTGAAGGATCTGGCGAAGTCGGTCGACTTCTACACCCGGGTCCTCGGGATGACGGAGTCGGCGCGATGGAAGGTCGCCGAGACGCACGGGGAGGTCGTGCAGCTCACGAGCGAGAAGGGCGGGCCGACCCTCGAGCTGGACTTCTATGAAAAAGGAACGCCGTACGACACGAAGTACGTTCCCGGCGATGGGCTCGACCACCTCGCGTTTCAGGTACCGGACCTCGACACCTTCCTGACGGCGGCGCGGGCGGCGGGGTTCCCCGAGCGACTCGAGGTGAAGTCCGGCACCAGTCGATGGGCGTACATCGAGGACCCGAACGGGCTCTGGATCGAAGTGTTCGCCTGAGGAGGTCGAGATGGCCGCGCAGGAGGCGGACGGTTCCGGTTGGGCGATCGAAGGGCTGGCCGCGGACGGCCCCGAGCCGAGCCTTCGGGACCGGTTGATGCTGTTCGGGCAGTTCGTCGGCGACTGGGACATCGTCGAGAACCGCTACATCGACGACGACGACGGGACCTGGAAGACCGGTCGGGGGGAGGTCCACTGGCGATGGATCCTGAACGGCCGGGGCGTCCAGGACGTCTGGTCGGACTACGAGGCGGAGACGGGGCGGGTAATCCCCGTCGGGACGACCGTCCGCTTCTACTCCGCCGAGCTGAACGCCTGGCACAGCGTCTGGATCTCGCCGCTCCAGGGAAAGGTGCGCAAGTTCCTGGCCACTCGGGTGGGCGACGAGATCGTGCTCGACGGGGCGACGAACCCCGACGGAACGCGCGTGCGCTGGATCTTCTACGACATCACTCCGAACGAGTTCCGATGGAGAGCCGAACGACGCGCCGAAGGCGACCCGAGCTGGAACGCGTACGAGAAGATGATCATCCGCCGAAAGACCGGCCGATGAGGAACCGCCCGCCGGCAGAGTTCGCGGCCTTCCGGGGGCCGACGGCGGACCCGGTGCCCGCGGGCCGGGGAGCCGTGCGGCTCGACCGGATCGCGAGCCCCCACCGTCGGGAGAGGGGCCGACCCGGCGGATGGCGACCCCGACCCGACTCGCTTGATAAGGGCCTACGGTCTCGGCCTCGGAAAGGAGCAGCCTGAGCCATGGGGACCCCCTCCGCGTATCCGCCCCCCGAGGACGAAGAGTACATCCGGGCGCGATTCATCGATCTCGAACAACTGGCGCGCCGGGCCCACGTGCCGCGAGCCGTGCTCTCCGGCTGGCAGCACTCGGAGCGGTTTCCCCGGCCCACCTACGTGACCGCGGACGGGAGCGAATGGTATCCGGCCGCGTACGCGACGGTCATCCGTCGGGCGCGCGCCGGGGGGCTCGATCTGCGACAGCTGTTCCGTCAGGACTTCTCCCGGGCGCTCGAGCGACTGCGCCGGTCGGACCCCGCGGCCTACCGCGTGGCCCGGCTCGGGCCCGGCGGGGCGGAGCTCTCGCCGGAAGAAGCGATCGAGGCGGAGTGGCAGGGATTTCTCACCGGCGGGTACGGCGTGTGCCTGCGCGTCGCCTGGGTGCCGTGCATCGTGCGGAAGGGGCTCTTGATGCACGCGATCGAAGCGCTTTCGACCCGTCCCCGGCGCGATGACCCGGCGTGGGCCCGCCGCCTTCGAGCGGCGGTCAACGCGCTCGATCGGCTCGAGATGCCGTTCGCCCGCTGGGATCGGATCCGGTTCGGTCGCCCCGTGACCCGGGATACCCACGTCGACGCCGTCCGCGCGCGCTTCCCCGAGGTCTTCGGGGGCCGTGCGCGCGCGTCGGACGAGTCGGGGTCGGTGACGGGGCTCGCGCCCTCGGACGACGTTCCCTGCTGAACCCGCGACGCTCGGTCCCCACCCGCCGCCGCCCGGTCGCCGGATCTCGTCAGACCGGATTGACGGGCCCGCCATGTACTCGGCGCGAACGTGCCACCGCCGGTGACGATCATGGCCGAAAGCCCTCCGAAACTCAAGCGCGAAGTGAGCATGCTCGGCCTGACCTCGATCACCGTCGGCGGGATCATCGGGTCCGGCATCTTCGCCCTCGCCGCGACGATGGGTTCGGTCGCCGGGCCCGCGGCCGTCGTCGCGCTCGCCCTGCTCGGCGTGGTGGTGATCCTCCTGGCCCTGCCGTACGCCGAGCTCGGGGCAGCGTTCCCGACGACCGGCGGTCCGTACTCGCTGCCGCGACGGGCGCTCGGGAACTTCGCCGGCTTCCTGCTCGGCTGGGGCTACTTCCTCTACGCGTTCATCGGCACCGCGGCGATCATCGACGTCTTCGTCGAGTACCTCGGGACCTACTGGGGGGCGCTGATCACGGTCAACAGCTCGGGCGTCCTCTCGATCACCTGGCTGGGCGTCGGGATCGCGCTCGTGTTCCTCGCCGGCTACACGCTCCTCAACGTCGTCGGCGTGAAGTGGGGCAGCATCTTCGCGATCGTGACAACGTTCTCGAAAATCATCCCCCTCGTGCTCTTCGGGCTCATCGGCCTGCTCCTCCTGCGGCTCGACAACTTCTCCGCCTTCGGGTTCTCTCCGTTCGGGTGGACCGGCATCGCGTTCGCGATGGCGCTCGGCTTCTTCGCGTTCACCGGGTTCGAGGCCGCGTCGATCCCGGCCGAGGAGGTGCGGGACCCGAAGCGCTCGATCCCGCGCGCGACGATCCTGAGCGTCGGGATCGTCACGCTCATCTACGCGCTCGTCGCGGTCGCGTTCATCGGCGGCATCCGCTGGGGCGCGCTCTCGATCTCGCCCGGGAACTGGGGCGGCACCGGCGCCCTCCTGCTCAACAACGTCGCCGACGCCTGGGGCCTCGCGATCCTCGGGACGGTCGTCGTGGCCGGCGCGATCCTCTCCACCCTCGGCGCTGGGGGTGACTGGGTCCTCCTCCAGGGTCGGATGCCGTACGCGATGGCGAAGGACAATCTGTTCCTGAAGTCGATGGCCCGGGTTAGCCCGCGGTTCGGCACCCCCGCCGTCGCGCTGGTCTTCGCGAGCGTGCTCACCGGCGCCGTCCTCGTGGTGCTGACGAACTTCCCGGCGGTGGCCCTCCTCGCGTCGATCACGACCCTCGTGCCGTACGCCGCGGCGTCGCTCGCCCTCGTGGTCCTGCGCCGGACCGACGCCGCCGCCGAGCGGCCGTACCGGATGCCCGCCGCCTGGGTGCTCGCGCCGGTCGCGTTCGTCGCGGCCACGATCCTCGTCTACTGGGCCTCCTGGCCGTGGACGCTCATCGGGGTGTTCGCGATGCTCGGCGGGATCCCGCTGTACTTCCTGTTCACGTCGCCGAAGTTCCGCACGGCGGCCCGCCTCGTGGAGCTCGGCGGGGTCGTCGGGGCGCTCGCGGTCGTCGGGTCGTGGTTCGTCTACGCGCCGCCCGTCGCCACGACGTTCGCGGGGGCCGGCCCGTACCTCAACGGGCTCCCGGTCCTGCCGGTGCTCGGCACGGGCATCCTGTTCCTCGGGATCCCGCTCTACTTCGTGACGTTCCTGGTCCGCAAGCTGACCTACGCAGAGTCGAAGAGCGTGCTCTGGATCGCCACCTACCTCGGCGGGCTCGGGATCATCTCCTACCTCGGCGACCAGTTCTTCATCTACGAGAACTTCCTGAGCACGGGGAGCCCCTACAACTATCCGATCACCATCCAGCCGATGGGGCTGCTCAACATGCCGTGGGACCTGGTCGTGCTCGTCGCGTTCGGGCTCGCGATGTTCCTCTGGGGCTACCGCTCCGCGCTGCACCGCGCCGCCCCGACGGCGCACCCGGCCGCGACACCGTCGCGCCCCGTCGGCAGCACCGGGCCGGCGCCGCAGGACCCGGCGTGAGGGCGCGGGGGGGATCGGGAGATGGCGAGCGCACGGTCGACCCGTCCTCCGAGCGGGACGCCGGCCCTCGAGGCCGGGGGCGACGCCGGCGGACTTCCGGCAAGGTTCCGGGCCCGGGCCGAGTGGGACCCGCTCGAGGAGGTGCTCGTCCATCGGCCGGGCGTCGAGATGTTCTTCGGGCTCCTCGAGCCGTACTCGTTCCTCTACGAGCGGGGGTTCCGGAACGACGAGGCCGTGCACGAGCACGAGGAGCTCGAGCACGCCCTGCGGCAAGCCGGGGTCCGGGTCCGGCGTCTCATCCACCTCGCGATCGAGATCGGGGAGCGGCGGCCGGAGCTGATCGAGCGCGTACGGCGGGCGATCCCCCGCATCGTCCACTACTCGGGCCCGCGGTCGATGGTCGAAGCGTCCCGGGCGGCCCTGCGCCGCAACCTCGACCGGTTCGACGGGGAGACGCTGTTCAACATCCTCCTCCTGCGACCGTCGCTCCGACTCCGGCGCCGGCCCGGCGCGCGCGTGATCCTGCCGACCGTCGAGCTCGACACCCCGCTCGCGAACCTGTACTTCATGCGGGACCAGCAGGCGCTTTCGGCGAACGGCTACGTGCTCGGCCGGATGTCGAAGCCGCAGCGCCGCAACGAGCCGGTGCTCACCGGCGCGCTGCTCCGCGCGTGGGGGGCCCCGTTCGTCGGCGAGGTGCGCGCTCCGGGCACGTTCGAGGGCGGCGACTTTCTCCCGATGGGCGACTTCGCGCTGCTCGGCACCGGCGACCGGACGAACGCGAGCGGCGTCCGTCAGCTGCTGGCGAGCCGGCTCGGGGTCGACGAGGTCGCGGTCGTGCACCAGCCGAGCCACCCGACGGTACCGGGCGACGACCCGGATCCGATGATCGACATGCACCTCGACACCTACCTCAACATCCCGGGCGAGGGCCTCGCGCTCGGGTGCACGCCGCTGCTCGAGCGGGCGCGGACCGAGGTGTATCGTCGTGCGGGCGACGGGCGGATGCGCCGGGAGGGCCGGTCGGTCCCTCTGCGCGAGTTCCTCGCCCGGAAGAAGATCGAGGTGCTGCCGATCTCCTCGCTCGAGCAGATGAGCTACGCGTCGAACTTCCTGTGCCTGCGCGACCGTCGCATCCTCGCGGTCGAGGTGGAGTCGGAGGTCGACCGCGTCCTCCGTGGGCTCGCGGTCGCCGCCCGACGGGACCCCGCCCGGTACGGAGCGCTCTACCGACTCGCTCAGAAGGAGCGCGGCGAGCTGCGGAGCGGCCGCGGGTTCTTCCCGCACACCGCGTCGGTCCGCGACCACGGGATCGACGTCGTCCCGCTCGACCTCGCCGAGATTACCGGCGGGTACGGGGGCGCCCACTGCATGACCTGCGTGGTCCGACGCTCGGTCCCGGGATGACGGGGCAGAACCAGTGACGCGGGTCCTCGTCGCCCTCGGCGGGAACGCGATCCAGCCGGCGGGCGGGCGCGGGACCTGGAGCGAGGCCGTTCGCCGGATGCGCCGCACGGCCCGCGGCCTCGCCCGGACGGTCGCGGCCGGGCAGGAGCTCGTGCTGACCCACGGGAACGGTCCGCAGGTCGGTGACCTCGTGCGCGAGGCGGAGCTCGGGGAGCCCGAGGTCCCGGCGCCGCCGATGTTCGTCGCGGGCGCCGAGTCCGAGGGCGAGATCGGCCTCCTGGTCGCCCAGGAGCTCTCCGCGGCCCTCGCGCGCGCCCGCACGCCCCGCGTCGTGGTGCCGGTCCTCTGCCGCACGGAGGTCGATGCCCGGGACCCCTCGTTCCGAGCTCCGACGAAGCCCGTGGGGAGGTTCTACACCGCGGCGGAGGCCCGTCGACTGCGCGCGCGCCACGGATGGACGCTGCGCGAGGACCGGGCGCGCGGCGGTTGGCGCCGCGTCGTTCCCTCCCCGCGACCCCGCCGCTGGCTCGAGGCGCCCGCGATCCGCGCGGCCCTCGACCTCGGCCTCGGGCGCACCTGCGTCTTCGTCGTGACCGGCGGGGGCGGCGTCCCGGTCGTTCGTCAGGCGAACGGGGGATGGCGGGGGGTCGACGCGGTGATCGACAAGGATCGGGCGGCCGCGCTCGTCGCCCGCGCGCTCGACTGTGCGCTCCTCGTGATCGTGACCGACGTCCCCGGTGCCGCGGTCGGTTTCGGTCGCCCGGAACGGCGGTGGCTCCGCGACGTCTCCGCGGCGGAGTTGCGCCGCCACCTTCGGGCGGGCGAGTTCGGCGAGGGGAGCATGGGACCGAAGGTGGAGGCGGTGCTCGAGTTCGTGGCCCGCGGAGGACGCGAGGCGGTCATTACCGACCTCCCCTCCCTCTCGCGCGCGCTCGAGGGCCGGGCCGGCACGCGTGTTCGGGGCGTACGGTAGACCGCTCGACCCGTGCCACCGGGCCGCCGGGGCACGCACCGAGCGCGGCACCGTCAATCCCGGTTGACGGGCCGTTGATGTCATCGCACGGCGTCCTCCGCCCCGGGGCGGAAGCGTTGCGAGCGTTCGTGATGGACCGGATCGGAGAGGTCTCGGTCAAGGAGAAGCCGGTGCCCGAGCCGGGGCCGAACGATGCCATCGTGAAGACGACGGCCGCGCTGATCTGCACGTCCGACTCGCACACGGTGCGCGGTGCGCTCGGAGATCGGCACGGTCTCACCCTCGGCCACGAGTCGGTCGGAGTGGTCCATCGTCTCGGCTCGGCGGTGGAGGGATTCCGCGAGGGAGACCGGGTCGCCGTCAACGCGATCACTCCGTGCTACGTCTGCGACAACTGCCAGCGCGGCTTTCCGTCGCAGTGCACCCAGTCGCTCGGGGGTTGGAAGTTCGCGAACACGAAGGACGGCGCGCTCGCCGAGTACTTCCACGTGAACCAGGCGGCCGCGAACCTCGCGCGGATCCCGGACTCGGTACCCGACGAGAAGGCGGTCTACGCCTGTGACATGATGTCGACCGGCTTCATGGGCGCCGAGCACGCGGCGATCCCTCTCGGCGGCCGCGTCGCGGTCTTCGGTTGCGGACCGGTCGGCCTGATGGCGGTCCAAGGGGCGGCGCTCCTCGGTGCCGGTCGGATCTTCGCGGTGGAGAGCGTACCGGCCCGGCAGGCGCTCGCCCGACGGTTCGGGGCCGACGAGGTCGTCGACTTCTCGCGCACCGACCCGGTCCGCGCCCTGCTCGAGGCGACCGGGGGCACCGGCGTCGACTCGGCGATCGAGGCCCTCGGCGCCGAGGAGACGTTCATGAACTGCGTGCGTGCCACGCGGCCCGGCGGAACGATCTCGAACGTGGGGTACCACGGGAGCGGCGAGTTCGTCCGCATCCCGCGGCTGGAGTGGGGCGTCGGGATGAACGACAAGACGATCCGGACCGGACTCTGCCCCGGCGGCCGGGAACGGATGGACCGCCTGCTGGGTTTCCTCGCCCGGGGTCGCGTGGACCCGACCCCGATGACCACGCACCGGTTCTCGTTCGACGAGATCGCGACCGCGTTCGGAATGATGGACCGCAAAGAGGACGGGATCATCAAGCCCCTAATCCGGTTCTAGATCCCCCGTTCACGGCGCTCCGACCCCTCCCGGATCGTGGCGCGCCCGGCGCGTCAACCCCGGTTGACGCGCGCTTCATGGACGAGCGCTCCCCTCGCTTCGGTGCAGATCATGACGCCCGAGATCGAAGTCGGCGAGGAATCCGCGGTCGAGGAGGACCGCCTGGGCGAGTTGCGTGACGGGACTCCGGTCTTCGTTCACCGGGTCCGCCCGCGGGACCGGGCCGGGATCGAGGCGTTCGTCGCGCGGATCTCGGAGGACTCGATCGAGCTCCGGTTCACCACCCCCGCCCGTCCGGAGGCGGTGTCCCGGGAAATCCTCGGGCCCCCCGGCGCCGAGGGACGGCTCTCGCTCTTGATGGAGACGATCGAGGAGCGCCCGCGCATCGTGGCGAACGGCGAGTACGTTCGCTACCCCCGGGACCCGGGGCGCGCCGAGGTCGCGTTCCTGGTCGCGGACGACTTCCAGGGACGGGGTGCGAGCACGCTCCTGCTCTACGACCTCGCGCGATGGGCGCGGGCGGCCGGCATCCGATGGTTCACGGCGGTGGTCGCCGCCGAGAACGTCGCCATGCGGGACGTCTTCCTGCGGGCAGGGTTCCCGTATCGCGTGGTCTGCGACGGGCCGACGCTACTGGTCGAGCTCAACATCGGCGAGGCCGTCGGCCGGCGAGCGGATCCCGCCGGGACTTGGATCGGCGGGATCGTCCCGTTCGCGTGAGGCGGCGGTCGCGGTGCGTTCCGGTGACCGGTCCGACGGACGATACTTCCCGAGCGGCGGGGTCGCTACGAGATCAGCGCCCGGAGGAGGCCGACGAGCGGAGCCCGCTCGAGCGGCAGCGGCACGATCCGGGCGCCCCGGACCTCCGCGAGCTCGGGGTCGCGGGCGCCGACGACCACGAGCCGCGCGCCGCGCAGTTCGCCGCGGGCCCACCGGCGGGCGGTGCGACAGTACGCCTCGTTGCACGCCACGAGGAGCACCGGCTCCTCTCCCGGGACCCAGGACGCCAGCTCCCGGGGGTCGAGGTCGGAGACGATCCGGCACGGGATCCCTTCGGAGAGGAGGAGGTCCCCGATCGAGCGTCCCAAGCTCGGGGTCTCCCCGACGACCACCACGGCGCGCGACCTCACGACCCCCCCGAGCCGGCGCGGAGGGCATATTCCGCTCGTCAGCCCGAGTTGACGAGACGCCCCCGCGCCGCCGAAGCCGACATGAGCCGCGCGTCGATGCGCCCGAGGAACCGTGACGCGCGAACCGCTCGCCCCGGACCTCGCCGTCCGTGCGCTCGAGGCCGCGCCGATGGCGGTGGCCCTGATCACCGCGCCGGGGACGATCACGTGGGCGAACCCGGCGTACTTCGCGACCACCGGCCGCGCGCCGGATCTCGTCGGGTCGGACTTCCACGACATCCCCGAGACTGACGGCACCTGGTCTCCCGCGATCCGAGCGGCGGTCGACGCGGCGCTCGCGGCGGGAACGTCGTCCACGTTCCCGGCGGTAAAGGCACGGTACCGGAATGACCGCCCGGGCGTGTACCTGGACGTCGACGTCCAGGCGCTGCCGCCCGGCGCCGCGGGGCCCCGGCAGGCCCTCCTCGTGGTCCGGGACATCAGCGATCGGGTGTCGGCACTCGAGCGGTCGACCGTCTTCCACCAGGCGTTCCGCTCGTCCACCAACGCGATGCAGCTCACGGACGCGCGCGGGGTCATGCTCGACGTGAACCCGGCCTACGAACGCATCTACGGATACTCGCGCGCCGAGTGCATCGGCCGCAAGCCGAACCTCGTCCGCAGCCGCGTGACGCCGTCCGCGGTGTACGAGACGATGTGGCAGGGGCTCCTCGATCCGGACCGGGGGTACTGGTCCGGCGAGCTGCTGAACCGCGACCGGAAGGGTCGGGAGCGGCCGGTGCTGCTGACGATCACGGCGATCCGGAACGATCACGGCGCGATCACGCACTACCTCGGAGTCGCGGTCGACCTCTCCGAGCAGCGCAGCTGGGAGCGACGCGCGGCCCACGCGGACAAGCTCGCGTCGATCGGGCAGCTCGCGGCGGGGGTCGCGCACGAGATCAACACCCCGCTCGCGAACGTCCAGCTCATCGCGGAGAGCCTGCGCCGTCGCTCGAGCGACCCGGCGACGCTCGCTCGGCTCGACACGATGACCGAGCAGATCGAAGCGGCGGCGCGCATCGTCCGCGGCCTCCTCGACTTCGCGCGGCGGGAAGAGCCGCATCCGGTCCGGCTCGACCTGACCGAGGTCGTCCGGGCCGCCGTGGAGTTCCTGCGCGGCAAGCAGTCGGCCGACGTGATCGTGGAGGAGGAGTACCCTCCCGAGCCGGTCGAGGTCCTCGGGGAGCGGGGTTCCCTCACTCAGGTCGTGACGAACCTCCTCAACAACGCCTACGAAGCGATGCAGGGCACCGGTGCCGTCCGAGTCACCGTGCGGCATCGAGGGGAGACCGCCGAGATCGAGGTCGTGGACAGCGGCCCCGGGATCCCGGTCGAGCTGCTCCCGAGGATCTTCGAGCCGTTCTTCACGACGAAGCCGGAGGGGCAGGGAACGGGCCTCGGGCTCGCGATTTGCCACGGGATCGTCCAGTCCCACCGCGGGACGATCACCGTGCGGAACGTCCCCGGGGCGGGCGCGGGATTCCGGGTCACTCTTCCCCTCCGGGGTCCCGAAGCGAGCGCGGCGCCCGGAGCCTCGGCGTAGCCCCCAACTTCGTCAATCGCACTCCACGAACGGAAGAAACCCCCCGTTCCCGCTCGGAGGTCTGAGGGACGACCATGAGGACTGCCGTGATCCACCGAAACGGACGCGACTTCCACGACGCCGAGGACCCCGATCGCACGCCAACCGGAGGTCGACGACCATGACGTTCACGGACGACCTGACCCTGATCCTCGACCTCCTCATCCTCGTCTCCGTCGTCCTCTTCTACACCGCCTTCTGCGTCTGGGTCGAGCACCGTCGCAAGGACCCCGTCCGCGCGATCGGCCACCTCGAGGGCGGCGCCACCTTCCTCGCCCTCCTCGGCGCCGCCATCGGCATCGTCGCCGTCTGGGGCGAGCTCACCTGGCCGATCCCGGTCGCCTTCGGCTCCTACGACCTGTTCTTCTTCGACCCCCTCTTCATGCTCTCGATCATCCTCGTCGGCTTCGGGATCGTCGTCTGGCGCGGCCTTCCGACCCACTTCGCCGGCATCGTCGCCCTCGTCGCCGGCTCCGGCATCATCTACTACGGCGCCCGCGCCTACCAGCTCGGCCTCACCCAGGACCCCCTCGAGACGTTCCTCCTCTACCTCGCCTTCGGCGGTGTCGGCATCCTCGCCTTCCCCGCCACCCTCTACCTCGACTGGTTCGTCGTCGGACCCACCCGCCCGACCGCCTCCCCGCTACCGGCCGAGATGGGCATGGCCTA
>JASHPY010000039.1 GCA_030037855.1 Thermoplasmata archaeon | reverse complement strand
TGCTGGTCGCCATCGGGTCCGCGCTTCACCTCCGCAGCCGGGGGTCGAGCGCGTCGCGCAGTCCGTCCGACAGGAAGTTGACGCTGATCGCGTAGAGGAACAGGGCTAAGCCGGGGAACAGGAGTTGCCACCAAGGGATCACGCACGCTCCCGTCTGGCAGGTTTGGAGGAACGCCTGCAACTGGACGACGGAGAGGGCCGTGATCGACCCCCACTCGGGGAAGTACGGGCTCGAGAACAGTCGGAAGCCGAGGAACACGAGGACCCCGATCAACAGGGGGATCGTGCCGACATCGAGGGACATCTGGATGAACACCGGGTAGACGCTGTTCGGCACAATGTGCCGTGTGATGATCCGCCCGCGCCCGGCCCCGCTCGCCTGCGCCGCCTCGACGTACTTCTGCTCGCGCACGACGAGCACCTGGCCCCGCACGACCCGAGCGTAGAACGGCCACCAAACGATGATGAAGCCGAAGATCAACCAGATGACGTCGCTGTTCGCCACGCCGATGCCCGCGAAGTCCGGATGGACGGTCTCGACCACGGCCACGAAGATGATCACGAACAGGATCTGCGGGATCGACAGGAAGATGTCGACGAGCCGCATGATCGCCTCGTCGACGACCCCGCCCAGGAAGCCCGAGACCGCGCCGACCATGAGGCCGACCAGGGCGCCGGTCGCGACGATCGACACCGAGATGATCAGCGACCAATCCGCCCCCCGTAACATCCCTTGGTAGGTGTTGAAGAAGTACTGCTGGGTCGGGTTCTCCGTCAACGCGCCGAACGGTAGGGGACCCGACGAGAGCGGATGGTTGGTCCAAGTAGGCGCGATGACGGACGGGAAGTTGGCCGGCGTCTGGTAGCATCCCGGCCCGGGCGGGGCCGACCCCGCCGGGTAGGTGCAGATCGAGGGGAAGCCGAGCGAGCAGGTCGACGGACCTCCGCCGGCCTGGTTCGTGCCGCAGTACTCGGTCATCGCCTGCCAGGAGAGGTTCTGGAAGCCGCCGAAGACCGCGACCGCGACGATGAAGATGATGATCCCGAGCCCGATCAGCGCGAGCGTGTTCCCCCGGAGGAAGTACCACGTCCGTTTCCACTGCGCGATCCGCGGGTTCGGCCGTCGCCCCGTCGGCGCGACGATGCCCTCCGGTGTCGTGGCGGAGCTCATCGCTTAGCCCAGCCGGACCCGGGGGTCCAGGTACGCGTAGAGCACGTCCACGACGATGTTCGCGATCACGATGATGAACGTGAACAGTAAGGTGGTACCGAAGATGAGCCCGTAGTCGATCGGACCGGAGAGCTGCTCGATCGAGTACGCCAGGATCAGTCCGATGCCGTTCAGCCGGAAGACGTACTCGATGACGGGGAAACCTCCGATGAAGAACGCGAACGTCAACCCGAGGATCGTGATGGTCACGTTCAATGAGTTACGGCCCGCGTGACGTCGGACGACGGTCTTCGCCGGGATGCCCTCGGCGCGGGCGGTCCGGACGAAGTCGAGGTTCATCACTTCCAGCATGCTGTTCCGGACAAACCGCAGCAGCACCGCGATCGTGCCGAACGCGATGGTGATGGCGGGGAGGACCATCCGGATCAGCGTGTCGACCGCGAGCCAGACCTGGCCGTTGACGAGCGCGTCGACGGTCGGGAACCCGGTGGGTGAAGTGTGGATCCCGTTTCCCATCCAGGCGGGTAACGTGCCGAGGGCGTTGAAACAGAGCGAGGGAGGCCACGAGCCCGTGAATTCGTCGTAGATCGCCCCGCCCTGCGGGCACCAAGGCGTCGTCGCGAAGTACGAACCGGTACTCGCGCCGAGGGCGATCACTAAGCCCATCAGTAAGAACGACGCGAGGAGGAACGAGGGCATCGCGAAGCCCGAGAACGACATCACTCGGGCCGCCTGGTCTACCGGGCGGTTGCGGTTCACCGCGGAGAGGTTACCGAGGGGGATGGCGATCAGCAGGATCAGGAACAGGGAGAGCGCCGCGAGCTCGAGCGTGTAAGGCAAGTACCACGACAGGACCGTCGTGACCTGGAGGCCCTTGAGCGCCGGGATCACGTCCGCGACGTTGCTGTGGTTGTCGACGGTCCCCCACTGGAACGTGAGACTATGGTAGATGTAGACGCCCCATTGAACGGGGATCGGTTGGTTGAGGCCTAATTCCTTGATGCCGTTGTTGTAAAACTGGTTGGGGCAGGTCTGGGTGTTGGGCGCGGGAGGGCAGTTTCCTTGACCGGGCTCGAGCCGGGGGTTCCAGAGCCAAGGATCGTGGGGGTTGGGAGCCCCGAAGTGGGCCGTGAGCTGGTCGACCACCGGAAGCGAGCTGATGAGCGCGAAGGTGATCGTCATGACCCCGATGATGACCGGGATCAGCAGGAGCGCTCTGCGGACGATGTAAATCCACATCCGCATGGTCGTTCGGAGACCATGACTTTCCGCCGGTACTTAAACCCAGAAGGCTTGCCGTCGGCGGTTGAGCTTCCCGAGGCGGGCAGCCATCCGCTCGCACGGTGCGAGGCGCCCTGCGCTCCCTGAGTCTGCGTGCGGCCGTGGTCGGATCCGGATCGAATTCCGGTGTCAGCCGGTCAACAGCGAGGCGCGAGGAGAGCGGAGGGTAGGGTCGTGACCCACGGGTCCGGGCCGAGCAAACGTGCCGGAGATCGGGGATATCGAACCGGCGGCGACAGCGAGAACGCGATGTTCAGTTGCGCGGAAGCACGGACCCGATGGCGCCGTGTCCCGCCGACTCCGAGTCTCGAGGAGTCTCGTGATGCGCATCGGCGGCCATCGCTCGATGTAAGGTATATATCAGGCGTCAAGCTGGGGTGCCCTCAGGGTCCGCGGACCCTCACGAAAAGGGGTTTCGAGAATGAAAGGCAACGGCGTTGGTCGGTTTGTGATGCTATTGGCGATATTGGTGGTCGCGATCTTCGGGCTCAGCGCCCTCGCTCCGCTCGGAAATTCGCCGGTGGCCAATGCCGCGGGAGCGAGCACCTCGCCCACGGCGGCAGCGACTCCGGCGGCGAGCACGTCATCGGCGACTCCCGCGACTGACGTCACGACGACCACGTCTTCGACCCCCGCCTCCTCGGGCGCGGGTCCCCATCCTGGAACTTTGGAAATTTACGAAGTCGCTCCTGGTGGAGCTCCGACGGTCGACCCCGCCGTTGCGTACTACACCGTGGACGACGAACCGATCAGCAACGTCTACGAGACCCTGATCTCCTTCAACGGCACCGACACGGGCCCGACGCCCGACCAGTGGGTGCCCGAGATCGCGACCTGCGTCCCCGGCTCGGTGGAGTGCTCGGCCCAAACGGGCGAGAGCCTCGTCTTCGACAACGCGACGACGCACCAGCCGCAGTACTACACCTTCGAGATCTCCGCGGGCGCGATGTTCTACGACCCGGCGACCAAGGTGAGCTGGAACGTCTACCCGTCGGACGTCCTGTTCTCGTTCGCTCGAACGCTGCAGTTCGCGAACCTGCCGGCCGTGGGATACAACAACGGCTGGATCCAGGCGCAGTACCTCCTTCCCACTGTCTCAACGACCTGGGACGGCGGGATCCACACCCCGTACAACAACACGCCCGGCAACGTGCTCAGCTCGATTCTGGTCAACGACTCGGCGTACTGCCCGGCGAGCTCGTTGCCAACGAACGGTTGCGTCACCTTCGACGTCGGCGCTTCCGGCGAGGCGTGGCCGTACTTCCTCGAGCTGGTCTCTGACCCGCTGGGCGGCAGCATCGAGCCTTGTGGCGTGTTCACCGCCCTCGGCGCGGGCCTTCCGGGCTTCCCGGGAACGACCGCCGCGAAGGGCGACGGGCCCTGCCTGCTCCCCGGGAACGCGACCAGTTCGACCCAGTCGGCGTACAAGAACTTCGTCTCGACCGCTTCGCCGACCCTGTGGGACGCGGTCCAGGAGCTCGCGGTGAGCAACCCGAGCTCTCCGCAACCCCAGGTCCAGTACACCATGGTCGGCTCGGGACCCTACTACGCGGTCTCGGTCACCGCGACCGGACTCTACGGGAGCGGTGGCTACACGCTCGCCGCGAACCCGGCCTACAACCAGCCGGCGGGCTGTGTCGGCCAGCCGAACTGCCTACCGGCCCCGGGAGACTACGTCAAGAACGTGATCGTCTACTGGGACAATGACGACACGGAGGGCCTGCAGCAGGCGATCGCCGGGCAGGCCGATGGCTTTGGCTACGACCAGGCCCACACGTCGACCGTCCTCGACCTCGTCCACAGCGGAACGTACGGTCTCATGACCAACGTCACCACGGGGAACAACTGGAACATGATGTTCGAGTTGACCTTCAACACGACGAACGAGGGCCTCGTCGACCCGAACGGACCCGGCGCGACCAACGTGCCCGGGGACTTCCTCGCGAACCTCGGACTCCGGCAGTTCCTGGTCCACGCGTACCCCTACGCGACGGTCCAGAGCACGATCCTGTCGGTCGACGGGGTGGCGTACGGTGAGAACTACGGCGGGGCGATCCCGCCTGGCCAGACGACCTACTACCCCACGAACATTTCGTGGCCCGGGTGCGGCGGTCTACCGTCCTGCTCCGACGCCGTCGGGAACCCCCAGACGAACCCGGCGGTCGTGGGCGGCGCGGCATCGTGGTGGCAGAACATCACCAACCCGTCGAGTCCCTGGTACGATTCCGAGCTGGCGGCGTGTACGCCGTCCAGCCCGTGCACGTTCGCCATCCAGGGCTGGGTCGGTGCGCCGTCTCTCGATGCGTCGATGGAGGCCTGGATCGCGTCGGTCAAGGCATTGACCGGCGGTGCGATCCAGATGTACTACTTCGACATCACCGGCTCGGAGCTCTACACGCAGGTCTCGCTCGGCAACGGGCAGGGAAGCCTGCCGGTCTACAACTGGGGCTGGGTGCCTGACTACAACGACCCGACGGACTACATGGTGCCGTTCTGGCTGCCGAACGGGACGTTCTCGTTCGCCCAGGGACTGTACTCGACGTTCGCGGAGGCCCAGTACAATGACGTGTCGGCCTGCGGCCACGACTCGAACTCGTGGCAGGACCTCGTCTACTGGGCGAACTACGAGCCCGACGTCAGCCCGCTCGGGATCCCGAGCGAGTGCCAGGGGATCGCGTACTCGACGCTCGTCGCATGGGAGGCGCTCGCCGCCCACGAGACGAACAACACGTACCGTATCCTCGAGTTCAACCTGATCGAGCACATCGGGAACGAGCTGGCGTTCGAGGTGTACGACTACACCACGGTCGCGACGTTCACCTACGGCACGTGGATCTCTCCGTCCGGCATCAACCTGAACCCCTCCGTGGGTGGTGGTGGCGTCCAGACGTGGTACACGTGGGTCTACGCGACCAACGTGTTCAACGTCAGCCTGAGCGAGAGCACGCTCCCGACCGGCACGACGTTCTCGGCGAGCCTCGACGGGTCCACACTGAGCGCGCCGGGAACCGGTAGCACGGTGTACCTCAACTTCTCGGGGCTCGCGAACGGCTCGTACCCGTACAGCATCGGCTTCGTGACCGGGTACGGTGCGACTCCCGCGTCGGGAACCGCGATCGTCAGCGGGGCGAACGTCACGCAGATCGTGAAGTTCGTAGCGTTCGTCGGCACGACGGCCGCCGTGAACTTCGAGGAAGCGGGGTTGGTGTCCAACACTACGTGGTCCGTGGTCGTTGCGAACGTCGGTGCGTTGAGCAGCAACCAGCCGGTGATCACGTTCGCGTTACCCGCGAACGCGACGCCGGGCTGGAACTACACGCCGAGCACGGTGATCGGCTACACGAACACCGGGCCCGGTGACGTCGTCACCGACGGCGCGACGCCCGCGACGGTGAGCATCGTCTACACCGGTGTGATCCTGACGACGTACGCGGTGACGTTCGCCTCGACCGGCCTGCCGACCAGCGACTCGTGGTCGGTCGACCTCGCGAACTTCACGTTGACGTCCACCGCAGCGAACATCACGTTCTACGAGGAGAACGGGACGTACGGGTTCACGCTGACGGTGCCGTCCGGTGTCGTGCCGCCCGCGTCCGCGGGTCAGGTCGCCGTGCTGGCGGCCGCGACCGTGGTCTCGGTGCCGCTCACGGCGCCGCAGAACGCCTTCGCGATGACGTTCGACGAGAGCGGTCTACCGACCGGCTCCGCGTGGAACGTGACCGTGAACGGCTTCGGCATCCAGAGCCTGACGACGTCGCTGACGTTCGAGATGCCGAACGGGACCTACAACTGGACGGTCTCCACGATCGGCGGCTGGATCGCGACGACGCTCTCGGGAACGATCCTGGTCAACGGGACCACAACCCCGACGAAGATCAAGTTCGTGCAGTACACGTACGACGTGACCTTCTTCGAGGGCGGGCTCGCGGCGGGCGCCTCGTGGGGAGTCACCGTCGCCGGCACGGCTTGGACCGGCAGCACGTACTACATCGTCGTACCGCTGCCGAACGGGACGTTCGCGTTCTCGGTGCCCCCTATCACCGACTACCTCGCGACGCCCGGTTCGGGGAACGTGACGGTGGCGGCTGCGCCTCAGACCCAGGTCATCATCTTCGGCCCGATCCCGACGGAGTACACGGTGACGTTCACCGAGACAGGACTCCCGACGGGCGCGTCGTGGACGGTGTACTTCGGGACGCAGGCCCCGGTGACGACGACGGCCTCGTCGGTCTCCTTCCAGGCGACCAACGGTAGCTGGGCGTACGGGATCGGCGCGCCGAGTGGCCAGAGCGCGACACCGAACGCGGGCCACGCGACGGTGAACGGGAACAACGTCCCGGTCTCGATCACCTTCTCCCCGGTCTCGGTGTCGACGACGAACCAGAACTTCCTGGGCACGCTGGCGTACGCGCTGATCGGGCTGTTCGTGGTGCTGACCGTGATCTTCCTGGCCCTCGCGCTCTACTGGCGCGGCCGGAAGCCTCCCGCGGCGGCTCCGCCCCAGTCCTGGGAAGCGACGTCCACCACGCCGACGACCACGGAGTCTAACGAAGGTCAGACTCCGCCCTCGACCTAGGTCGGGCGAGGGTAGTTCGGGCGAACCCTTTCCTTCCCTTTCTTCTCCGGTCTACGCGGGCGTGGGCCGGCAAGGGGACTCGCCGATCGGTCTCAGAGGAGCGAGAGCTCGCCGGTGATCGCGTCGATCTCCGACGCGGGGGCGGGTCCCAGGCCGAGGCAGGTCCGGGTGCCCGGTGGGACCTCGGTCAGGCCCGCGTCCTCGACCCAGACCGTCGGGATCTTGCGCGCCCGGGCGGCCCGCTCGACTCCCTCGAGGTCGTCCAGGGTAGGAACGACCAGAGCGATCTTCTTCTGGCCGGCCGAGACCCATCGGTCGAAGGCGACCCGGTCCCGATGCTCGGCCGCGAGGGCGAGCATCACGGCCGCATGGGCTGCCTGGACCGCCGCCTTTCCGGCGGTCAGCCGTAGCTCGGCCCGGAGGATGAGGACCACCTTGTACTCGCCCGGGGCGGGCGGCCTACGTGGCATACTCCGCCTCCCGGTGCGCTTGGAGCTCGGCGCGTTCTTCCTGAAGTCGGGTTGCCCGCTCGCGAAGTCGCGCGGACTCCGCGGGGTCGTTCGCATGGGTCCGGAGCTCATGGGCGAGCCGCCGCTCTTCCCGTCCGATGCGCTCGAGCTCCCGTGAGATCTCCCAGGGGTCTCGCTCCTCGCCCGCGTCGACCGGCGGCGCGGGGGGAGGCTCCCGGCGGTAGGCGCCCCGGAACCAGCCGACCGCGAACCCGACGGCCGCGATGCCGGCGAGCACTGCCTCGAGCACCGGAGCGGTCCAGTAGGCCTGGAACCCGCCCGGGGCCGCCGCGAGCAGGGCGTAGCCCACGAGCACGGTCAGCACGATGCTGATCACGAAGGAGAGCGTGAACGTCTCGACCAGGCGCCGGTACGCCTCGCGCCCGCGGAGGCGCCACTCGGGGAACGTCGCCTTCGTGAGCGCGTAGCCCGGGACGAAGAAGACGAGCAGGAGACCGACCACGACCTCGGGATAGCTCGCGAACCCCATCGTCGCGTGCGGCCCTCACTCGGTCGGGGTTTCCGCGGCGCTGAACTGCTTTTCGAGCTGCCGTCGCAGCCGGCGGTTGGAGGCGAGGCCGTGCGCCGCCTTCCGGGTGGTCTCGTACTGTTTCAGGAGCGAGCGGACCTCCTGGGTCCGCTGGCCGCTCCCTCGAGCGATCCGGTGGATCCGGTCGGATTTGATCACGGCCGGGTCGTCGAGCTCCTGGTGGGTCATCGAATCGAGGATCGCGCGGTACCGCTGGAGCCGCACCTGGGTCGCGTCGAGCTGCTTCTCGTCGACCTTGGCCGCGCCGAGACCGGGCACCATCGACATCAGCTTCGAGAACGGCCCCATCTCCCCGATCGACGCGAGCTGCGTGCGCATGTCGCGGAGCGTGAACCGCCCCCCGATCAGGTTCTTGGCGGCGGCTTCGGCTGCCTCCTTGTTCGTCAGTTCCTCGAACCGTTCGAGGAGCGTCTGGATGTCCCCCATCCCGAGGAGGCGCGAGACGAACCGGGTCGGGTCGAACCGCTCGATCTCGTCGAGGTGCTCTCCGGTCCCGATGAAGAGGATCGGCGCTCCGCTCACCGCGACCGCGGAGAGCGCGCCGCCACCCTTCGCCGAGCCGTCGAGCTTCGTCAGGACCACGCCGGTGAGTCCCACCGCCTGGTGGAACGCTTCCGCGCTCCGGCCGGCGCTCTGGCCCATCGCCGCGTCGAGAACGAGGAGCGTCTCCTCCGGCTCGAACGCGGCGCGGAGCCGTTTCAGCTCCGCGATCAGCTCGCCGTCGATCCCGCTCCGGCCGGCCGTGTCGACGATGATCGCGAGATGGGGCGGGAACTTCGCGAGCGCCTCCCGCACGATCACCTCGGCGCTCCGTTCCGAGCGGTTCGCGTAGAACTCGGACCCGACCTTCTTCGCGAGCTGCTCGAGCTGGTCGATCGCCGCCGGTCGGTGCACGTCGGCGGCCACCAGCCCGACTCGGACCCCGCGCTTCTGGAAGTACCGGGCGAGCTTCGCCGCGGTGGTCGTCTTGCCCTGACCGAACAGCCCCGCGAGCAGGATCCGTTTCGGTTTGAGCTCGAACGGCCGCTCCTTGCCGAGGATCCCGCGGATCTCCTCGTAGATGATCCGGATCAGGAAGTCGCGGAGGCTCGCGCCCGCGGGGGGCTTTTCCTCCGTCGCTCGGCGGCGCACTCGCTGGGTGAGTTCGAGCGTCAGCTGGACGTTGACGTCGGCCTGGAGGAGCGCGCGCTGGATGTCGCGGACGACCTCCGCGAGGAGCGCCTCGTCCACGGCCGAGCCGCGGGCGATCTTCTGGAGGACGCCCCGAAGCGACTTCCCGAGCGAATCGAGGACCAAGGTCGAGCCCCTCCCGAAGCGTACGAAGGGACCCGGGCCCGCCCTATAGCTTTGGGTGCCAGCGCGCGGGACGCCCCGCGCCCGAACTCCGCCCGGCCCGCCAGCAAGGCTCATAGAACCCGGCGGGCTCGTTTCGTCGAGCCATGTCGCCGGAACCCCCTCCGGCGCCCAAGACCCCGCCGAAGCTGAACCCGGTCCGGGTGCCGATCGTCGAAGAGCCGGTCGCCGAGCGGACGACCGACTTCCGCGAGATCCTCCATGCGTACTCGAAAGAGGACGCGATCCTCGAAGCGAAACGGTGCATCCAGTGCCGCCGGCCGTGGTGCGTGGAGGCGTGCCCGATCTCGAACGACGCGCGCGAGTACATCCGTCTGATCGCGGCCGAGGACTTCGACGGCGCCGCCCGGGTCACGCTGCGGGAGAACCCGCTCTCGACCTGCCTGTGCAAGGTCTGCTATCGCTACTGCGAGGACGCCTGCGTCGTCAAGAAGAAGGGAATCCCCATCGCGATCCGCCACTTGAAGCGGGTCGCGCTCGAGTTCGGGAGCAGCGACCTGGTCTACGTACCCGCCAAGCCGAAGGGCCAACGCGTCGCGGTGGTCGGAGCGGGTCCGGCCGGCCTCATGGCGGCTTGGGAGCTCGGCGTTCGAGGGTACTCGGTCACGGTGTACGAGGAGGAGGGCCGTTTCGGGGGCCTGATGCAGACGATCCCCGCGTACCGGATGACCGACGCGGACGTCGAGACCGACCGGGCCCGGTTCCGGGACCTGGACGTGACGTTCGTGAAGGAGACGAAGGTCGGACGGGACCTCCCGGTCGAGCAGCTCCTCAGCGACGGCTACGCGGCGGTGTTCCTGTCGATCGGCACCTCGACCCACCGCACTCTCGGCGTCCCGGGCGAGGAGAAGGAGGGCGTGATCCCGGCCCTCCACTTCCTGAAGGAGGTCAACCACGACCGCCCGATCTCGGTCGGTCGGGAGATCGTCGTGGTCGGCGGCGGGGACGTCGCGATGGACTCGGTCCGCAGCGCGCTGCGGAAGTCGAACGGAGGGCACGTCACGCTCGTGTACCGGCGGGGCCGGGAGGAGATGCCCGCTGACTCCGAGGAGGTCCTCGGCGCCGAGCACGAAGGGATCCGTTTCCTCTTCCAGAAGGCGCCGGTGCGGATCGTCGGGGACGGGCACGTCGCGGGGCTGGTCGTTCAATCCGTAGCGCTCGG
Organism: Thermoplasmata archaeon; assembly: GCA_030037855.1. Classification (GTDB taxonomy): domain Archaea; phylum Thermoplasmatota; class Thermoplasmata; order Lutacidiplasmatales; family UBA184; genus Lutacidiplasma. The sequence goes on along the minus strand of JASHPY010000039.1, from coordinate 904 downwards.
ACCCCCGGACGCCGGCGGCCGACGGAGCCCCGTGCTCGTGGACGGCTCCGAGGAGACGATCGCCTGCGACACCGTGGTCGTCGCCGTGGGCCAGAAGGCGGACCTCCGGGGTTTCGGTCCCGAGCTCGACCTCAAGATCACGAGCCAGGGGTGGCCCGAGGGCAAGGGGACGGGGTTCGCGACCGGTGTTCCCGGCATCTTCTCGGCCGGCGGGCGCTCGGTCGTCTACGCCATGGGGTCCGCGACGGAGGCGGCCGAAGCGATCGATGCGTATCTCTCGGCGAAGCGGGGGGAGAGCGCGACCGCGCGCCCGGAACCGTTCGGGGGCGAGGCGACGTTCCACCTTCCGGTCGGCTACACGAAACCGATCCGCACCTGACCGCGCCCGGGCCCCAGCGGAGAGTATTTCCGTGGTGAGCCGGCCTAAAGTGGGCATGCGGCCGCGCCGTGGATGGCCGCGAAGCCATCGCTCGGTGGCTCCCGCGGCGGTACTGTGCCTCGTGGTCGCGCTCGCGATGGCGCTGCCCGGAGCCGCCGCCGGGTCGACCGGAAGCGGGCGTGTCGGCGCCCCGCTCGCGGTGAGTGCCGCGGTCGCTTCGGTGGACCCGGCGAGCTTTGCGACCCGTGCGGGATACTCCGCCTCGCTCCTCAGCGAGGTCAGCGACCCGGTCACGGCGGGCGGGGCCGAAGAGCTCGAGCTTACGTTCGCCCCGACGACCTCCGCGTTCTTCGAGCCCCCGAGCCCGGGCACGGCCCCGATGTCGACCTCGGCGATCGCCGACGAGTTCGGCCTTTCTCCGTCGCAGTATCTCGCCGCGGAGCAGTACTTCGAGTCCGAGGGACTCGTCATCTCCCACGCCTGGCCGGACCGGCTCTCGCTGAGCCTCGAAGGACCCGTCGCGGC
>JASHPY010000038.1 GCA_030037855.1 Thermoplasmata archaeon | reverse complement strand
GCGCAAGGCGCGACGTCGTTCGACTTTCTGGGGCTCCCGCCGGCGGGGAGCGCGCTCGAGGGAATCCGGCGGTTCAAGCTGAAGTGGGGGGGCGCGGTCGTACCGGGGGAGGAGTACCTCGAAGGCGTGCTGTTCCGATTCGCGACCGACCTCGTCCGACGATACCCGAAGCTGTTCGAGTCGGTGTTGATGCAGCGCGGCCCGTTCCGCCACGGAATACGCTGACGACCCCGAGAGTCCCCGACCGCCCGGCACGCGAGCGAGGCTCGCACTAGCGCTGTTCGGGAGTCCCGGACGCAACGAGCGGGGGCGGCGGCTCGCGAGGGCGTCGGTCGGTGTCGCCGACCCAGCGGATGAGGGGTCGGATCGGCGACGCCCAGCCGGGCAGGTGGTGAAGGAGCTCGTCGATCGCCTCGCCGGGGAGCGCCCGCAACGCGCGGAGGAGCACGAGAAAGAGCAGGACCCCGATTACGACGAACACCGGGACGAAGATCAGGCCGTACCCGAGCAGGAGGAGGGGGATCCCGACCGTCGCCGCCATCACGATCGACGCTGCCCATATCCCGGCGATCGACCGCACGTCGAGGTCGACCAGCCCCGTGCCCCGGAATACGAGGTAGAGCACGCCGAACGGGGCCCAGAACATCGCCGAGTTGCCGAGCGCCGCTCCGAGCATCCCCAAATGCGGGACGAGGGCGACCGAGAGGGCGGCGTTGGCGATGAGGGCGCAGGACGATGAGAGCATGACGGCGGTGGTCCGACGAGTCGCGGACGCGAGGCTGACCATAATCGCGAACGGAACGAACGCCGCGCTGATGCTCAGGAGCACCGCCATCGAGAGCGCGCCGGTCGCGAACTGCGGGCCGACGACGTAGCGTAGGAGGACCGGACCGAGGGCGGCGAGCCCGAGCGCGAGCGGAACGAAGGCGAGGACGATCAGGGTGCTCGAGGTGCGGACGATCGAGCGGATGCCGCGGGCGTCGTTCCGACCGTACTGCGCCGAGATCCGGGAGATCAGGATCGTTTGGAACGGCGTGACCACGAACAGGCTCGCGCTCGCGAACAGGATGACGTAGTTGTAGATCCCGACCGAGGGAAGATTCGCGATCGAGGCGAGGATGAGTCGGTCGATGTAGTAGGTGCAGGTCGTGATCAGGACCGAGACCAGGATCGGGATCGAATACGTGAACAGCGGCGAGTACAGCGAACCCAGTTCGAACCCCGCCGCGGGGGGCGATCCGCGGCTCCCCGCGGTCGCGCGCTCGATCATCGCGACCGTCGCGACCGTCTGGATCGCCGCCCCGGCGATCCAACCGAGCACGATCGACTCGACCCCGGGCCGGATCAGGAAAAAGACGACCGGGGTGCCGTAGAGCGCGATCGCTCCGAGGATGGAGACCGCCGAATAGGCCACGTATCGTTGAAGTCCGAGCAGTACACCGGACAGGATCATCCCCGAGACGAGGAGACCGGAGAAGACGCTGAGGAGTTCGATCGTCGACGCATAGCGACCCGAGTGGAAGAGGAGGGAGCTCAGCGTGCCGGACAGCCCGATCGCGATCGCGGCCGCGACCAAGAAGAGCAGGACGGTGGTGATGTAGGACATCCGCACGAACGCTTCGGTGTGCGCCGACTCGCCTCGAGCCCGGTGGTAGGAGAGGAAGTGTTGGAAGCCCCGGCTGAGACCGAGCGATGCCGCCGTGCTAACGATGAACGCGAACGACTGCAGGATGACGATCGCACCGAGTTCGTCGAGCGGTACGGCGCGGGCGAGGTAGAGGTAGAACACGGCACCCGCCAGCGTGAGCGCCACGGTGCTCGCGTAGACCCACGAGACGCCCCCGCGCGGGACGGCACCGGAGTCGTCCGACCCCTCGCTCACTCCGTGACCGCCTCCGATGTCGCGAAGGGACCCGTCCCCTCGGGCGGTGCACCCGCGGCGGACTTCATCAAGCTACGGGTCGGCACGCGATAAACGGTCGGTCCGGCGCGGGTGCGAGAGGCACCCATATCGTGACGAGCGTCCCCGCCGCCATCATATTGAGGAAGGGGCAGTGCTCTGCCTAGGAGGGAGCGATGGCCGGATCGGTTCGGCTCAGCGTCATCATCCTAGCCTTCAATCGCCGCGAGTACCTCCGGGCGGCGGTCGCGTCCGCGCTCGACCAGACCCTGCCGCGCGAGCGATACGAAATCCTCGCGTTCAAGAACTTCGAGGAGCCGGACCTTGAGCGGTACCTGAGCGAGAACGGAGTGCGCATCCTCACCTCCGACCCCACGGCGCGACCGAGGACCATGCGGACCGTTCTCGAGGAGGCGCGGGGCGAGATTCTCTGCTTCCTGGACGACGACGACATTTTCCTTCGCGAGAAGCTCGCGGTCGTCGATCGCGAGTTTTCCGCCGACCCGACGCTCGGCTACTTCCACAACGGTTTCCAGGTGGTCGACAACGACCTCCGGCCCTACGACCGCACGCCGTTCCCCCAACCGGAGCGCCGCCTGCTGCTCCCCGCGGGGGATGGGCGACGACGCGCCCTTCCCCCGAACGCGCTGCGACTCGGTTTCAACACGAGTTCGGTCAGCGTACGACGCGACTGGCTCGACCCGTTCCTTCCGTCCTTCGAGCCCCGCGAGGCCGAGTGGTCGGATGCGATGATGCTCGGCTGCGCGCTGGTCTCGGGTCGAGGCGTCCTCGTCGACCCCGTGGCCCTGACCCAGTACCGATACCACGACAGCTGGACGAACATCCTCCACTACACGCCCGACTCGGTCGGACCGATCGCGGAGCTCGACTCCCTCAACATCGCCGCGCTCGAGCTCATCGGGCGACTGGCCGTCGGTACGACGCTCGCGCCGCTCGTGGCGGACGACCTCGAGTACGTCCGGTTCCACCGAAGCCTGTTCGCCGATCCCGTCGACTGGCGACCGAAGGTCCCGGACTTCGTCCGATTCCTGATCGGGAGCCTCGAGCAGCAGAGCCTCGCGCCGCTCTATCTGATCCCGCTCCACTTCCTCGCCCGAGTCTCGCCGCTCGGCGCTCGACGCGCGTACTTCCGCCTCGCCGCGCGCCAACGGCAACTCGCGTTCCGAAAGGCCGCGGGCGGCTAGCACGGGTCGGACCCGACCCCTCGGTGCGCAACGCACGGGGGGTCAGATGGCGCCGACGCGGGGCGGGGCGAGAGAGCGGAAGCCGAGGGAAGGAATTGAACCCCCAGAAAGCGGACTTGCGGTCCGCCGCATTGCCATTCTGCCACCTCGGCGCGGCGGCACGGAGCTCACCTCCCTTAACCTCTTCGCGGGGGACCGGGACGGGTCGGGATCGTGCGGGTCTCTTCGCGCCGGCGTACGACCGGCTCAAGTGATCTCGATGCCGATGACGAGGCTCCGGACCGCGACGTGGGCGGTCGGCGGTGTCAGCGAGAAGCCGATCGCGTAATCGCCGCCGGTCCCGAACTCGAACTCGACCTCAATCGAATCGGAGGCCGCGCGACTCAAGTTGAACGTTTCGGAGCTCGTGACGTTCGACGCGAGGAG
>JASHPY010000037.1 GCA_030037855.1 Thermoplasmata archaeon | reverse complement strand
GCTCCTCGACGGGCCGATCGGCGACGCGTTCGAGGCGACCGAGCTCCCCGACCTCGCGCTCCTGGTCGCTGGGATCGTCTCTCCGTACGGGATGTACCTCGACGACCGCCGTCTTACGCGCTACCGCTACCACCGCGAGAACGTGACGCACGCGGTCGGCTGGCTGCGACGCGCGACCGAGGCGCAAGCCGCGCTCGCGACCCTCACGGCCCGGTTCGGACGCGACGACTTCGCCCGGTGGCTCTGGAGCCAGTCCGAGCACTACGACCGCGTGTTCCGGGCGACGACGATCGTCACCGACGTGCGGTCGGGCGCCCCCCGTCGGCAGGTCGGCGCGCTCACGCTCGACTACCTCCGCTTCCTCGGCGACCATCCCGCGCAGGCCCGGCGGACCCTCGACGTCTGGGCCGCGACGCTCTACGCGCTCGCCTACGTCCTGTGGCCGGGTCTCGGGCGCGAGGTCGCCCGGACGCGCGTCCCCGAGCGCCGTCGCTAGCGCCGGCGGGACGCGTCGGCGAGCGCGAACGCCGAGCCCCGGGGCGGGGCCGGGATGAAGGTCGCCGCCGGCGGGCGCGCGGCCCGCACGCGCGCCGCGGCGAGGCGGCAGTACTCGTCGGAGGAGTCGATGTGCAGGTAGTGTCGCCCGAGCCGGCGGGCGACCGCCGCGACCGTGCCCGTCCCCCCGAACATGTCCAGGACGACGTTCTCGCGGTAGCTGTAGAACTTCACGAGGCGCTCGATCAGCTCCTCGGGGAACGGCGCCGGGTGGCCCTTACGGACGCGCTCCGGCGGGATCTTCCAGAACCCGTCCGAGAACGCCTCGAACTCCCGGGCGGTGATGTCGACCGCGCCCGGGTTCCCCGGGAGGTTCCACTGACCCTTCGAGAAGACGAGGACGTACTCCCACGACGGGATGATGTGAGGGTTCGACGGGCTCCGCCACGATCCCCACGCGGTGCGGCGGCCCATCGTCTGCTTGTACCAGATGATCTCCGTCCGCATGATGTACCCGAGCTCGCGGAGGTCGCGCGAGAGGTCGTGGTGGATCGGTCGGAAGTTCTTGATCGACGTCGGAGCGACGTTGAGCACGAACCGGCCGCCGGGGACGAGGACCCGCTCGAGCGCGCGCCAGACCCCGCGGAGCCAGCGCAGGTACTCCTCGGGCGAGAGGTCGTCCGAGTACCCCCGGTACGGGACCTTGAGATTGTAGGGCGGCGAGGTCACCGCGAGATGCACGCTCTCGGCCGGGAGCGCCTCGAGGACCTCGCGCGCGTCGCCGCGAACGATCCGGTCGGCCCACGGGGCGGCGCCGGTCCGTGCGCGCGCCCGGGGCATCGGTCGTCCGACCCGGCCGGGGGAGATGAGCCTTCGCCGCGCGCGCCGGAGGCGCCCGGGCGCGGAACGGTAGCATCAACCGTATAATCTCGGCCGATTCGACCGAGCGGATTCGAATGGCGGTCCGGCTCGTCGTGCCGAAAGAGGTCGCGCCCGGCGAGACGCGGGTCGCGCTCGTGCCCGAGGTCGTGCAGCACCTCGTGAAGTCGGGCGTCTCGGTCGGGGTCGAGACCGGGGCCGGGGTCTCGGCCCGTTACCCAGATTCCCTCTACGAGGGGGCGGGCGCGGAGATCGTGCGGGACAAGACGAAGCTCCTCGCGAGCGCGCAACTCGTCCTCAAGGTCCAGCCGCCGACGGTCGAGGAGGCCGGGGCGATGGCCGAGGGGACGATCGTGGTCGGACTGATGAACGCGAGCCGGAACCTCGACCGCGTCGCGAAGATGCGCGACGGCAAGCTCACGTCGTTCGCCCTCGAGCTGATCCCGCGCATCACGCGGGCTCAGAGCATGGACGTGCTCTCGTCGCAGGCGACGGTCGCCGGGTACCGTGCCGCGCTCGCCGGCGCGGAGCTCTGCCCGAAGTTCCTCCCGATGCTGACGACCGCGGCCGGGACGATCCGTCCGTCGAAGGTGCTCGTGCTCGGGGCCGGTGTCGCCGGCCTGATGGCGATCGCGACGTCGAAGCGGCTCGGTGCGCTGGTCGAGGCGTACGACGTGCGCCGCGCGGCGGGGGAGCAGGTCCGCAGCCTGGGCGCGAAGTTCCTCGAGCTCCAGATCAACGCCGAGGGCTCGGGGGGGTACGCCCGCGAGCTGACCGACGCCGAGAAGCAGCAGGAACAGGAGATGCTCGCCAAAGCGGTCGGCGACGCGGACGTCGTGATCACGACCGCGAACATCCCGGGCCGACGCGCTCCGCTCCTCGTCCGCCAGGAGATGGTCGGCCGCATGCGGACGGGCGCCGTGATCGTCGACCTCGCCGCCGAGACCGGCGGGAACTGCGAGCTCACGAAGCCGGGCGAGCTCGTCGACTCGGGGGGCGTCCGGATCCTCGGCCCGCTCAATCTCCCCGGCGAGATCCCGTTCCATGCGAGCCTGATGTACTCGAAGAACCTCGAGTCGTTCCTCTCGCTTCTGCTCGATAAGTCGGGCGCGCTCGTCACGCCCTTCGCGGACGAGATCCTCGTGGCGAGCCTCCTCACGTCGAACGGGGCGGTCGTTCACGCGCCGACCGCGGCGCTCCTCGCGGGGGCGAAGTAGTTGGCGGCCGACCTCTGGACCGCGCTGTTCATCGCGATCCTCGCCGCGTTCACCGGCTACGAGGTCATCGGCCGCGTGCCGGTGCTGCTCCACACGCCGCTGATGAGCGGCTCGAACTTCATTCACGGGATCGTGCTCGTCGGCGCGATCGTCGCGCTCGGGATCGCCACGACACCGCTCGAAGAGGCGATCGGGTTCGTCGCGGTGGTCATGGGCGCGATGAACGTCACGGGCGGCTACGCGGTCACCGAGCGGATCCTCGCGATGTTCGACCGCTCGAAGCGCAAGGAGGCGAAACCGTGACCGCGTGGGTCGGGACCGCGATCGACGCGGTGTACGTCGCCGCGGTGCTCGTCTTCATCCTCGGCCTGAAGTCGATGAGCTCGCCCGAGACCGCGCGGCGCGGGATCCTGTTCGCCGGGGTCGCGATGCTCGCGGTCGTGGTCGCGATCTTCTTCAGCCCGGGGCTCTCGAACTTCCTGCTGATCGCGGTCGGCGTGATCGTCGGCGGCGGGATCGGCTACTACTGGGCGCGCGTCGTTCAGATGACGGCGATGCCCCAGATGGTCGCCGTCTTCAACGGGATGGGCGGCGGCGCCGCCGCGGCGATCGCGGCCGTCGTGCTGCTCTCGTCGCTCTCGAACCCGGCGGACGCCGGCCTCAGCGTCGCGGGCGCGGTCATCGGCTCGGTGTCGATCGCGGGGAGCGTCATCGCGTTCCTGAA
>JASHPY010000036.1 GCA_030037855.1 Thermoplasmata archaeon | reverse complement strand
AGGGCATGCCGGTCGTCGCGAGATAGTGGATCCGCCCCTCTTCCGGCGGGGTTCCGAACGCTTGGAACATCACCTCGCTCGCGACCGCGCTGATGAGCCCGAGATCGTCCAGGATGGTACCGTCGAGGTCGAAGACGGTCACGCCCCGTGCGACCTTGGTGGGCGCGACGGGGACCTTCGGCCGCCCGACGCCACGTCCCACTTCAGCGAACTGGCTCGCCGAGGTCACCATCGGGAGCTCGAGCCCCTCGGATGGAGGGGGAACGGACGGGTCCCGACGTCCGGGGGCGCCGGAGTCGCTCGACTTGCCGTTCGGCATCGGTAGGCCGAACCGACGGACGGCTTTAAATCGCGGCGTCGACCGCCGACCACCTAATAGGCGGTGGCCGTACTTCCGCCGAACCTCGTTGAGGGGGAGGTTGGATGCACCCGAGCCGAGTGATCCGGGGCCGGACGTCCCAGCTTCTCTCCGGTCGCCACATCCTCGTGGGGGTCTCGGGCTCGATCGCCGCGGTCGAGGTTCCGAAGGTCATCCGCGAGCTGATCCGCCACGGCGCCGACGTCCGAGCGGTGATGAGCCCCGAGGCGACCCGGATCGTGACCCCGGAAGCCCTCGAGTTCGCCACGGGTCACCCGCCGGTGCTTCAACTGACCGGGAACGTCGAACACGTCACGTTTCTGGGACCCGGCGAGGACCGTGCCGACCTCTACCTGATCGCCCCCGCGACGGCGAACACGATATCGAAGATCGCGCACGGGATCGACGACACGCCCGTCACCTCCTGCGCCTCGGTCGCCCTGGGCGGCAACGTCCCGATGCTCGTCGCCCCGGCCATGCACGCGAACATGGGGCTGAACCCCGCGGTCCGCGAGAACCTGGACCGACTGAAGTCCTGGGGGGTCGGTGTGGTCGTTGGACCGTCGGCGGAGGGCGAGGAGAAGATTGCCGGTCCCGAAGAGATCGCGGCGGCGGTGCTCCATCGGATCGCCGGGGGCCCCTGGGCCGGCCGGCGGGTCGTGGTGATTGCGGGAGCTGCGCGAGAGCCTCTCGACTCCGTGCGCTCGCTCACCAACGACAGCTCGGGGGCGACCGGCGTCGCGTTGGCGGCACAGGCCCACTACCGGGGGGCCGAGGTCGAGCTCTGGCTCGGCGCGATCCGGGTCCCGGTGCCGACGTTTCTCTCTTCCGTCGCGTGGCACAGCGTGACCGACCTGATCGAGTTGGCCCGGTCCCACCGAGAGAGCCTCGCGTCCGCCGCTGCCGTGATCGTCCCCGCCGCGCTCTCCGACTTCACCGTCGAGCAGCGACCCGGGAAGATCCGCTCGAGGGACCATCCGACGCTTTCGCTGACGCTCCGTCGTGCCCCGAAGGTGCTCCCCGAGCTTCGAGCGCTTGCGCCCGCACCGACCCTCCTCGTCGCGTTCAAGCTGCTGGCGGGCGCGGGTGCGCCGGGACTGGAGAGAGCCGCGAGAGAGCTCGCGAAGGAGACCGGCGCGGACTGGGTGGTAGGGAATGATGTCTCCGCGATGGGCGCGCAGTCGACGGAGGCGCTCGTGATTCCGCGGAGCGGGCGACCCCACTGGATCCGAGCGCCCAAGACGGAGTTTGCCGGTCGTCTCCTAGACGAACTCGGAGCCGTCCTGGGACGGTCCGGCTCGACGCGAACCGCTAGCTCTGCCCACCGGTCCCCCCGGCGTCCGATCCGCGCCCGACGTCGCGGTTCTACCTAGGGCCGGCGATCGGCCCGCGGCCGTGCCCCCGGGACGGTCCGGCACGGAAGTAAATTCACATGGTGAATGCCGCGTGTAGCAGATTCACGGACAAAATGCTTAAATTCACCTGAGAGTGATGGGACCGAGAGAACCCGCGATGAGCGACTTCTGGCTGTTCATGGCGCTGACCGCCGCGATGGGACTTTCGATCTTTCTTTCGTTGCCGGTGGTCTACAGCCGCCGCGCCCAGGGCCGCTGGGCGACGGCGTTGAACGCGGTCGCCATCGGTATCCTCGTGTTCCTCCTCGCGGACGTCTTCTCAGACGTCTCTCCGATACTGTACCCGAACGGGTACGTCGCGAACCTGACCTACTCGATCGCCTTTGGCGTCGCGTTCGTAGTGGCCTTCCTCGGCCTCTACGTCGTCGACAACCTGCCGCAGATCCGAAGCACTTCTCCGCGGTCCACCACGGGCGACCCCTCGGCCCGCCCGGACACCGGACCCCGGACCACCGCGCTCATCATCGCCCTCGGGATCGGCCTCCAGAACCTGACCGAGGGGCTGGTCTTCGGAGTCAACTGGACCGCCGGAGCGCTCGGGATTCTCGCGGTCGTGTTCATCGGCTTCTTCCTGCAGAACGTCACGGAGGGGTTCCCGATCGCGTCGCCGTTCCTCGGCACGAGCGCGAGCCGCCGCGTCTCGATGATGGTCGGATTGTTCCTCGTCGGTGGGCTTCCGACGCTCCTCGGTGGGGCGATCGGATACTACTGGAGCAACAATCTGTTCCTCGTGATCTTCGACGCGCTCGCGATCGGCGCGATCGCCTACGTCATCCTCCCGATGCTGCGAGTCGCCTTCCGCCCGCTCGAGACCCGCGAGCTCTCGATCCGACGCAACCAACTGGTCTATCTCGGCGTCATGATCGGGTTCGCGCTCGGCTTCGCGGTCAACGCGGTCTAGGGGCAGCGTCCGAGCCCTCCCCCGCCATCGGCCGCGTCGTCGCGCGGAGCGCCGGCCGGCGAGCCGATATCTACCCGGCCGTGCTCGCACCGCCTCGATGCATCACTCGCTCACGTCGCCGATCGCGTCCGTCCAGG
>JASHPY010000035.1 GCA_030037855.1 Thermoplasmata archaeon | reverse complement strand
GTCGACCGGACGCTCGCCGAGAGCTCGCTCTCGTACTCGATCGTGCGGCCGACGATGCTGTTCGGCCCGAACGACAGGCTGCTCACGGTCATGCTGCGGACCGCGGCCCGGTACCACCGGTTCCCGATGTTCGGGGACGGCGGGTACCACGTGAGCCCGATCGCGGCCCGGGACCTCGCGCGGATCGTCCGACGGGAGGCGGGGCTCTCGGAGCGTCATACGGTCGACGCGGGCGGCCCCCGGCGGTGGGTCTACCGGGACCTCACGGACCGGCTGTTCGCCGCCCTGGGGCGGCCCCCGCGCTACTTCCACCTCGGACCCGGGGGCGCGGTGCGCCTCGCCCGACTGCTGGAGGCCCTCGGTTCCAGTCTCCTCTACGCGTACGAGGTCGAGTGGCTGCTCTCGGACCGTCTCGGGCTCCCCGCCTACGTCGGGCTCGACCGACCGCTACTCGACGTGGAGCCGTTCCTGCACGACGAGGGGGCCCGGTACCGTGCGGGTGCCCCCGGCCACTGACGGAAGTTTAAAGGCGGGTCGCCGCTCTCATCAAACCGCCATGGAAGCGATCGATCTCAGCCGGCGCTTGGGGGATTTCAGTCAGGTCGCCGGGGAGGTGCTTCGGGACGTCGAGGACGTGACCGAGCCCCAGATCCGGCACTGGATCGTGAATCCGTTCCTGGTCGCGCTCGGCTGGAATCCCGACGACAAGAAGCAGGTGTTCCTCGACTTCCCGGTCACGGGCGGCGAGGGCCACGTCGATTACGCCCTCTTCAACGCGGAGGGACAGCCCCGGCTGTTCCTGGACGTCCGCGAGCGCACCGCGAACGTCAGCGAGATCGGAAAGGTCGCGGACTGGGCGAGGGAAGCGAAGGTCCCGCTCGCGCTGCTCACTAACGGCCGCGAGTTCTCGCTCTGGTTCGTGGGGAAGGACGACCCGCCCGGACCGCTCTTCGTGCTCCCCCTCGCCGACCTCGCGGACAACGCGGAGGCGCTGCTCGGCCTCTCCGCCGACTACCGGCTCTCCGACACCGGCATCCAGCAGCTGCGCCGCAGCGCGATCCGGCTCGCGGTCCTCGTGATGCTCGAGGAGAACGCGGAGAAGACGTTCGACGCGATGGTCGAGTGGGTCCAGGGTCAGGTCTCCCCCGGCGCCCTCGACGACACGACCGAGCAGGCGATCCGGGACGCGACCATGATCTGGCTCACGGAGGAGCACCTCGTGCTCCCCGCGTTCCAGCCGAAGGAGGGAAAGCGCCTCCACGAGCTCCGGTCGACGACCCCCCGCGACTGGGAGGCGTTCCCTCGCGGTCCCCCGGGCACGTTCCAGTACAAGTACGACACCGCGAAGATCCTCGACCTCCGACAGGGCGCGAAGGAGGTCCGCGAGCAGCTTCGCCTGCAGGGCCTTCGCACCCCGACCGCGACGAGCTTCGGTGGGTTCTACCACGCGCTTCGGCACCGCGCGGGGCTCGGGAAGTAGTCGGGGCGCCCGACCCGCGGGCCTCCCGTCGGCGCAACATTCGTATCCCCGGACGCCGTAGGGGTCCGCATGGCATCTGCGTCCGCTAGCCTGCCGGCGAACTCCAACTTTTTCAACGACCTCATGACCGCGGTGGCCGACCGACACGGCCAGCTCGACATCCGGCTCGAGCACGTCGCGCTGCGACTACCGTTGATCAACGAGAGCGTCGAGCTGAACGGAACGATCTCGTTGACGGTCCACCTCCGCGACCTCACGGACAAGGAGAAGCAGGCGCGCGCCGCGAAGGAGATCCGCCTCCTCGCTCACTGACCGGAACCCCGAGCGTCCCCTCGGCGCCGGGGCGCGCGAGCGCCGACGACACGTTTAATACGCATGAGTGCGCATCGTTATATTCTCATGACGGACGCCGAGTCCCGCATCGGCCACCCCTGCGTAAGCTCGAAGTGCGGGCACGCCGAGACCGATCACGTCGCGACGCCCGAACTCGCGTCGCACGAGGAGACGGTCGTCTGGTGCGCGGCCTGCCGCCGCCACGAGGTCCACCGGCCCCGCCGCCTCGCCTTCCCGTGGTCGAGAGGAGAGCGGGCCCACGCCCGGCGCCGGTTCTCCCGCCCGGGCTGAGCGCGTCGTCGCCCGCCGGTCGCCGGCTCAGTAGATGTGGGCGGCGAGCCCGATCAGGTAGCCCGCGAGGCCCGCGCCGAGGCCGATCAGCAGCATCCGGGCGCCGCTCCGCCAGAACGAGCCGGTGGTCGTCCGGGCCTCGTACCAGCCGATCCCGAACAGGGCGACGCCGCTCAGGATGACCGCCAGGATCGCCGAGGTCTCGACGGAGACGCCGGAAACGAGGAACGGGAGGATCGGGATCGCCGAGCCGACGACCGTGGAGGCGAGGACGACCAGTCCGCTGTTCAGGGGCGCCGACTCCGAGACGGTCGCGAGGTTGAGCTCGAACGCCATCATGAGCTCGAGCATCGCCTTCGGCTTCGCCTCGATCTTGCGGACGATCTCCTCGAGCTCGTCGCCCTCGAACCCCCAGTTCCGGAAGATCGTGCGGACCTCCTCCCGCTCGACGTCGGGTAGGTCCCGCATCTCGTCGAGCTCCTTCTGGCGCTCCGCCTCGTAGACGCGGCGGCGCGCGAGGGTCGAGGTGTACGCGACCGCGCCCATCGAGACAGACTCCGCGCCGAGCGCCGCCAGGGCGCCGATCAGGATGATCGGGTGGGCGGCGCCGGCGGCGGATAGCCCGAGGAGGATCCCGAGCACGTTCACCAGGCCGTCCTGGCTCCCGAGGATGAAATCGGACAGCAGCCCGGGTCGGGCGTGCTGCTCCCTTCGAGGCGAGGCCGGGGGCATCGACGGCGCACCAGCGCGGCTCCAATATAGGGCTGCCTCCACCGACCCCGCCGGCCCGTGGACCCCACGGCTACTCGGTGGCGTCGGCGCCCGCAAGCCTCTAAGAGCGCGCCGCGTCGATACCGTCCCGAGGAATCTCGGGTACTCGTGACCGCACTCCCCCCCGCTACCTTGCAAGCCGCACCGGTCTCGGACGCCGGGCAGCGAGCGGTCCTGCTGCTCACGACCATCGGGACCCTGATGGTCGCGGTCGACAGCACGATCGTGATCCTCGCGCTGCCGACGATGGCACGCGACCTCGTCTCGCCGCTGTCGACGATCATCTGGACGATCCTGATCTACCTCCTGATCACCGCTGCGCTGACGACGCAGGCCGGCCGCCTCGGCGACATGTTCGGTCGCGCCGGGATCTACAACCTCGGCTTCGCGATCTTCACGATCGGCTCGGCGGCCTCCGGCTTTGCACCGAGCGCCGAGTTCCTCATCGCCGCGCGCGCGGTGCAGGCGGTCGGCGGCGCGCTCGTCTTCGCGCTGTCGGGCGCGCTGATCGCGGGCGCGTTCCCGCCCGAGCGACGGGGTCGCGCGTTCGGATTCCTGGTCTTCGGTTGGAGCGTCGGAGCGATCCTCGGGATCCTCCTCGGCGGCGTGATCACGACCGAGCTCGGCTGGCGGTACATCTTCTTCATCAACATCCCGATCGGGATCGTCGCCGTCACCGTGGGACTGCGCTCGCTCCCGCGCACCGCCCCGCGGAAGGTCGCGTTCGACTTCGCCGGCTTCGCGCTGCTCTCGGCGATGCTCGCCCTCATCTGCTACGGCCTCATCGAGCTCGCCGTCTTCGGCGTCTCCGCGACCAACATCGCCTTCGTGGTCGTTGGCTTCCTCCTGCTCCCGCTGTTCATCCTGGCGGAGCTGCGCACGCGGGAACCGCTCCTCGAGCTACGCCAGCTCCGGAATCGCCTCCTCGGCTTCGCGCTCCTGGCGGGCCTCTTCCAGGCGCTCGGCTACCTCTCGGTGATCTTCCTGCTCACGATGTACCTCCAGGGCCTGCGCGGACTCTCGCCGCTCAACGCCTCCCTGCTCCTGGTCCCGGGGTATCTGCTCGGGGCGATGGTCGGGCCGTGGATGGGGACCCGCGTCGATCGGCGCGGGGCGCGCACTCTCGCGACCGCCGGCATCGTGCTCATGGCCCTCGCGGTCCTCGCCTACTCCCAGCTGACGCTCACCTCGTGGCTCGGATGGATCCCGGTGATCTCGCTGATCACGGGCACTGGGAGCGGGATGTTCTACCCCGCGAACAACACCGCGGTCATGGCCCAGTCGACGCCCCGGACGTTCGGCGAGATCAGCGGGCTGCGGGTCACGCTGTCCAACATCGGGACCCTGCTCAGCTTCGTCCTCGCGCTCACGATCGCGTCGGCGAGCATCCCGAGGAACCTCGCCTACGCGGTGTTCCTCGGCACGACGGACCTCATCGGGGGAGTCGGGGCCGACTTCCTCACCGGGATCCGCGCCGCGCTCTACGGCTCGGTCGTGATCCTCGCGGTCGCGGCGGTGCTCTCCTGGTCCCGTGGGAGGGAGACCGGTGTCGCGGTCGAGCTCTCGACCGGCGCCGCGGCGTCGCCGTCCGAGCCCGAGTCCCCCTGAGCCGGCGGAGCTGCGATAGGGCGTCCGCGACGATCCGTCGATGGTCGAACGCCAGTGGTCCGAGCTCCCGCAACCGGACCCAGCGCGCCTCTCCCGCATCGTCGCCGCCCCGCGGCGTATCGACCCTCCCGGCCATTCGGAACACGACGGAGGTAACCGGTTTCCGGGGGTCGCGGTCCGGCCCCGAATAAACCCCGACGATCCCGACCGGTTGTGCCCGGAGGCCGGTCTCCTCCCGCAGCTCCCGAACGACCGCCTGTTCGACGGTTTCGCGAAGCTCGACAAACCCGCCGGGAAGCGCCCAGCGACCTCGGAACGGCGCCCGCCCGCGCCGGACGAGCAGGATTCGACCCCGATCGATCCAGACGGCGTCGACCGCGAGCGCGGGGCCGACGTAACGGCGAGGCACGACGCCTGGATTGACCCGCGCCTTATCAAGGGCCGACCCGCTGGAAGCGGAAGGCGTGGCCCTTCGGCCCACTAGTCTCCGACTGGGTCGCACACCTCACCGGTCGTGAGGCGAGTCCGGTACGGTCCCCGACTGCGAGGGAGCAAGCTCCAATCCTCGAGTTTCGGGTACCCACTGCGTCCAAACCGTTATCGGGAGCCACGAGAATTCGGAGTCGTGTCGTTCACGGCCCGCGTCTACCGGGATCGCGGAGCCGGGGGGTATTACGCGAGAGTGAGCGAACTCCCGGGGTGCTGGACCGAGGGAGAGACGCTCGAGGAGCTGCGGGCGAACTTGGCCGAAGCGATTCAGGGATGGATCGAGTCGGTCGCTAAGGACGCTCCCCCCGTCCGTAGCCCGAGGATGGGACCGGCTCAAAGGACGATCCGCGTCGAGATTGTGCCGGCGATCTAACTTCGATGCCCCGGCTCCCGGTGCTCTCGGGCTTCGAGACCGTGAAGGCATTCGTCCGTGCGGGCTGGAAAGTCCATCATCAACGCGGGAGTCACGTCTACCTCACGAAGGCGGGTTCACCTGTTCACTTGTCTATCCCTCAACATCGCGAGCTTAAGCCCGGCCTTCTCCGCGGACTAATCCGCGACTCCGGGCTAACGGTAGAGGAATTCGCGGACCTGCTGTAGGGTGGCGGTGCCGAGCGAACCGGTCGTGTCGCCCGCAGTCTGCAGCGCGGTCTCGCCGCGAATGAGTTTCGCCCGGGCCCATCTCGCCTCTGCCCGGAAGCGGCCGGAGTTCTTCGAGAATGTGAGCTACGGCCCACTCTCCTCCCCCCATCGAGTTGCTCGTTTAACCCGGAGTTCGAACCCGACGACTCTGGTGCCGCAACGCGGCGAGCACCCGCGCTGCCGTCCGTCGAGGAGCTCATCGTCAAACGACCCGCGTGCGAGGTGAACTGCCCGCGTTCGGGGCGTAGGAAGCGTTAAACCGTCGGGCCCGGTCGAGCTACCCCGGCCGATGCAGATCCTCCGCAGCAAGGCCCCCCTCAGGATCAGCTTCGCAGGCGGAGGGACCGACGTCTCCCCGTACCCCGAGGAGCGGGGCGGCGCGGTGCTGAACTGCACGATCGACAAGTTCGCCTACGTCACGCTGGAGGCCGACCCGGGCCGCGCCGGGGGCACGGCGGTCGAGTCGCTCGACTTCGGTCTGACGGCGAACTACGAGCGGCCGTCCGACCTGCTCTACAACGGAGAGCTCGACCTCGTCAAGGCCGCGCTCAAGACCCTCCGGCCCCCGGGCTCGGGCGAGACCTGGAACGATTGGCTCCGGCTGTTCCTGCACTCCGACGCGCCGCCGGGGACCGGGCTCGGCACGTCGTCCGCGGTGACCGTCGCGCTCGTGGGTGCTTTCCAGCACTACCTCAAGGAAGCGTGGACGTCGTACGAGATCGCCGAGCTGGCGTATCGGATCGAGCGAACGGAGCTCGGGGTAAAGGGGGGACGCCAGGACCAGTATTCGGCCGCGTTCGGCGGTTTCAACTTCATCGAGTTCAACGGGACCCGGACGGTCGTGAACCCGCTCAAGATCCGACCCGACGTGGTCAACGAGCTCGCGTACCGTCTCCTGCTCGTGTACGCGGGCGGGGGCCATTACTCGAACGAGCTGATCGAGAGCCAGCAGCGCGGCTACACGGACCGGCGGCCCGAGTCGGTCGAGGCGCTGGACGCGACCAAGCAGCTCGCGATCGAGATGAAGAACGAGCTGCTCCGGGGCAACATCAACGAGATGGGGGAGCTGCTCGACGAGGGCTGGCAACTGAAGAAGAAGTTCACCGACGGCATCTCGAACCCGCACGTCGACGTGATGTACGCCAAGGCGCGGGAGGCCGGCGCGCTCGGTGGCAAGCTGACCGGGGCCGGTGGCGGAGGATTCCTCCTCCTCTTCTGCGATTTCGCCCGACGGGCGGAGGTCGCGCGAGCGGTCCAGGCCGCGGGAGGCCGGGTCACGGACTTCTCGCTCGAGATGCTCGGCCTCCAGACATGGGCGGTTCGTGCCGAACGCGACTCCGAGCGGATCCGGGCGGGCCGAACCGCGCGCGCCACCCCCGGCTCGTAGCGTCCAGGACCCAGGATCGACCGCGAGGGGATCGTTCGATGGCGGCTCGTAGGACCGGCTCCAGGACCACCCCCCCGCGCGGGGGAGTCCCGGGCGTGCTCACGCTCGCGGGGGAGGGCACCCGGATGCTTCCCTGGTCCCGCGGTCTTCGCAAGGAGTTCCTTCCCCTCTACGATCGGGGGCTGGACGGCTCGCCCGTTCTCAAACCGATCGCCCACCTCGTGCTCGAGGCGTTCATGGCGGCCGGGGTCGGCGACGCGACCCTGGTCGTGCAGCCGAGGGACCTCGCCCTGGTCCAGGAGTACTTCACCGTCGACCCCGGGTTCCTCGCGCGTCACCGCCACCACCCCGAGCGGCTGGCCGAGACGCGCGAGTTCTACGCGAAGCTCCGGGCGCTCCGCCTCCGGTACGCGGTGCAGCCTCACCCCGCGGGATTCGGGGACGCCGTGCTGCGCGCCGCGCCGTACGTCGGGTCCCGACCGTTCCTCGTCCAGGCGAGCGACGGGATCGTGCTCGAGCCGCCGCTCGGCGCGGTCCACCGGGCGATGATCGACCTGCTCCAAAGGGAGGGCTTGGACGGCGTGCTCCTGGTCCGGAAGGTCCGGGACGCTCGACGCTACGGTGTCGTGGAGGGCCGGCTCGCCGGCACGTTCGGAGGACGGCCGCGGATCGACGTGGTCCGGATGGAGGAGAAGCCGGACCGGCCGAAGTCCCACTGGGCCGCCACCGCCCTCTACACCTTCTCCCCTCGCCTGTTTGACGCGCTGCGCGAGGTCCGCGCGGAGCAAGGACCGCGAACGGAACTCGAGCTCACGGACGGCGTCCAGCGGCTGCTCACCGACGGCCGGAGGGTCGCCGCGCTGGTTCTCCGTTCCACGAACGGCTGGCGGTCGGTCGGCTCGCCCGAAGGATACTTCCGGGCGCTCCGGGAGACCCAGCTCCGCACGTTCCGCGGGCGATAGACCGGGCCCCGCTCGTCACGAACGGCGCCGGAGAGCTTATCTGACGGTACTCGCCTCTTTGCTAGCCGAACGGACGGGGCCGTTCGCCGCCGGATGGATCATCGCGTTCCAGCTTCGGAGGACCGGGGGTCTCGGGACCCATCGGTGGCGCCGTCCTCTCCCGCTCCCAGCTCCCCGCATTGGCGATGGCTGGTCTGGGTAATCCTTCCCGTGCTCGTCGTCGCGCCGATCGCGCTTGCGATGACCGGAACGCTGCCGGCGTCGTTGCCCGGCGGATCGCCGGGAGGCACACCGTTCTCGGGCGACCAGACCGGCATCCTCGCGGTTCTTCCGCTGAGCGGCGAGGTGGGCTCGACCACGACCGCCACGGGCTCGGGGTTTGCCGCCAGTACGGCGATCACGTTCACGCTCGACTCCACCCCGGCGAGTTCCTCCTGTACCTCGGACCCGACCGGTAGCTTCGCCTGCTCGGTGACGGTCCCGGCGGTTCCGGCCGGTGCGCAGACCATGGTCGCCTCGGACGGTACCACCACGGGGGATGCGACCTTCACGGTCGAGCCCCAGCTGACGTCGCTCGTCCCGAGCAGCGGCGACGTAGGTTCGATCACGGCCGCCACGGGCTCCGGCTTCGCGGCGTCTACGTCGATCACCTTCACGCTCGACGGGGCCACCGCGAGCTCCTCCTGTTCTTCGGACGACACCGGCAGCTTCGACGACTGCTCGGTCACGATCCCGGCGGTGCCCGCGGGAGGCCAGACGATGATCGCCACCGACGGCACCAACAGCGCGAGCGCGACCTTCACGGTCGAGCCCCAGCTCGTGTCGCTCGACCCGAGCAGCGGGGACGTCGGCTCGACCACGACGGCGACGGGCACCGGTTTCGCCGCCTCGACGTCCATCACGTTCACCCTCAAGGAGACCGCCGCGCCCTCCAGTTGTTCTACGGACGGTTCGGGCGACTTCGACTGTTCGGTCACGATCCCGGCCGTGCCCGCGGGCGCTCAGCCGATGACCGCGTTCGACGGCACGAACTCGGCGAGCGGCACCTTCACGGTCGGGCCGGTCGTCGGGGTCGTGCCCACCTCCGGACCGGTGGGAACGCTGGTCAATGTCACGGGGGACGGCTTCGACGCCTCGGCGGCGGTAACCGTCTCGTGGGACTCGAGCGCGACGCCGCTCTGTTCCGTCGACACGAACGCGAGCGGCGGGTTCACCTGCAGCGAGCCCGCACCGGCGACACCCGGGGGAACGATCCCGATCACCGTGACGGAGGGCTCGTTCTCCGTCCCCACGGAGTTCGACCTCACGACCGCGTTCTCCGTGAACCCCACCCAAGGGATCTTCTCGACCGTGGTCGGGCTGAACGGTACCGGATTCGCCGCGTCCACCACCTACTTCGTCTGCCTCCAGACGACGGAGACCGCCTGCCCGTCGGGAACCGTATCCGACTTCGCGTCCGAAGCGAACGGGACGGTCACCCCGGGTTCGTCCTTCTCGGTCCCCTCGGGGCTCGCCCCGGGCGCCTACTTCGTCGACGCGTCGGTCGGTACGACGCTGACCGCCTCCACCCCGTTCACGATCATCCAGTCGACCTTCCTGGTCGATCCGGCGGCGGGCCCGGTCGGGACGGTCGTCACCCTCTCGGGCGGCGGGTACGTCGCGGGGGAGGTCTACCAGTACTGCATTCAGACGACGGCGGCCGCGTGCACGTCGGGCGCGACGTTCACCGCCGGCTCGGGCGGCATCGTTCCCGCCGGCACGACCCTCACGGTACCGGTGATGCCGTTCGGCGCGTACGAGATCGACACCTCCCAGGGCACGGTGCTCATCGCCTCCGCCGCGTACTCGTTGACCTCGTTCCTCTCGGTCGACCCGAACTCGGGGGCGGTCGGAACCCCCGTGACCGTGCTCGGGACCGGACTCGACGCGGACGCAACGTACTCGTTGACCTGGAACGGCGTGGCGCAAGCCTGCTCGGACGTCACGGCCGCGAACGGCACCGCGACCTGCTCCTTCGATGCGCCGCTGACCCCCGAGGGACCGATCACGGTGCAACTGACCGAGGGGTCGAACTCCCCGAGCGCGATCTTCACCGTCACCGCCCTCCTGACCGCCTCCCCCACCGACGGCCCGGTCGGGACGTCGGTCAACTGGACCGGCGCGGGCTTCCCGGCGAGCCTCGGGTTCACGCTCACCTGGAACACCTCCACCGTGCTCTGCACGGGGAACACCACTGCGTCGGGAGGTCTCTCGTGCACGGCCGCGGTCCCGCCCGCCCCCGCCGGCGTCCACACCGTGACCGCTCAGGCGGGCGCGATCACGGGGTCGACCGACTGGACGGTCATCTCTTCGCTCGATCTCTCGCTCGACTCGGGGGTCGTGGGCGACTCGGTGACCGCCACCGGGGAGGGCTTCGACGCCAACGCGTCGTTCCGCGTCGCGTGGGATGCGACGCTCCCCCTCTGCAACGGGACGACCGACCCCTCGGGGAGCTTCGACTGCACGTTCGCGGTCCCGTCGGCCGTCACGGGCCCTCATGAGGTGACCGCCACGGAGGGCGCGAACGTCGTCTCC
>JASHPY010000034.1 GCA_030037855.1 Thermoplasmata archaeon | reverse complement strand
CGGAGGACCGGCGAAGTGCGCCTGGCTCCGCGACGAGGCGGGGGTAGCGGCGGCGGTCGACCATCGGGCCGAGAACGTGACCGCCCGACTGGACGCGCTCTGCCCCGACGGCATCGACATCTTCTTCGACAACGTCGGGGGCCCCCTCCTCGACGAGGCGATCCAACGCATTCGCCCTCACGGGCGAGTCGTGCTCTGCGGGATCACCGCGGTGTACCTCGGTAAGGAGCTTCCTCCCGGACCGTCCCACTACTCCAACCTCATCATGAAGAACGCCCGGATGGAGGGGCTCCTGGGCCGGGACTATGCCGCCCGCTTCGCGGAGGCCCGGCCGGTCCTCCAGCGCTGGTTGCGCTCGGGCGAGCTCAGGTCGAAGGAGGACGTCGTGGTCGGACTCGAGAACGCCCCGCAAGCGCTCGTGGGGATGTTCGAGGGCAAGAACATCGGGAAGCTGCTGCTCAAGCTAGCGGACCCGACCACGTGACCCGCTCGACCGTCGGGGAGCGCCCGGGCCGATCGCGGACGCTTCGGTTGAAATAGCGGCGGACCGTCGAGGGCCCGGTGCGGAGGAGTCTTGCCCGTTAGATCCCACGCGTCCAGCCCTGCCCGCGACGGGGCGACGATCGACTGGCTCCTCGAAGAGGATCAGCCGGCCGCGCGGTACGGCGCTCTGGTCGGCCTGCTCGGGCGAAAGGAGAGCGACCCCGAGGTCCGTGCGACCCGGGCGAGGCTCTCCCGCGTCGGGTGGGCCCGAGAGCAGTTGCGTCGACAAGGACCCGAGGGGTTCTGGGAGTCCCACGGTCCGAAGGGCGTCCGGGCCTACGTGAACTTCCTCTACTACCCGGTCTACACCTCGACGAACTGGCGGGCCCTCGTGCTCGCCGACCTCGGACTCGACTCCACGAACCCCCGGATCCGCAAGCTCGCCGACGTGGTCTTCGACTACAAGCTGCGCCTGAGCTCGCCGTTCAACTTCTTCCACGAGGAGGCGTGCATCGTGGGGAACACCGCGCGCATGCTGACCCGCTTCGGCTACGCGGACGACCCGCGCGTCCGTCGGCTCTACGACTGGCTCCTGGACGACCAGCGGGACGACGGCGGTTGGAATTGCAGCCAGGGCACCCCGGGGACGCTCGACGCTTGGGAGCCCCTCTCCGCCTTCGCCGCGCTGCCGAAACCGAAGCGCTCCCCCCGGATGGAAACGGCGATCGCGCGGGGCGCGGAGTTCTATCTCGAGCGCGGGCTGTTCCGAGAGGGTCGTCCGTACGCGCCGTGGCTCCGCCTGCACTACCCCAACCACTACTTCTACGACATTCTCGTCGGCCTCGACGTACTGACCGCGCTCGGCTACGCCGGCGACCGGCGGCTCCGTCCGGCGCTCGTCAAGCTGGTCGAGCAGCGACACCGTGACGGAACGTGGCACATGGGCCGACTGCATCCCGACATCGGCCCGGGCGGCGGCGAACGACCGACGTCGCGGCCCCTGGTGATCGAACCCCCCGGGCGGCCCAGCAAGTGGCTCACCCTGAAGGCGCTCCGAGTCCTCCGCGCCGTCGACGCGGCGGCGTAGCGGAGGCCGCTTCCGTCCGCGGCTGCGACCTCGGCGCCCGGGTGCTCCGGCCGAGCTCCGGCGGCCTGGAGGGGGGCTCGACCCGGTTCACGGCACCGGACGGCCGAGCGGTCGGACATGACGTCGGGCGGTCGCCCGCGCCCGACACCCGGCGCCGTGCCGGAGCCCGCCGAAGCCTAACGGAATGCTCAATTACTTGAGTAATTTTAGTCAATACATTGAGTAAAATGTCAGACGGAACCGACCCACCGGCATTCCGCCGACCGGTGCTCGCGGAGCTGATACGACGCCTGCGCGAAGCGACGCATCGTATCCAGGTATTGTCCGGCCCCCGGCAATCCGGCAAGACGACCCTCGCGCAGCAGGCGATTCGGGAGCTGGGCGTTCCGACGCACTACGCCAGCGCCGATGGTTCCCGCGTGCCCGGACCCTCGTGGATCGAGGTACAGTGGAACACCGCGCGCGAACTCGCCGCCGCCAAGGGGGCAGGCGGTGCACTCCTCGTGCTGGACGAGATCCAAAAGGTCCCCTCGTGGTCGGGAACCGTGAAGGCCCTGTGGGACGAGGACGCCCGAAACGGGATCCGAGTCAAGGCGATGATCCTCGGCTCCGCACCGCTGTTGGTCCAGCGCGGTCTCGGGGAGAGTTTGGCGGGCCGATTCGAGATCCTTCGCGTGCCTCACTGGTCGTTCGCTGAGATGGCCGGGGCCTTCGGCTGGGATCTCGATCGCTACCTGCTTTTTGGAGGCTATCCCGGGGCTGCGTCGCTGGTCGACGAACCGGAACGTTGGCGAGCCTACATTCTCGACTCGCTGGTCGAGACCACGCTCTCCCGCGACGTCCTCTTGCTGAGTCGCATCGACAAACCGGCGCTGCTCCGTCAGCTCTTCCATCTGGTGTGCGAGTACTCGGGCCAAATCCTCTCGTTCCAGAAGATGCTCGGCCAACTCCAAGACGTGGGGAACACAACGACCCTCTCGCACTACCTCTCCCTCCTGGACGGTGCCGGGCTGGTGGCGGGGCTCCAGAAGTTCTCGAAGCGGCGCGTCCGGCAGCGAGGGTCGATCCCGAAGTTGCTGGTCCGGAACACGGCGCTCATGACGGCGGTCTCGGGAATCTGCCCCGACGCCGCTCGACAGGACCGCGCCTTCTGGGGCCGACTGGTCGAAAGTTCTGTCGGCGCGCATCTTCTCAATACGCTACCGCGAGGGGGACAGGAGCTGTTCTACTGGCGGGAGCGGAGTGCGGAGGTGGACTTCGTTCTCTTCGACGGCCGGACCACGGTCGCGATCGAGGTCAAGAGCGGCAGCCGGAGCGGACCCACCGAAGGATTGGAGCGCTTCCGTGGGGCGTTCCATCCCCATCGTCAGTTTCTGGTCGGCGGAAGCGGTGTCCCGCTCGAGCCCGCGCTCCGCATCCCGGGAAGGGATTGGTATCATCTACCTGCGCCCTCTCCAAGATCGTTCGACCGTCCGGCGAGCGGTCGTCGATAGGCCGAGGACTCGAGGCCGTCGAACGGGCGGGGCGACGCGGCGGGAGCGGCCGGGTCCGCTCGGGGCGAACGCGCTCCGAGCCGGGTCAACCCCCCGGTGGCGGAGGAGGAGGAGGCAGACCCGCGGCCCCCGGAGGGGGCGAGGCCGCGCCGGGGGCCGAACCGCCCTTCTTGCGTCGGGCCAACAGCACCGCGGCGGTCGCGCCGATCGCGACCAGGAGGACCGCGATGACCACGAGGTCGGTCAGCGGAAGGCCCGAGGGGCCCGTCGAACCCGTGCTCGGCAGCGACGTCGAGACAAAGCTCACGGTCACGGACACGGGACCCGCGCTGACCAGGACGTTCCCGGTCGAGTTGGTGACGGAAGCGTATCCCGGTACCGATCCGACCTGGAACGCGTACGTTCCGTTGGGCTCGTCGACGACGATCGTGGTGCCCGTACCCGAGTACGTGGCGCCGCCGACCTCGACCGACCAGTTGGTGCCGCTCGGGAGGCCGGTTTCCCGGAACGTCACTGCGTAGGTGAACGGTGCGTACGCGATCGCCACGACCGTGCGGGCGCCGTTCACGGTCGCGATCCCCGATGCCGGCGTTGCGACGTAGCCGGGGATCGGGGTCGCGGTCCAGGTGAACGTCCCGTTCTCCTCTACAAGCGCGATCGAGGCGGAGGCCGCGCTCTCCGGGGTCCCGTTCGCTGTGACGCCCCAGGACGTGCTGGTCGGAAGACCGGTCTCGGTGAATTCCAGGTCGAACTCGGCGGGGAGGTAGCCGAGGATCCGCTCGTTTCCGCCGTCGAGCACCCAGAGGTCGCCGTGGGCGTCCATGACCGCGTCCGCGGGGTACGAAAGACCGGTCGCCGTGGTGTTGGCCCCGTACGTGTCGAGGTCGCCCTGACCGATCACTTCCGACGCGGTCTCGTTCGACCGGATCGCGGGCGCGGGGCCGAGGTACTCCAGCACCCGGTTGTCGAGGCTGTCCGCGACCCAGAGGTTCCCTTCGGCATCGACCCACACGCTGTTCGGCCCGATCAGGCTGCTCGGGTAGGCGGAGTCGCTCGTGGTCAGGTTCGGCTGACCGATCACGACCGACGCCGCCTCGCCCGTCGAGAGCGGCGCGTCGTAG
>JASHPY010000033.1 GCA_030037855.1 Thermoplasmata archaeon | reverse complement strand
CTCGCGTCCCAGCTCGAAAGCTCCGCGCAGAAGACCTGGGCCGGCGCCCAGGAGATCGTCGAGTCGCTCAATCGGGCGCAGGAGGTCCTCGGACGCGTGCGCGAGACCGGCTCCGACGCGCTCCCCTACTACGAGCCCCTGCGCGACGCCCGCGTCGCGTTCCAGGCCCTGGACTTCGACCGGGCGCGCACGCTCCTGGACGGGGTCCGCAAGGGGCTCGGCGACGAGGAGGCCCGCTCCGAGACGATGCGGCTCCTGACGGAGCTCGAGCGCCTGATCGAGGACGGCCGACGCCTCGGCATCCCGATGGAGTCGTTCGCGGCCCGGCTCGCCGGCATGCGGACAGAGCAGGCGACCGCGGCGCCCGAGGCGACCCGCACCGAGGCGCGCCTCGTGCACGAGGAATTGATCGCGATCGTGCGGCCGGTGCTCGAGGAGAACCTCCGGGGTCTCGAGCGCGACCTCGACATCGCGCGGGGAGCCGGGGTCGACGTCGACCGGATCCTCACGCCGCTCTCCGAGGCGCGTCGTCGGATCGCGCTCCCGGTGCCGGCCGGCGCGGCCGCGCTGCTGGACGAGGCGCGCGCCGAGTTCGTCGACACGCGCGGCTTCGTCGAGCACGCCGAGCGGGTCGCGAAGCGCGCCCGCGAGGCGCTCGCGCAGGCCGACCTGTTGCACGTCGAGGTCCCGAGCCTGCGCTCCGCCATGGAGCGCCTCGAGACCGGCCTCGCGCAGCGCCAGTACGCGCGGGTGGTCGAGCTCGGGGGCCCCCTCGAACGGGAGTTGCTGCAGGCGACCTACCAGCACGTGTCGAAGACGCTCGCGAGCTTCCAGGCGATCCTCACGCGCCTGCGGCGCGAGGGGGGCGACACGACGATCGCCGAGAACCTCCTCCACCAGGCGCGGATGGCGCTCGACGAGGGGAAGGCGGTCGAAGCGCTCCAGCTCGCGGGCCGCAGCGAATCGGAGCTCGAGCGCGCGGACCTCCAGCGGCGAGTCGCCGAGGGCTCGGTGCAGGCCGCGGAGCGCTCGCTCCATCGCGCGACCGGCGAGGGCGTGCTCGCGCCCGTGGCCAGCGAGCACGTCACGGCGGCGAAGGCGGCGTTCGCGGAGCATCAGTATCCAAAGGTCCTCGAGCACGCGCTCGCGGCGTCCGACGCGCTCGGCGTCGTGCGGGAGAACCATCGCCGCGCGCGCGACGCCTACCAGTCGGCGGAGCGCCAGCTCGCCGAAGCGACCGGGTTCGGGGCCGACGTGGCGGAGGCGAACGCCCGTCTCGTCGATGCGCGCCGCTTCTCGGCCGCGGGCGAGTACCCGGAGTCGATCCGGGCGGCGCGCGAGTCGACCGAGATCGCTCGGTGGGCGATCGAGCGACTGTTCGCGGGACCGCTCGGCGAGCTCCGACGAGTGGTCGAAGCCGGTCGGAAGGAGAAGCTCGGGGCCGAGCTCGACCCGGTCGAGGCGATCGTGGGCGAGGGCGAGGCCGCGCTCCGGGCCCGCGAGTGGACCCACGCCCGCGAGGCGATCGACCGCGGGGAGCTCGCGAGCCGTCGTGCGTTCGAGGCGGTCGTCGACTCCCGCTGGCGCGAGGCGGAGGCCGACCAGGCGAACTCGGGGCCGGTGAGCCCCGGGGAGGCCGCGCGACGCGAGGAGGTACGGCGGACGCTCGCGACGCTCCGCGAGAAGCGCGACTTCCCCCGCGCGCTCGCGCTCGTCCGCGGCGAGGTCGAGATCGGCCAGCGCCGCCGGCGCGAGCGGGTCGAGGCGCAGATCACCGAGCTCAAGGCGCAGCTCTGGGTCGGCGAGCGTCTCGGCGTCGACACGACGCCGGTCATGCAGACGTTCAGCGAAGCCCGCAGCGCCGCCGACACCGACCGCCTCGCGGACGCGTCGCGATTGCTCGCCGAAGCGCTCCCGGCGCTCGAGCGGGCAGTTCGCGAGCCCCTTACGCGTCGGCTGAAGGACGTCGCGACCGAGCTGAACTTCGCCCAGGAGGGGCTCCACGTCAGCGTGGGACCGCTCTCGGAACAGCTGCGCGAGATCGAGCTCCTGGACCGCAACGGCCGGGTGCTCGAAGCCGGTCGGCTCTTGCTCTCGGCCGAGGAGGAGCTGAACCTGCGAAAGTCGCTCCATCGGGAGCTGACGAACCTCCACTACCTCATCGACGCGGCGCTCGTCCGCGCCCAGCAGAACCGGGTCGACACCGCGCCGGCGCGGCAGTTGCTCGCCGAGTCGATCCGTCTGCGCGACGCCGACTACGCGGCCGCCCTCGAGAAGGCGCGCGAGGCCCTGCGGCTCCTGCAGGGCGACAGCGCGCCGGCCGCGAGTGCGCCGGCGGGAACGGCGACCCCGAGCCCGGCCGCGACCTCGAGCCCGTCGCCCACGGCCGCGTTCTGGCCGTTCCGACGCAAGCCGCCGAGCGAGCCCTGAGGGGCTAGTTCGGAAGGAACCCCGTCGGCGCCCCCATCGGAGGCATCCCCGGGGGGCCGCGAGGCGGCCCGAGCGGCAGGCGGTCGTACTCGACCGAGTGCTTGATCCCGCGGCGGCGCAGGAGCACGGAGACCTGCTCGGTGATCTGGACGACCTCCTGGCAGCGCGCGGGCTTCGTGAAGTAGAATTCCGCCCTCCGCTCGTCCGAGAGCGGGAAGATCAGCCGCAGGCCGAACGCATCCTGGCGGTTGTAGCCGATCGGCTTCCGGTCCCCCTTCAGGTCCCGGAGGTTCTCGTCCAGCAGCACCTCGGGAAGGAGCGGGTCGGTCTCCTTCACGAACGGACGGTTCATCTCCACCACCCGGCGGTGGATCTCGGGGTAGACCCGGACGAGGTCCTTGTACGAGCGCTTCGGGTCGAGCAGGATGTGGCCGCTGCGAGCCTTGACCGGCGGGGTCACGGGAGAACGAGACCCGGGCGCCCTCATAGGCGCTTCGGCCGCCCGCCGGCGTCGCCCGGAGAAAGGCTCAAAGAGCCGCCCCCCTACGGAGCCGCGGCGCTCCCGTAGTCTAGTGGTCAAGGATAGAGGCCTCTCGAGCCTCTGACGCGGGTTCAAAACGATCGGCCCGACCGGGCCGAGCCGGGAAACTCCCGCCGGGAGCACCTACACCTGATCCCGAGGAGCGTCGCGAGAGGGCAGGCGAGACCGGAACTCAGACAGAAGGTCATCCAGATCGTCGCGCCGCACGAGGAACGCGAGGTACTCTTCGTCGATCTCGGATCCAGAGCTCGCGAGGAGGACCGTGACCTGCTGCACGATCCGCCGACGCCACTCGGCGGAGGTGGGCCAGTACTTCAGTTCGTTCAAGCGCTTGACCAGCATGTCCTCGACGCACGCCACCCGGATCGGTCCGTAGGGGGTCTCGATAATCTTCGCTCGGCGACGACTCCCTCGAAACTCCCCGACCAGGTCGATGTCCATTCGCAGGTCCGCTCATCGCCAGACTCGACCGGACCGGCGCTGGAACCCCCACGACTCTACCACGCCCGTCGCCTTCGCGCGAGGGCACGAGATGTCGACGTCGAGCGATGGCTCGAGTCCGGGGGCGTGTAGATAGATCGCCGACCCGCCGGTAATGATCGGATCGTCTCCCGTTGCCTGGCCGAGGAGCGCTCCGGCGAACTCGATCCGTTCGGCCTCGGAGCCGGCCGAGGCCGGCGCGGCGTCGAACGCGGCCTTGGGAACTGACATTTAGCGGAACTTCCGCGAGACGCGATCGGATCGATCGACGAACTCGCCCTTCCCTTCGGGCCGCCGGACCTCCGCCGCGTCACGGGCCCGAATCCGGTGCGCCACGATCGGATCCGGTGGGAAGTCGCGCGGCTCGAACCAGTCCGCCGGCGCCGCCGCGAGGAGGGCTCCTTCTCCGGCGGCCCGCCGGGCGGCGACTCGAGCCAGGTCCTCCGACCACGCAATGCGGACTCGTACCCGGAGATACCGGGCCAGGTCGAGGTCGAGGAGGACCCACGTCGAACGTCTTCCCCGCCCCCGTCGCTCCTGGACGACTCCCGCCCTACCGAGACGACGGAGCTCGTTGTAGACTTTGGTCCGAGGGACCCGGGCGATTTTTGCGACTCGATACGCCGTCAGGGGTCGGTAGGCGTTGGCCAACGTGGCGAGCGTCCGGACCCGGTTCGCGCTACCGAGCACGGCCGTTACCGACGGGGGCACCACGAGGGGGGGAACGCGCCGCATCTCTCTTTTGTAGATATCCGCGGCTATTAGTCTCCTTTCCAGGGACTATTCACCTTAAGGGCGGGGCGGACTCCCTGAGAGCCGGTCGTGCCCCGAGGACGGGCTATCTTCATGGTTAGATCGCCTCCCTGGCGGAGGACTGTCCTCTGGGCCGGAGCGCTTCGGCCCGAGCGTCGAGTCCGGAGTCAGTCTCCGCCGGCCCATCCTCGTCGGCACCGACGAGCCCGTCGGGGAGTGGAATCGCCGCACGGATGGGATGCGGGCTCGCGTGCGCACTGCCGTCCGCTTCCGGCCGCGGCGCGGTTGAGTAGGAGGCTGTCGCGCGAACCGGGTACGTAGGACGGGCGCCTCGAGGGGGCGGCCAGCGAGGCAGGTAGAGCGCCGAGAACGTTCCCGCGGTTCGAGCACCTCACCTTCTCACTCTCC
>JASHPY010000032.1 GCA_030037855.1 Thermoplasmata archaeon | reverse complement strand
TTGATCACCATCGCGACGCCGTGGCCGATCAGGCAGTCGCGCTCCATCTCCCCGAACCGCAGTCCGCCCTGGCGCGAGCGCCCCTCGGTCGGCTGGCGCGTCAGGATCTGGACGGGGCCGCGCGAGCGCATGTGCATCTTGCCCGCGACCATGTGGTGGAGCTTCTGGTAGTAGATCACGCCGACGAAGATCTCCGCCTCGAACCGGCGCCCGGTGAGCCCGTCGTAGAGCGTCTCGCGTCCGGAGGGGTGGAAGCCGACCGCCTTCAGGCCCTCGCGGAGCGCCTCCTCGCGCGCGCCCGAGAACGCGGTGCCGTCGACCGTTTTGCCCTCGAGCGCCCCGACCTTGCCACCGAGCATCTCGAGGACATGGGCGACCGTCATCCGCGACGGGATCGCGTGCGGATTGATCAGGAGGTCCGGCGTGATGCCGTCCCGCGTGAACGGAAGGTTCTCCTGCGGGACGATGAGCCCGATCACGCCCTTCTGGCCGTGCCGGCTCGCGAACTTGTCCCCGAGCTCGGGGACCCGCTGGTTGCGGACCTTGACCTTGACGAGCTTCGAGATGTTCTCCCCCTCGGTCAGGATCACGTTGTCGACCCAGCCGGACTCGCCGAACCGGACCGTGACGGAGGTCTCGCGCCGCTTCTGCGGTGTCAGAAGGTCGGTCTTCTCCTCGAGGAACCGGGGCGGGCTCGTCTTCCCGACCAGCACGTCGCCCTCGCTGACCTCGAGCTCGGGGAAGATCAGGCCGTCCTCCCCGAGGTTGCGGTACGCCGTGTCGACCCGCGCGCCCGCGACGTCCGGTCGCGGGATCTCGAAGCGGTCCTCCTGGCCGCCGGGGTACTTCCGCTCCTCGCCCCGGTACGTCCGGAAGAACGACGAGCGGCCGAGGCCGCGGTCGATCGCGCCCTTCGAGAACACGAGCGCGTCCTGCATGTTGTACCCCTCGTAGGAGAGGACCGCGACGACGAAGTTCTGGCCCGCGGGCCTCTCGGTGAAGTGCACGTAGCGCATCGTCTGCGTCTGGAGGAGCGGCGCCTGCGGGTAGTGCAGGAGATGGCCGCGCGTGTCCGGCCGCCGGCGGTAGTTGACCGACTCGACGCCGAGGGCCTGCTTCGCCATCCCCGAGCCCATCGTGTTCCGCGGCGCGGCGTTGTGCTCGGGGTACGGGATCAGGCCGGTGCAGACGCCGAGGATCAGGTTCGGGTCGATCTCGAGGTGGGTGTGGCGCTCGGTGATGAGGCTCGGGGTCGAGAACTCCGCCCGGCAGTAGCCGCACTCGACCAGGGCGTCCTCGCGCTTCTCGCCCATCGACGCCCAGCGGATGTCGCCGCGGGAGAGCGTGCGCTCGCACTTCGGGCAGCGGTCGGGCGGGACGAACGGTTCGACCGCGATGAACGAGTCCTCCTCCTCCTCGGCGTCGAGCCACTCGATCTTCCCTTCCCGGATGAGGTCGGTGAACGAGCGGGTGCCGCGCGCGAGCTCGTCGAGATCGGTGCGGGTCGCGCGGGGGACGCCGTTGCGGACGACCACGAGCGGGCGGCGGAGCCGGCCCGCGTCGCAGTGGACGATGACCTCGTTCATCTCGCCGTCGTAGCGGACGTTGATCTCGTAGGTCTTGTCCTCGAGCGTCGAGGAGAGCGTGCGCGTGCGGCGGCGCTCGCGCAGTTCGCGCACGAGCTCGACCGGCTGGGAGTGGAGGCCGATCAGGTTCCCGTTGACGTAGACCCGGGCCGCGCGCTTTCCCTTCGGCGCCGCGGCCTCCTGGAACACCTCGGGGCCGATCTCGCGGGTGTTGTTGTCGCGGAGGATCAACGTGACCTCCTCCTCGTCGGTCCCCTCGGAGACGTCGACGCAGAGGGCGTAGTTCTTCACGAGGCCGCAGTTCTGCCCTTCGGGCGTCTCGTTCGGGCAGAGCCGGCCCCACTGCGTCGGGTGGAGGTCGCGCGCCTCGAAGTGCGGCTGGCTCCGGGTCAGCGGGCTCGTGACCCGGCGGAGATGGCTGATCGTCGACATGTGGCTCGTCCGGTCGAGCACCTGGCTGACGCCGGCGCGGCCGCCGACCCAGTTGCCGGTCGCGAGCGCGTGGACGAGACGCTGCGTGAGGAGGTCCGGCCGGATCGCGCTCGCGATGCGGAGGTCCTTCTTCCGGGCGAACGAGCGTTCGAGCTGGTACTTGAGATCCTTCAGGAGGAGGGAGAACGCGACCCGGAAGAGGTCCTCCATCAAGTCGCCGGCGAGCTTGAGGCGCTTGTTCGCGTAGTGGTCCTTGTCGTCCTCGCCGCGGACCTTCAAGTGCAACTCGAGGACCGTCCGCGCCATGCGCGCCAGGTAGAGCGCCTTCTTCAGCCGATTCTGCTTCGTGTCGCCGAGGTGGGGGAGGAGCGAGCGGTCGAGGATCCCGTCGACCTTCCGCTGCCGGTACTCCTTCGCCTGCCCGGTCGCGAACTTCTTCTCGAGGAAGATCAGCGCGTCCTCGGTCGAGAGGACGCCCTCGGGCGGGTAGAGCTTCTTCGAGACGCACTCCTCGAGGTTGACGTTCAGTAGGTGCTTCATCGTCTGGACGAACGGGTCGTCCAGCGGGAGGAGCTCGCCGAGGACCGCCTGGAAGATCTCCTCGTCGTTCTTCATCCCGAGCGCCTTCATCAGGATCACGAGCGGGATCTGCCCGCTCGCCGTCGGGACCGAGACCTGGAGCACGCCGTCCTTCTTCTTCTCGACGACCGTGAGCGAGCGGTAGCCGCCGCGCTGGCTGAACACCTTCGCGCTCTCGATCGGCGTGCCGTAGCGCTCGTTGAACTCGGCGAAGATCCGGTTCGGCGCGAGGTCTTCGAGGCTGATGATCACGCGCTCGGTGCCGCCGATGATCGCGTAGCCGCCGGGGTCGAGCGGGTCCTCCCCGTACTCGACGAGCTTCGCGCGGTACTCGTCGTCCGACAGCGCGACCTGGCCGTCGGCCTCGATGTTCGACTTCGACAGGTTGCACTGGCGGCTCTTGACCATGATCGGGAGGTCGCCGATGTGCACGGTCTCGCTCGCCCGCTCGACCCCGTTCTCGACGACCGTGACGTCGAGGTAGATCGGCGCCTGGTACGTGAGGTTCCTTAGGCGCGCCTCCATCGGCGTGAGCGTCGGCTTCGAGCCGACCGGCTCCTTCACGAACGGCTTCCCGATCCGGATCGTCGGCTCCGCGGACGGGCTGACGAACCCGCGCGCGTCGCGCCGGCGGCCGACGCGCACCTGGATCGAGCTCTTGGTCTTCTGGACGTCGAGGCGGACCATCCCGTGCTCGGTCGAGTCCTCGCTCACGCGGGCCTCGTCGACGATCCGCTGCATCCGGGAGTTCGGATTGTCCTCGGTCGGCAGGAAGTCGTTGAAGCTCGCCAGGTGGTGGTTGACGATCGACCGCTCTCGGAAAAACGCGTCTACGATCTCGCGCATGGATCGGCTAGCTCCCTCCCAACGAGGGGACGATGAGGCGGTAGGCGATCGCCTCGCCGGCGGTCGCGCTCGGACGGTGGATGCGGACGAGGCGCCCGGCGAAATTCTCGCCGGCGTCCCGGCCCGCCGCGAACTTCGGATCGGTCTGGAGCCCCGGGTCGCCGACGAGGATCTTCGGCAGGCGCTCCGCGACGGTCTCGAGGGTCTCGAGCACCTGGCGCGTCTCCTCCTCGCTCAGGATCTCGTGCCGCGGGAGCAGGTGGTGGGCGACGAACGGGCGGACCGGCTTCGGTGGTGTCGCCGACGCGGGGCGCTTCCTCGAACGTCGCGCGGGACTGGGGGTCATGCGATGCCTCGGGGAGCGGGACGGGCCCGGGGGGACGCTCGGAGCGGCTCCGCACGGGACGCGGGGCGGCTCGTTCGAACCCCCGACCAACTGGTTAAAAGCCAGATGCTCTTTGTAGGGCCGGCGGGAGTTCCCGGCGACCAACCTAGCTGAGCTACGGGCCCGATTCCGTTCCGGGCCGGCGCACCGGGGCCGGCGTATTTCAGCGTATCCCTGAACGAATTCACTGGAGGCTCTCCAGGCTCGAGATGATCGACCAGATCGCGGTGCGGCCGTGCGTCGGAAGGTTCGGATCGTTCGCGAGATCGTCGAGCACGTAGACCGCGCTCGCGATCCGGACGTCGAGGGCGACGCGCGGCTTCGCGAGCTCGTCGCGGGCGGACTGCGCCCCCCGGCGGATGTTCCGCGGGACCGAGGAGTCGTCGGCGAGTTCGGCGAGGGACTCCGAGATCCGCTGGAACGCGGGCGACTCGAGGCCGGCGGCCGGGTCGCTCGGCGCGGCGGCCGCGCTCCCGGTCGCGGGGGGTGGGGACGGCGTCATGCGTGGCGGGTCTCCCCGGCCTCCTTGTAGGCCGTCACGACCAGCAGCGTCTTCGTCTCGCGGATCCCGCGGACGGCGGGCAGGCGGTGCAGCACGAAGTCCTTCAGCTCGTCGTAGTGCGGGAACCGTACCTTGAGGAAGATGTCCGTGTCCCCGGTGACGAGGAAGACGTCCTCGACCTCGGTGAATCGCGCGACCTCGCTCGCGACGGTGTCCGCTTCGGCGGTCTCGACCTTGAGCGCGATCAGCGCGACGACGTGGTCGTCGCCCCAGACCTTGGTGAACGCGCTCTCGACGGCCCGGCTCACCGGCGGCTTCGACCCTGTGGACTTTTCCATGGTGACCCTCCGACGTAGTGCTCTCGTTGATGACTGCGAATGCCCCGTGCGTCCCCTCGCTACGCCACTGGGGCGGACTCGAACTCCTCTTGGAGGTCGTTGATGACCTGATCGATCACAGACCCCGCCGTCGGGCTCCGATACTCTCGGACCCCACCGGCTTCGCTCGACACGCGCGCGACCAGCTCCGCGGGGCCGCGGAGGAACTCCACGCTACAGATGAACTCCTCCATGATGGCCCGGCCCCCACCGCGCCGAAGTGCCGAAAAACTCCTCTTATATAGGCTTTTGCGCGGGCGGTCCGGCCGCCTCGCCCGAACGCCCGGTCGCGACCGGGAACGCGCCGGGTCGCGGTGTCGTCTCCCGGACCGCCGTTCCGCCGGGCTCAGGGTTATCTGTGGCCTTCGGTCACGAGCGACGAGGGGCTCGAACGTGGACCTTCCCTCGCGCTCGCTGCGGCTCGAAGTACGCGTCGAGCTGAAGCCGGGCGTGCTCGACGCCGAAGGGGAGAGCGTCGAGAAATCCCTCGGCCTCCTCGGGATCCGGGGGGTCCGGCGCGTCGCCACGGCCCGGGTCTATGACCTCGAGTTCGAGGACGTGACACCGGCGGAGGCGCACGCTCGGGCGGAGGAGGCGGTCGACCGCCTGCTCGCGAACCCGGTGATCCATCGGGTCACGATCCGGCCGCGGCCGGACTGACGCGATGACGACCGCACG
The DNA here is from genome assembly GCA_030037855.1 of Thermoplasmata archaeon. Taxonomy (GTDB): domain Archaea; phylum Thermoplasmatota; class Thermoplasmata; order Lutacidiplasmatales; family UBA184; genus Lutacidiplasma. The sequence continues at coordinate 15,049 of JASHPY010000032.1, read as the reverse complement.
AGCCCCGAGCCCGCCCGACTGGGCGCCCGGGGTCACGGTCGTCCCGCTCCGGGACCGGCCCTCCGCCGGGCTCGCGCGGGCCTCCGCGGAGCGGGGTCTCGGCTTCGACGCACGAGAGCTGAAGCGCATCCAGACGTACTTCCGCCGCGAACGGCGCGAGCCGACCGACGTCGAGCTCGCCGGGCTCGCGCAGAGCTGGAGCGAACACTGCAGTTACAAGAGCTCGCGACCGTTCCTGCGCCGCGCGTTCTCCACCCTGCGTCCGCCGGGACGGGTGCTCGGCACCGGCGACGCGGGGGTGATGAAGTTCGAGGACGGGTTCGCCTACGCGCTCCGGATCGAGTCCCACAACCATCCGTCGGCGGTCGAACCGTACGGCGGAGCGGCCACCGGCATCGGCGGCATCCTTCGGGACGTGCTCGCGGTCGGCGCGAAGCCGATCGCGCTCACCGACCCGCTCTTCTTCGGCCCGCTCGACCTCTCGGCCGACCGGGTCCCGCGAGGCATGAAGAGTCCGCGGTACATCGCCTCCCAGGTCGTCGCGGGCATCCGCGATTACGGGAACCGGGTCGGCGTCCCGACGGTCTCGGGCGGGATCTACTTCGACCGCGCGTTCGTCGTCAACCCGCTCGTGAACGTCGGCTGCGTCGGGTTCCTGCCGCGGTCCCGGCTGCGCCCGAACCGGGCGCGCGCCGTCGGGGACCGGCTCGTGCTGGTCGGCGGACTGACCGGCCGGGACGGGATCGGCGGGGTCGCCTTCGCGTCGAAGGAGCTCACCGACCGCAGCGAGTCCGAGTCGCGCGGCGCGGTCCAGCTCGGGAACCCGATCCTCAAGGAGCCGCTGATCCACGCGTGCGTGGAGGCGTTCGATCGCGGGCTCGTGCAGGGGCTCAAGGACCTCGGCGGAGGCGGGATCGCCTCCGCGAGCGGCGAGCTCGTCCACGCGGGGGGGTTCGGCTCGCGGATCGACCTCGCGCGCATTCCCCTCCGCGAGGAGGGACTCCGGCCGTGGGAGGTCTGGATCTCGGAGTCCCAGGAGCGCATGCTGCTCGACGTGCGGCCGCGGGACGTCGCCGCGCTCGCCGAGATCTTCCACCGCTACGACGTCCCGGTGACCGAGATCGGCGAGGTCACCGCGCCTCCGTTCGAGTCGATCGAGTGGGACGGACGGCCCGTGGCCCATCTCCGGGTCGGGTTCCGGGTCGCGCCGCCCCCGCTCCACCGCCGCATTCGGGCGCGCCGGCGACCCGTGGGCCGGGCTCCCGACCTCTCGGGGGAGGCGGTCGCGGCGCTCCTCGAGGAGCTCGTCCTCGCGCCGGATTCGGTGTCGAGGGAACCGGTGATCCGGGTCTACGACCACGAGGTCCAGGGTCGCACGGTCGTGAAGCCGCTCCACGGTCGGGTCGCGTCCCCGTCGCACGGCGACGCCGCGGTGATCCAGCCCCGGCCGGAAAGTCACCGAGGGCTCGCGATCGCGACCGCGGCGCAGCCGTGGGCATGTGCCGAGGATCCCCGGCGCGGAGCGAGCTGGGTGGTCGAGGAGGCCGCTCGAAATCTCTACGCTGTCGGTGCGCGACCGGACGCCGTCACGAACTGCCTCAACTTCGGCAACCCGGAGGACCCCGCGGTCCTCGCCGACTTCGACGCCACCACGCGCGGGCTCGCCGACGCGGCGCGCGCGCTCCGGTTCGCCGTGCCGTCGGGCAACGTGAGCTTCTACAACGGCGGGCTGGGCGCCGGGATCCCGCCTACGCCGGTCCTGCTCGCGACCGGCCTCGTGGACGACATCGCCCGTACCGCGACCGCCGACCTCAAGGCGCCGGGCGACCCGCTCTACCTCCTCGGCAACTCGAGCGCCGCGCTCGGCGGTTCCCTCTACGCCCGCCGACGCGGGCTCGCCGGCCTCGCGGTCCCGAGCGGAGGTCCGACGCGCCTTCGAGCGCACGGAGAAGCGCTGCTCGGCGCGATGCGGTCGGGCTCCGTGGCTGCCGCCCACGACGTCGCCGACGGTGGCATCGGGGTGACCCTTGCCGAGATGGCGTTCGGAGGGGGCCTGGGGTTCGTGGTCGACCTCGCCGAGACCGGAATCGACTCGCCGGCCCTCGCGCTCGCCGCCGAGGGCGACTCTCGGTTCGTGCTCGAGGTCCCCGCTTCCCGGGAGGGGGCGTTCCGGCGATCGATGCAACGAGTTCCGATCGTGCGGCTCGGTTCGACCACCCGAGGCGGGGGATCGCTGCGCTGGGGCGATCGGACGCTCGCGGAGGTCGACCTCGAGTCGCTCTACGAGCGCTGGCACCGCGGGCTCGGACTCCCGTAGGAGGCTCCCGTGACCGTCACCGCGCTCGTGTCGGGGGGCAAGGACTCGATATACTCGGCGTACCTCGCCGACACGCAGGGCCGAACGGTCGACGAGCTCGTTGTGCTTCGCCCCGATGATCCGGACTCGATGATGTTCCACACCCCCAACCTGGACCTCGTGGCGCTCCAGGCCGAAGCCTGGGGGAAGTCGTTCCGCTCCGTGCCGGTCCCTGGCCGAGACGAGCGCGCGGAGCTCGAGGCGTTGGAGCGGGCGATCTCGGGGAGCCGGGGATGGGTCGTCGCGGGCGCGATCCAGTCCTCCTACCAGTGGAGTCGTCTCCTGAGCGTCGCCGCCCGGGTCGACCGGCCGGTCTACACGCCGCTCTGGCGTACCGAGCCCGGACGGGCGGTCCGAGAGGAGATCGCGGCCGGGCTCGACATCCGGCTCGTCCACCTCGCCGCCGAGTCGCTGGGCCCCGAGCTGCTCGGCCGACGACTCGACCTCCCTCTCCTCGAGAAGCTCGAGGAGCGGAGCGCGACCGGGCGCCGCACGAACGTCGCCGGCGAAGGCGGGGAGTACGAGACGGCCGTCGTCGACGCCCCGTTCTTCCGCTCCCGGCTCGAGCTCGATGAGGTGGAGCGCTCCGTGGGCCCGTCCTCGAGCCGGCTGACCGTCCGGGCGGCCCGGTTGGTCGCGAAGCCGGACCCGCGTGGCGAACCGGGTGCGGCATGAGCCCGGGCGCGCGCCGCGGACGACGCCCGGCCGTTCGAGCCCGTCGCGCCCTCGGCGACGCGCGGGCGGCCCCCGACCTTCGCTGGGTCGAACGACTGACGGGCGCCTCGTCCGATGCGATCACGTCGATCCTGTGCGAACTCGACGAACTCGTGTCGGTCGAGGCGGAGATCCGAGCGGCGCATCGGGCGGCCGGCCGGGCGTTCTACGCCCAGATTCGGGCCCCGTTCGAGCTGTATGCGATCGTGCGCCTCACCCGACCGCTTCACGTGGTGGAGGCGGGCGTCAGCAGCGGTGTCTCCTCGGCTCACTTCCTGCTCGCGCTCCAGCGGAATCACCACGGGACCCTTCACTCGATCGACTTCCCGACCTTCCAGCGCGGGCCGGAGCTTGGTGCACGGGAGTCGGGCGTGTCGATCCCGCCCGGGCGCTCGAGCGGCTGGGCCGTGCCGGACCGGCTGAAGGGACGATGGGACCTGCGTATCGGACGAAGTCAGGATCTCTTGCCGAACCTGGTCGAGGAGCTCGGGCGCGTCGACCTGTTCCTCCACGACGACCTTCACACGCCGGCGCATCTCGCGTTCGAGCTGGCCACGGTCGCGAGCGCGCTCCGGCCCGGATCGATCGTGCTCGCCGACAACACGGTATGGACCGGGCAGTCGTTCCCCCGGTTTGCGCGACGGCTCGGGACAGACGCGTATCGCCGGCGCGGGTCCGACCTGGTCGGACTTCGTGTGCCGTCCGCCTCCCGGGATCCGTCGTCGTAGCGCGCGTCGGACACGACGGGCGAGTCGTGACCGAGGGGTCGGTGGTCTCCCTCGGCGTGATCGAAGGGTCGACGAACGCATCGCAACGACCGCCCAGCCCGAATTCTCCTAGCCCGACGGTCGGGGATGACTCGGTGGCGGACGCCGAACGGCCATCGTGCGACCGCGCATTGAAATACGAACGTCTCCGAGTCGCACCTCGTGGCGGAACACTCGCACCGCACACTCGGGATCGTCCTGTTGGTCCTCGGCATCGTCCTGCTCGTCGTCGGCGTCCTCGCGGCGTCCTACTGTAGCGCGAGCTTCTTCGGGGTCTGCTTCGACACACCGTACGCCGGGGGCGGGTACGCGCTCGCGGGCGTAGGCCTCATCCTCCTGATCGTGGGACTCGTCATCGCGGCGGTCTCGAGCTCGAGCCCGCCGACCCCCGCCCCGGTCATCTACGTCCCACCGAGGTCGGTGGATTCCGCTCCGCTGCCCCCGCCCCCTCCGCCGCCGCCCGGGGGTCGGTACTGCCCGTCCTGCGGAGCGGCTAACGTTCCGGCGGCCCGTTTCTGCCAGCGCTGCGGTCGGCCGCTGCCGCCGCCCCCGTGACCGAGGGCCCGCGGCCGTCGAGGTCGACCGCGGCGCGGGTCCGACCGCGGACGTAGCGCCCGGCGCGGTTCGCCCCCGGAGTTATCAGCCTCTCCGACTTTCTACCGAGGATGTCCGCGGGACGCGCGACCTCGCGGGCGCCCGGGCCCGCGCCCGGTCGCGCCGCGACGGACGATCCGGTCGACGACCGGTTCCGCCGCTGGGAGGACGAGATCGCGAAGCCGGCGATCGCGAAGAGCCCCGAGCGCAAGGAGCGGTTCACGACGCTCGGCGGCATCCCGGTCGACCGGATCTACACGCCCCGGTCCCCCCGCTCGTCGTTCGACCGCATCGGCTACCCCGGCCAGCCACCGTTCACCCGGGGAATCCACCCGACGATGTACCGGGGCCGGGTCTGGTCGATGCGGATGTTCTCGGGGTTCGGGTCGCCCGAGGACACCAACCGCCGGTTCCACTATCTGCTGAAGCACGGAGAGTCCGGCCTCTCGATCGCGTTCGACGACCCGACCCTCTACGGGATCGACGCGGACGACCCCGAGGCGCTCGGCGAGGTGGGAAAGTGCGGGGTCAACGTCGGCTCGCTCGCCGACATGCGGCGGCTCCTCCGCGGCATTCCGCTCGCCGACGTCACGACCAGCATGACGATCAACGCCCCGGCGAACATCGTTTGGGGCATGTACCTCCTCGCCGGCGAAGCGGCCGGGGTCCCGGCCGCGCGCCTGGGCGGCACGACGCAGAACGACATCCTGAAGGAGTACATCGCGCAGAAGGAGTTCCTCTACCCTCCCCGCCCGGCGCTGCGGCTCGTGACCGACACGATCGAGTACGCCGCCCGCCACACCCCGCGCTGGAACCCGGTCTCGATCTCGGGCTACCACATCCGCGAGGCCGGCTCGACCGCGGTGCAGGAACTCGCCTTCACGCTCGCCGACGGGCGAGCGTACGTAGGGGAGGCGATCCGCCGGGGCCTCGCCGTCGACGACTTCGCGCCGCGGCTCTCGTTCTTCTTCAACTCGCACAACGATTTCTTCGAGGAGATCGCGAAGTTCCGCGCGGCGCGCCGGATCTGGGCGCGCGTCATGCGCGAGGAGTTCCACGCGAAGAAGGAGCGCTCGATGTGGCTCCGGTTCCACACCCAGACCGCCGGCTGCTCGTGCACCGCGCAGCAACCCGAGCTCAACATCGTGCGCACGACGGTCCAGGCGCTCGCCGGCGTGCTCGGCGGCACGCAATCCCTCCACACCAACTCCTACGACGAGGCGCTCCAGCTCCCGAGCGAGGATGCGGTCCGGATCGCGCTCCGTACGCAGCAGATCCTCGCCGCCGAGTCCGGGGTGACCGAGTCGGTCGATCCGTTCGCGGGGAGCTATTACGTCGAGTGGCTGACCGACCGGATGGAGGAGGAGACGCAGAAGTACTTCGACCAGATCGACGCGATCGGCGGCGTCGTGCCGGCGATCGAACGCGGCTTCTTCCAGCGCGAGATCCAGGAGGCGTCGTTCCGCTACCAGCGGGCCGTCGAGTCCGGCGCGGAGAAGATCGTCGGCGTCAACGCCTACACGGTCGACGCGCCCGTGAAGGTGCCCCGGCTCAAGATCTCCGAGGAAGCACGGCGCCGGCAGTCGGCGCGCCTCCGCACGCTCCGGGCCCGTCGCCACCGGGGCCGATACGAGGCCGCGCTCGACCGGCTGCGGAGGGTCGCGGCGACCGAGGACGGGAACACGATGCCGGCCGTGCTCGACGCGCTGCGAGCCGACGCGACGCTCGGCGAGATCGTCCGCGCCTTCCAGGACGTCTTCGGCAGCTACCGCGAGCGGTCGACGTACTGAGCGCGGCGGACCGCGTCGGGTCACGCTTATGGTTCGACGCACCTCCTCCGCCCGGACCACCGTGGGCTCCGAAGAGTACCGCGCGACGCTGGACGGACTCTATCGCCGGCGCCGCTTCGGGATCCGGCCCGGGCTCGAGGTGATCTCGGCGCTACTCGAGGAGCTCGATCACCCCGAGCGGAAGTATCCCGCGATCCACGTCACCGGCAGCAAGGGAAAGGGCTCGGTCGCTGCGATGGCGCAAGCGATCCTGACCGCTCACGGGCGGCGCACGGCGCTCTTCACTTCGCCGCATCTCGAGAGCTACCGGGAGCGGATCCGGGTCGACCGGACGACCATCGGTCCGGATGACGTTGTTCGGGGCGTCGCGCGCGTCGACGCGGCGGCCCGGGCGCTCACGGAGGCCGGTGCGGTCGACCGGGCCCCGACGTTCTTCGAGGTCACGACCGCGCTCGCGCTCGACTGGTTCGCGCGGGAGAAGGTCGACGCCGCGGTGATCGAGGTCGGGGTCGGCGGCCGGCTCGATGCGACCAACGTCCTCGACGCGAAGGTCGGCGTCGTCACGACGATCGAACTCGAGCACACGGAGATCCTCGGCGACACGCTCGCGTTGATCGCCCACGAGAAGGCGGGGATACTCCACTCCGGCATGACCGGGGTCGTCGGCGAGCTCCCGACGGAGGCGCGCGCGGTGGTCGACGCCGAGGCGCGGGACCGCGGGGTCCCGCTCTGGCATCTCGGCGGAGAGGTGCGCGTCGACGGTCGGGTCCTGTTCGAGGAGGGGCAGCGGTTCGAGGTCGGCCTCCCCGGCCGCGGCCGGATGGGCGTCGAGCTCCCTCTTCACGGTCGGTTCCAGCCCGGGAACGCGGCGCTCGCGCTCGCCGCGGTCGCCCGCTTCGCCGACGCGGTCGGCCTCCCGCTCGACGACCGGCGGGTGCGCTCCGCGCTCGCGACGGTCGTCTGGCCCGGACGATTGGAACGGGTCGGTCGCCGACCCGAGCTGTACTACGACGTCGCCCACACGCCCGAGAGCGCGCGCGCGATCGCCCAGAGCCTGGGAGAACTTCGGCCGCTCGCCGACCCCGACGCGAGCGCGATCCTCTTCGGGTCGCTCCAGGGGAAGAACGTCGGCCGGATCCTGGACGCCCTGGCCCCCCTCGCCCGTACGATCGTGCTCGTACCGGTGCTCTCGGCGCGAGGGATGCCCGTGGCCGAACTTCGAACCCACGCGACGGGCCGCTTTCCCCGGGTCGTGATCGCGCGCGCGGCGACCAAGGGGCTTCGCCTCGCGCGAGCCGCGACGGGCACCGACGGCTACACGCTCGTCGTGGGGAGCGACTACCTGGTCGGCGAGCTGCTCCGGGACGCGCACGGTCTCCACGACGAGCCGGACCTCTCCGACCCCGGTGTCGGCCCACGCCCTCCCGACCCGACGGCCCCCCCGTCTCCCGCGCGCGCTACGTCGAGGCGGCGTTCGTGACCGCGGCGCCCGATTTCGACTGGGTCGCGGTGCTCGACCGGCTCTCCGCCTTCTACCACCGGGGGGAGTGGCGGACCCCGTACCTGCGGGACCACGCCGAGAACCCGTTCCAAGTGATGATCGGCACCATCCTCTCCCAGCGCACGCGCGACGAGGCGACCGATCGGGCGAGCGCCCGCTTGTTCGCGCGATTCCCCGACGCGCCGGGCCTCGCGGCGGCCCGACCGTCGGAGATCGAGCCGTTGATCCGCGAGACCGGGTTCTACCACACGAAGTCGCGGCTCATCCGCGACTGCGCGCGCGAGGTGCTCGACCGGTTCGGCGGCGCCGTGCCCCGGACGTTCGAGGAGCTGACGAGCCTTCCCGGGGTCGGCCCGAAGACCGCGAACTGCGTGCTCGTCTTCGGCTACGACATCCCCGCGATCCCGGTCGACACGCACGTGCACCGAATCGCGAACCGCCTCGGTGTCGTCCGGACCCGGAGCCCGGAGGAGACGGAGCTCCGTCTGCGGGAGGTGCTGCCGCGCGAGTACTGGATCCCGATCAACCCGCTGCTCGTGCAGCACGGGCAGAATCTCTGCCGGCCGATCGGTCCGAAGTGCCCGGAGTGCCCGATCGCCGACCTCTGCGCGACCGGGCGTGCGCTCAGCGCGGGGCGGGCCCCGCCCCGGCCGGCGGACCGGCCGAGGGGCCGGGCGCGGTCGGGGGCAGCAGCGCGACGAGCGCGACCGTCCCGAGCATCGCGGCGACCAGGAACTCCCACGCGACGGGGTACGACGTCGCGGCGACGACCCAGCCGAACAGGAACGAGACCAGTGCGCCGCCGCTCAACTGGATCGAGTTGAACAGACCGATCGCGATCGGAATCTCGTCCGGCGGGACCTCCCGCCAGAAGTGCGGGAGGACGTACATCACGGCGTAGATCAACCCGTAGGCGAACGAGAAGACGGCCCCGATCAGGACCGCCTCGGCCACGCCCGCGAACGGAACGAGCGCGAGCACCGCCGCGCCGACGATCGTCGCGACCGCGAACTGCGTCCGATGGTTCCGGTGCCGTTCCGCGATCGCGCCGCCGACCGGCCCCCCGAACGTGCTCGGGAAGACGAACATCATCCCGACGACGCCGGCGAGGAGGATCGACCAGCCTCGGACGGTCTCGCCGAACGGTACGATGAACTGCCCGGTCGCGAACGACGCTCCCTCGAGACCGACGAACGCGAACCCGATGATCCAGACGGCGGGATATCGGAGCGCGATCGACGCCCGGGGTACGGCGGGCCGGGCGGCCGGTGCGGCGCCCGCCGCTCGCGGGATTCCGAGCAGGGCCGCGAGCGCGACGAAGAGCAGCGCGCCGCCCCCGACGAGGAGGGCGCCGCGCCATCCGAGGATCGGGACGAGGGCGGCGCTCCCGACGATGCCGAGCGCCGCGCCAGCGCTGAACGCGGAGCTGAACGTCCCGACCGGTAGGCCGCGTCGCCCCGTGGGGTAGAGGCTCGCGACGAGCCCGATCGCGGGCGAGAAGAACAGGGCCGCGCCGAAGCCGGCGGCGAGCCGGAGCGCCAGGAGCGCGTCGAACGACGGCGCCGCCCCGCTGGCGAGCCCCGCGCCCGCGAGGAGCGCGACGCCCGCGATCGACACCGAACGCGCACCGTAGCGCTGCGCGAGGAAGCCCGCGGGCACCTGAAGGAGCCCGGCGCCGACCAGGAACATCGCGACGAGCAGGCCGAGCTCGGCCGTCCCGACCGAGAACGTCGTACCGATCGCCGGCAGCGCCGGCCCCGTGTCGAACCAGTTGTAGGCGTAGCCGATCCGCAGTGCGATCAGGAGCCAGGTCGAACGCCGCACCGCGCGATCGTCGAGCGGTGGAGGGTCCTCGCCTCGCTCGACCAGTGTGATCGCCCCGTTCCGGCGCGCGCCGAGGAACGGCGCTCGTCCCGATAGGAAATCGCGCGAACACCTTAAGGTCCGGGGGACCTCGCTCGCCCGTCATGGATTCCTCGGAGTACGACCTCCCGTTCTTCCATCGGGCCGGCTTCCACCGGTCCACCTGCCGGGTCTGCGGATCCGCGTTCTGGACGCTCGGAGACCACGACCGCTGCCAGGAGGCGCCGTGCCGCGACTACGGGTTCGTCGGGCATCCGGGGTTTACCCGACCGCACACCCCGCACGAGATGCGGGAGGCGTTCCTCGGATTCTTCGAGCAGCGCGGACACACCCGGGTACGCCGCTACCCGACCGTGGCCCGCTGGCGCAACGACGTCTTCTTCACGCAGGCGTCGATCTACGACTTCCAGCCGTGGGTGACGAGCGGGGCGATCCCTCCGCCCGCGAACCCGCTCACGATCAGTCAGCCGGCGCTTCGGTTCATCGACCTCGAGGAGGTCGGCCGCAGCGGCCGGCACTTCACGCTCTTCGAGATGATGGCCCACCACGCGTTCAACCGGCCCGACCACGAGGTCTACTTCAAGGACCGAACGACCGAGCTCTGCCACGAGCTGCTCACGGGCGACCTCGGCGCCGACCCGACCGCGATCACGTACAAGGAGGAGGTCTGGGAGGGGGGCGGCAACCTTGGACCGTCGCTCAGCGTCGGGCTCCTCGGGCTCGAGCTCGCGACGCTCGTGTTCATGGAGTACGTGCGCGACGGCGCGGCGCTCAAACCGATGCCGCTCACGGTCGTCGACACCGGCTACGGGCTCGAGCGGTTCACCTGGATGAGCCAGGGGACGAAGACCGCGTACGAGGCCGTCTTCGGCCGGGAGTACGACGAGCTGCGGCGCACGTTCCCGCCGCGCGAGGCCGCGATCCTGCTCGACCACGCGCGCGCCCTGAATTTCCTCCTCACCGACGGCGTGGTGCCGTCGAACAGCAAGGAAGGCTACTTCGCGCGCCTCCTCCTGCGCCGGTCGATCCGGATCCTCCAGCGCACGCCGGATGCACCGGAGCTCGTCGCGATCCTCGACGCCTCGGGCCGGGAGATCGCCCGGGCGTTCCCCGAGATCGGGGCGAACCGCGACGACCTCCACCGCGTCGTCCTCGCCGAGGCGGAGCGGTTCGCGGAGTCGATCGACCGGGCGCGGGGGATGATCCGTCGGTACGACGAACGCACCCGCTCGACCGGGGGCCGGATCAACGAGGAAGACCTGGTCCAGTGGTACGACTCGCTCGGGATTCCGCCGGACCTCGCGGTCGAGGAGCTGAAGGAGCCGCCCAAGATTCCTGACGACTTCTACGCGCGGGTCGCCACGCGGCACGAGAACGAGCGTCCGACCAACGACTACGTCGAGCCCGCGGTCGGCCTCCCGGACGTCCCCGAATCGACCCCGGCGACCGAGGTCCTCTACTATCTCGACCCGTACACTCTGAGCTTCGAGGCGCACGTCGCCTGGACGAACGGACCGTTCGTCGCGCTCGACCGGACCTACTTCTATCCGACCGGAGGCGGGCAGGTCACGGACAAGGGCCACCTCGGGGACCTCGAGGTCGTCGAGGTCGCGCACCAGGGCCGATGGATCCTCCATCGTCTCGAGCGCGCGTCCCCGTTCGCGGTCGGCGAGCGCGTCCGGGGCCGGATCGACGCGGCGCGCCGCATGCAGCTGATGCAGCATCACACCGCGACGCACCTGCTGAACGGCGCGCTGCGGGAGACGCTCGGGCCCCACGTCTGGCAGGCCGGGGCGTACAAGGGGACCGAATCGGCCCGGATCGATATCACCCACTACAAGGCGCTCTCGCGCGACGAGCTGCGGAAGGTCGAGCGGCGGGTCAACCAGGTCGTCCGCGAGGACCGACCGGTCAAGAGCTACTTCGAGGGCCGGAGCGAGGCGGAGCGCCGGTTCGGGTTCACGCTCTACCAGGGAGGTGCCGTCCCCGGGAAGGAACTCCGCATCGTCGAGGTCGAGGGGTTCGATGTCGAAGCGTGCGGTGGCACCCACTGCACCCACACGAGCGAGGTCGGCGCGATCGCGCTGATGGACGTCGAGCGGATCCAGGACGGGATCGTCCGACTGACCTACGCGAGCGGCGAGCGAGCGCTCGACCTCCGCGACGAGCACGAGGAAATCCTGAAGGAGGCGTCCCGACGTCTGGGCGTCCCGGTCGCCCAGCTGCCGGACGGGATCGACCGGCTGCTCGCGGAGATCGAGGAGTCGCGCAAGCTCGCGCGCGCCCGTCGCCGCGAGGACCTCGGCGCCACCGCCGAGCGGCTCCTCGCCGACCCGAGCGTGGCCGAGCGCGTCGGGGAGACGACGATCATCACCGGGGCGGTTGACCTGGGCCGCCCGGACCTGATGGAACTCTCCCGCCTCCTGACGAAGGAGCCGGGGCGGGTCGCGATCCTGACCGGAGAGGAGGAGGGCCGCGGGACGCTGTTCGTCGGCTCCACGAGCCCGCGGGTCGCGGCGAACGAGGTCGTTCGGGAAGCCTCGGCCGAGTTCGGGGGCAAGGGGGGAGGCAGTCCCGCCGCGGCGACCGCAGTGGGAGAACCGGGCGCGCCGCTCGCGCGCGCGCTGGAAGCGGCCCGGCTCGCGGCCCGCCGGGCGGCCAGCCCATGACGGGGCCGGGCGACTTCGGTGGAAAGGAAAGCTTTACCTTCCTCACGCGTCCATGATGGCAGCACGGCACGGCGTGTACCCTCGGTTTCCGGGGGTCCTCCGGCCGACCGTTCCCCCGAGATCCGAATGACAGCCAACGAAGGTAGCACGGTGGGTGGCGTCCCACCCGAGGTGATCGCGTTCCTGAGCGGCAAGGGTGGCCGGTCGCTGATCGTGAAGGGCGGCGCCGGGTCCGGGAAGACGACGTTCGGACTCGAACTGCTCGAGCGCGTCGGGCAGCCGAACCGATCCTACTACCTCTCGACCCGCGTGGGCGACGAGGCGCTCTACCGCCAGTTTCCGTGGCTGAAGGCGACCGAGATGCGCACCCGCGTCCTCGACGCGGCGAAGCTGTTCCTCGACGCGATCCAGGCGACCGGCAAGAGCCGGGAGCCCGAGCTCCCCGAGGCGGAGCAGCGCAAGGTGCGGGCCGGGCGCGAGGTGCTCGGCAGCTTCGGCCAAGAGCGGGGTCCCCCGACGCGCGTCGACCGCGCCCACCTCCAGGCGCTCCTCAAGCGCAGCCCGATGCCCGAGGTCGAGAACGTCTACAACCGGATCGAGAAGGCGCTTCCGGAGAAGTCGCTCCTCGTCATCGACTCGCTCGAGGGCGTGACCCACAAGTACGGACTCGAGATGGAAGAGTTCGTGATGGCCCTCCAGAAGGACCTGGTGGAGGGCTCGAGCACCGACGTCGTGATGATCCTCGAGAAGCCCGAGGCGGGCGGGATCGAGTACCTCGTCGACGGGCTGATCTCGATCCAGCGCGAAGAGCTCGACGAGCGGCGCGTGCGGCACCTCCGGCTCGAGAAGCTGCGCGCGACGAACATCGGGCGCGCCCGCTACGCGGTCACGCTCGATGGCGGGCGGTTCGAGGCGCTCGGCATCGCGCCGAACCCCGGCGTCGGGACGACCGCCGGGAACTGGAAGCCGATCGCGGACCCGGAGCGGTACTACTCGACCGGGATCCCGGACTTCGACAAGCTCTTGGGCGGTGGGTTCCGCCGCGGGAGCTTCAACGCCTTCGAGGTCGACGTGAACGTCGGGATCGACGACTGCTACATGCTGTTCACTCCGTCGTTCCTGAACTTCCTCACCCAGGGCCGGGGGATCATGGCGGTGCTCGCGGCGGGCGACTCGCCCGAGCGGCTCCGCGAGACCCTCGTCCGCCACGTGCCGACGAACCAGTTCGACACCCGGGTCCGGATCTCCGACTACACCGCGAACGAGACCGAGGACCCGTACATCCTGCCGATGGCCCGGTTCGGCCGCGACGAAGCGATGCGCGCGATGGTCACGGCCGAGAAGGCGGTCGCCGGCCCCGACCGCAAGCCGTTCATGGAGTACACCGCGTTCGACACGTTCGAGAGCCTGATGGGCGACCAGGTCGCGATCCGGATGTACTTCCAGGGCGTCTCCCGGACGAAGCACGTGGGGAACCTCGGGATCGGCCTGCTGAAGCCGGGGTTGCTCGTGTCGAGCGAGATCCTGAACATGATGGACACGTACTTCCGGATCATCAACATCGACAGCGCGCCGTGCATCTACGGGATCCGGCCGCGGACGACGATCTACGCGATCAGTCCGGACCCCGAGAAGGGCGCGCCGCACGCGACCCTGACGCCGATCGTCTAGCGGGGCCCGCGCTAGCGGGCGTAGCCGAGCACGAGCACCCCGACCGCGTAGAGCGCGAGCGCCGGCACGAGCGTCATCACGAGGTCGTCGTCGATCCACCAGACCTTCGGGCGCTCGACGGCGACCGCGATCGCTCCGGCGACGAGCGCGAGGCCGACCGACGGAAGCACCGGCCAGCTCCCGAGCACCGAGAGCCCGACGAGCGCGAGCGCCGAATAGACGGCGAACGGCACGAGCGCGTCGATCCGGCGGAAGCGGGGATCCCGCCGGAGCTCGCCCGCGAGCGGGTCGACGATCGCGGTCCCGAGCACGACCGCGCACGCGATCGCGAGCGGGAACAGGAGGATCGCGACGACGATCGCGATCGCGAACAGCGCGAAGCTCCCGAGTCGGCCCTCCTCGTACGGCCGGATCGTGGGAAGCTCGAGTCCGGCCGCGTGGCGAAGTCCCTCGAGCACGAGCACCGCCGCGAGCGCGGCGAGGAGGATGTACTCCTTCGGAGCGACGAGGAAGAAGTCGTTCGGCAGGAAGAAGTAGACGAGGGCGACCGCGCCGAGCGCGTGGAGCGTCCGGCGCCAAACCCGGTCGCCGAGCGCGAGGTCGCCCCCGAGACGCTCCCCCAGCCAGCGTCGGAACCGGCCGCCGCGGTGGAGCCGAAACGACATCTCGGGCCGCCAAGCGGCCAAACTATTTGTCTCGCCGTCGCTCGGCCCCGGCCGTGAAGGTCACGGTGCTGGTCGGAAGCAAATCGGACCTCGAGGTCGCGGAGAAGGTCCGGACCCGTTTGACCGAGTTCGGGGTCGCGTGCGAAGTCCACGTCGCCTCCGCCCACCGGAACCCGGACAAGGTCGACCGGCTCGTGCGCGACCCGACCACCGACGTCTTCGTCGCGATGGCGGGCCTCTCCGCTGCGCTCCCCGGCGTGGTGGCCGCGCGCACGCTGAAGCCGGTCATCGGGGTCCCGCTCCACCGCGGACTCGGCCTCGACAGCCTGCTCTCGGTCGTGCAGATGCCGCCCGGGATCCCGGTCGCCGCGGTCGGGCTCGATGCCGCGGAGAACGCGGCGCTGCTCGCGACCGCGATCCTCGCGCTCAAGTTCCCGGAGCTCACCGCCGCGCTCGAAG
>JASHPY010000008.1 GCA_030037855.1 Thermoplasmata archaeon | reverse complement strand
CGTCGCGTAGTTCGCGCTGACCCCACCCCCGTACTCGTCCATGATCTTCTCGAGCCGATGGAGCCCCTGGTCCGGGAAGAGCAGGTCGGGATGGACCGAACCGCTCGTGACCCCCGGACGCGACGCGAGGAAGCGCAGGAGGGGGGAGAAGATCGCGTCGCGCAGGCGCTCGACGCCGTGCTCGGAGACCTCGACCGGCCCCGGGTGGTCGGCGAGGAAGCGGACGGCCCCCTTGGCGGCGAGCCGGCCCTCCGTGAACGACCCGCTCGAGAACTTATGGGCCGAGCCGCCGATCGTGTCCCCCGCGCCGAAGAGGCCCGAGATCGTCGTCATGCGGTTGTACCCCCAGCGGTACTCCTCGGGTGCGACGTCCGTCGGTCCGCTCGCCCACGCGCCCGCGCAGACCGCGTGCGAGCCGAGCACGTACGGTTCGGAGAGGATCAGCTCGGACGGGTCCTTCCGCGGGTCGGTCCCCTGCGCTGCCCACGTGACCGCCTGCCCGACCGTCATGTTCAGGAACGCCCCCCACGCCACCGCCTCCTTCTCGGGCGAGTCGATCACGCGCTCCGTGTGCATCAGGATCGGGCCGCGCCCCGCGAGGATCTCGCGGAGCATGAGGTCGTTCCGCAGGCACGTGGGGAGGGGCGTCGCGTCGGCGTACGCGCCGACCCGCTCCCGGAGCTCCGCACGCCGGTTGACCTCGTAGTTCTCGCCCGCGGCGTTCGTCGCGACGGCCTTGAGGTAGAGGAAGAACGCGCCGACCGGCCCGTAGCCGTCCTTGAACCGCGTGACGACGAGCCGATTCTCCATCTGCGTCATCTCGGCCCCGGCCCGGATCAGGAGCGCGTAGGCCGAGCCGGTCGACCACGGAGGGTACCAAGTGCGTCCCCACCCCTCCCCCGCGGAGCGGGGGCGGAACAGGTGGGACGCGCCCCCCGCCGCAACGATCACGACCCTCGCCCGGTAGACCCGGTACGAGCCGTCCCGAACGGAGAACCCGACCGCGCCGGCGATCCGCTTCGGGTCGTGGGCGCTCGGGAGGAGATGGGTGATCAGCACGTGCTCGTCGACCTGGCTCGCGGCGGCCCGCGCGGCCTCGGCGATGATCGGCTTGTACGACTCGCCGTGGATCATCACCTGCCATCGGCCCTCGCGAACGTACTGCCCGGTTGTCGGGTGGGTGAAGATCGGCAGCCCCCACTCCTCGAACAGGTGGACGGAGGAGTCGACGTGACGCGCGACGTCGTAGACGAGGTCCTCGCGCGAGAGTCCCATGAGGTCGTTCCGGACGTACCGGACGAAGTCCTCGGGGCGGTTCTCCCCCCAGCGCATCCCCATGTAGCAGTTGATCGCGCTGAGGCCCTGCGCGACCGCGCCGCTCCGCTCGATCGCGGCCTTCTCGACCAGGACGATCTTGAGCTCGCGGCCCCAGTACCGGGCCTCGAACGCCGCGCCGCAGCCCGCGAAACCGCCGCCGACGATCAGGACGTCGCAGTCGACGACCTGCGCGGCGGACGGGAGACCACTCTCCGTCACACGCGCTCTCCAGAGCTCAGTGGGGCGACGCGGTCGGCAGCGTGGGGAGCTCGTCGACCGCGAGGTAGTCCGGCTCGAACGAGAGCAGCTGGCCCGAGAGGGCCCCCTCGAGCGGTGCGGGTTCGGTCGCCGGCGACGCGATCGAACCCCACTTCGCCTTCCGGATTGGGAACGAGAACTCCTTGACCGATCCGTCGCGCATGCGGATCGTCCAGTAGATCCGATCGGGCGTCCGATTCGGCACGACCCGATGACCCAGCGGGGCGAAGTCGGCGTACCCCCGAACATCGATCGCGCCTTCGGGGCAGGCCTTCACGCACGCGAAGCACTCCCAGCACATCGCCGGCTCGACGTTGTACGCCCGTCCCTGCACGGGGTCGATGTGCATGATGTCCGACGGGCAGACGTCGACGCACTGCATGCACCCCTTGCACTTTTCGGGGGCCACGAAGGTCGGCATGGGAGACCGTAGCTCACCTCGACCGGCTCGTCCCAACGGGCCCCCTCTGAAAAGGATTACCCGGAGTTTCTTGGGCGCGGGAGTCTCCGCGAGGCCGCTCGCACCTACTCCGACCGACTGACCGACTCGACCAGGGCGACGATCTCCGGCGGGAGCTCGCGGAGCCCGTGGGCGCAGCGAGCGTGCTCGCGGAACCGCGTCTCGATCTCGGAAGTCGACGTCGCCCGAAGTTGCCACTCGCAGGGAAATCCCGCATCGCGGCAGGCGAATCTCCACTTCCCGGCCGGTGCGTGGGCGGTCATGCCGCTGCCACCGTGAATCGCCGTCGGATGTGACGGGGCTGCTCGAGCTCGTCGACGATCGCCACCGCGTAGTCCTCGGCCGAGATCCGGCTCTCGCCCCGGGCGTCGACCAGGAGCTGGTCCCCTCCGGCGCGGTAATGGCCGGTGCGTGCGCCGGGCGCGATCAGCGCGGCCGGCGCGACCACCGTCCATTCCAGGTCCGGCTCCTGGCGGTAGATCTCCAGCGCCTCCGAGTGCGCGTCGGCCACGGGCTTCCAGTCCTTCGGGAACTCGGGGGTGTCGGCCAGCCGGACCCCGGGCCTCACCTCGAGACCTCCCGCGCCACCGACCACGATCAGGCGCCGGACGTTCGCCTCCCGCATCCCCCGGAGGAGGCCCCGCGCCGCCCCGAGGATCACGTTCGGAGACTGACCGGGGCCGGGACCGATGGCCGACACGACGGCGTCGGCGCCGCGGATCGCCTCGGCGACGCTCGTCGGGTTCGTCACCTCGGCGACCACCGTCACCGTCGACGGTCGCTCGGCGGTGTGCTTCGACCCGACGTGCGATACGATCCGCACCGTGTGCCCCCGGTTCACCAGTTCCCCGGTGATACGGGAACCCAGCGCTCCCGCGGCTCCGAATACCACGACCCGCATGGTGGGAACTGAGGCCCGAGAGGCGGACCCCAGTATTTTAGGGTGGGCGGGCGGCCGACCGACACTTCGAGAGGACACGTGCCCCGGTCATCGCGCGGGAGGCTGGTGTCGGTCCCGAAGGACCAATCGGGCGGTGCACCGAGCGTAGCGCTCGGAGCGGACCTTCCAACCGTCCGCTGTGCCTGCGTCGAACCGTTCGACCCGCGAGAACAGGAATCGAGGCTCGAACACGGCCGCGACCTCCTCGAGCGCCGGGCGGTGCGGCGGCCCAACCTCTGCCTGCATCTCGCGAGGGATCCAGGTGAGGAGTACTCGACCGCCGGGAGCGAGCACCCGGGCAAGCTCTCGGGCGTACTCCTCCCGCAAGTTCAGGGGCAACGAGTGGAAGCATCCGGTGTCGAGCGCGACGTCGAACGCCCTCCGATCGAAGGGGAGTTCGGCGGCGCTGGCGACCCGGAGGTCCGGACAGACGCCGGCCCGGCGGGCGCGGTCAGTGGCGATCGCAATCGCGGTGGGAGCGACGTCGACCCCGGCGGTTCGCCGTCCCTGCTTCGCTAGCCAGATCGCGTTGGAGCCGGTGCCGCAGCCGACGTCCAACACTCGGCTGCGCCGGCGAATCCAGTGGTCCCGGACGGCGCCCACGACCCACGGGGAGGGCCGAGGCGAGAACCACGGCATTCTGCGATAGTCCGTGCGGCCGTACCAGGCTTCCCAGCTGTCGAACTCCGAGGCGGTCGGCGCGGGCCGGCCGGCTCGTCGAGCGGGTCGGGCCATGGAATCGGGTAGTCGAGGGAGACGGTTACGTTTGCGACCGCCGCGATTCGAAGTCGGGCGACGGGGGAGGGCGCTTCGCGAACGGCACCCGTGGCGCGGCGGATAGGGTCGGCCGTGTCCTGGAGCGGAGGTACTATCGCTGCGCCGGAATCGTCGCCCCGCTCGCCCGGAATGCCCGTGACCCAATGCTCGACGAAGTACCGGGACTCCGTGCGAGGTTCGCGGGTCACGCCTTCGCCCTCCGCCGCTTACCGCGACTCTTAAACCACGGCGCTCCTCGGGGGTCGGCAAGTTGACGGTCTTGGCTTTCCATGTGGGGGAAGGGCGCGGACATCGAAGCACTCGAGCGTCGATAAGTGAAGAACGGCAGGCTGAGAAGGAACGGGCCCGTAGCTTAGTTCGGAACTCGTAATGCTCCGACCCAAGCAGGGGGGTGCGGCGACCCCCGGCCCCGAAGCCATTACGCCGACCGTCCGCCTAGCTCCCTCGAATCGAACTGCCTACGGGGCTCGGGGCCTTTCCCGTTTCTCGGTTGCGGGTTTCCCTCCCCGGGCCCCTCCCGGATCTCGTTCGGTAGGGGGCTGGAATAGCCCCGTCCACCCGTCAGGGCCCGGAAGTCGTCCTACGGGCCGGCGACTGCCCCGGGGAGCGTACACGAGGCCGTAGGCTCGAATCGGGCCCGGAGCCGTCGAGCGGCGTCTCGGATCGCCCCGCCGTACGTTTCGCCCGAGCCGATCGGCGACCGCGTCTCGGGCTCGTAGACCTCGGACCAGGCCGCCTCTTCGATAACGAGAACGGAACGTTCGCAGATCGAATCAGACCAGCGATCCCGACCGACCGTCGTTGGCGCGGAGGTCGCGAGCATAGTCCGAGAAATCGCTCTCGGGAATAAGTTGAGATTTAAGCGAATGGGGCGAGGCGCTGCGCAAGTACGGCGACGCTCACTTGATCGGTTTCGGCGTCGCGGACCTCCACCGCGTGGAGGTCGAGACATCTGAGCTCGTCGCAGACCGCATCTGGCGCGCGGTGAAGCACCTCGACGACCCCCCCCGCATTTGGGTTAACTCATACTCAGGGCTCCGCAGCTGCCCCCTCGATATCGCCGCGAAGAAGCTCGACGCGATAGTCGCGGGGGCGGCGATCGCGCGGCTTGACTTTGCAAGCTCGACTCCGTGAGCCTCGCGCAACGCCGCCTATTCTTATTGCAGCAGGCCTCCTAGCTCACCGTGTTCGGGCCGCTCTCCCCGTCGGAACGACGCGAAGCGCGTGCGCTCTACTGGTCCGGACCCATGCTCCCGTACCAGGCGTGGGTGTTCGTGGGACTCGGGCTCTTGTTCGCCGGGGTGGTGGGATTGAACCTCTTGGTGGCCGCCGCTCCTCTACACACGGGCGTTCCGCCCGACTTCGACCCTCTCTTCGCTCTCGTCCTCGTCGGCGGCGGGGTCGCGTTCAGCGGGGTCCTCCTTCGTGGACGCGCGTTTCGCCGAGAGTTCGTTGTGAAGTGCGCTGGGTGCGGGACACCGAACGTCAAGGTGGCCCGATTCTGCCGCTCGTGCGGCCGGCCGATCCAGCCGAGGGCACTACCCCGGTCATTCCCCGACACGCGTTTGGCGGACCGACGCTAGCCGCTTCCACCCTACCACTGCCCCAAAGCGGCACCCGGATACCCGCCGGGAGCAGCTCCAATATCGGGTGACACCGCAAGGTGCTCGGCGGCGGCCCCGCATCTAGTCGTTCGTAGAGGTTAGTCCCCGCCCCGACGAAACTAAGCCGAGCGAGCCCCTCCCCCTCTGGAACTCGAAACGAACTCGGGGTCCCTAAGGTTCTCTCGTCCTCCCTCGGGGCCCTTCCCGAGTTCGCTCGGTACGACCTTGTGTTTCGCCGCACGGCCGTTTTCGGCCCGGAATCGTCCCTCGGCCCGGCGACCGCCCCGAAGCGCGTATACGACGCTACAGGCTCGGATAGAGCCCGAAGCCGCCGGGCGGCGTCGCAGATCGCCGACCCGTAAGTCGAGTCGGAGCCGATCGGCGATCCCGAACCGGTCGACCACTAAGCCATGCGCCGCTCATCCTGGACGAATCAGAGTCCCGTAGGCAACCGGTACTCGGCGATCCGCCACCGAACCGCCAAAAGCCTGTGGAACGCCCGACCCATGCATGAGGACGGTGCGCATCCTACGCGGAGACGCCCGCAATCTTGCGTTGGGACGGCAATGGAACCGCCGCAACAGCGGTACAGCCGAGACCGGCGACGCCGCTCACGTGGGGGTGCCCACGATGTAGGTAAGCGGCAACAAATCGGTCGCACTACCCTCCGAAGTCGAGAGCTCGGTCGAGGAGAGGGACTTGTAGTAGTCCAAGTAGAACGAACCATCCACGGCGCTGACCGCTATGGTGTCGATAGACTCCTGCACGTTGGTTTGAAAACTCACCGTTGTCAATTGCGCAAGTATCGAGTCGGCGAAGCCCGCAACGGCAACCACAACCGATGCCGCCGCGACGGCCTCGCCCCCAGTACAAGCAATCCAGCAAGTGCTAGCGAGCGCCATGACGGCGAGGGTGAGTCCGAGCGCTGACAGCAGCACGCTGGCACCGGCTTGGACCTCGCTCTGCAGGCTCTCTATATTGCTCGTTCCGCTCGCCTGATACAGAAACTGAACAAACTGTTGGGAACTGGAAGCGTGAAGGACGGACCCGCTCTCCAGTGAGGCCGAGGGCGTACCCCCGTCGAAAACCGAGGTGATCTCGCTGCCCCACGCGCTGGAGCCTGCCATGACTCCGAAGTAGAAGCTGGAGGTCGAAACCCCGACCACGCTCGCCCAGATGTAGTACGTTTGGTGCGAATAGACGGGCTCACAGGTCTGCCCGTTGTAGTTCCAAGTTACCTGTTCCCACGTCTTCCTTAGGATGTTCAACTCCGTGTCGTTGATGTAGATCATCGCGAACGAACGGGAAGAGTAAGACAGCGCCGCCACAGACGCAGAAGTTCCGTTCACCGCTGCGCCGTTACCCGACCAGGACGCCGTGTCGCTCATCGACACCGAGCCGTTGCTGTTTCCCTCGGCGCCGGAGAAATCGAGAGTTATGGAACTTTCGTCCCAGCTGTCCAAGACCGAGAGCTCCGTCGCATCATCCGGGGCTGTGACCTGCGTGTTGTTTGCCGCCACCAGTGGAAACGGCCCGGGATATGTGTGGTCGAAATCCGTGACCCACTCCCAGCTCGGATTGGGGCAGGGAGTCCGGGCAGGCGTGATGCTGGACGAGGGCGCGATGGAGTTCGGTGGTAGAACAGTCGCCGGACGGGCGAGGTTGAACCCCATCGAGAACTGGAAGGAGGCGGGAGGGTGACTCGGGGCGAAAGGAAGGTAGTTGAAGGAATTGTATTCGTAAACTCCGGTCGAGTTCTGGACTACGTACATGCCAACGACGAGAAGTGATACGTTGAGCGTCATCGGCGAAGCGACCTCGGTCCACTCCTGAGCGATCGGCCCAAACAGGCTCGAAAGGCGCCCGGTGAGCGCCCCGCTGGTGCCGGTCGTCCCATTATAGAGCGCAACGTTCTGCCCATCCGAGACGGTGAGATCCTTAGCGGCGAGAGACGCGGCCAGAGCGAACGGTACCTCCGAGAACACGGAAATCATGGCCCCCGCTATCGGGACCACCGGTCCGGGGCCGGTCACCACCGCGCTCGCCTCGACCACCGGTCCCCCCATTGGTGAAGGCGCCGGCCCCCGAAGTGGGTCCCAGCCCAGCGCGATGGCAGATGCCAAGCTAGCGACCACGAGAACTGACGAGATTACGACAGACGCTATCCAAAGTCGCTTGGAGCCGACGCGCGACATCCCGACTCAAATCCGCGAGGAGGTCAATGCATATGAAACTGCGGTTGAACCTCGAGGCGAGTCGGGCAGAGACTGTCTTGGATTATAGGCAGGTAGTTGTCTCGAGGGCGAGTATGGTGGGACCGGCGGGCCTGCGGTGCGCACACCGAAGGCGGAACCATGAGCTTTATGCGGACTTCGCCGGGTACGAGGAACATGGCGAAGCTCGCCGCGGTCGAGTACTGGATTAAGACCGAAGATGAGCCGAGCGACACCTTAGACCGCCTCGTACAGGAGGCAGAACTGGAGCGGGGCCGAACGTACGGCCTTCGAATCTCGAGCGACCCGAAGGAGGACAATGTGACGTTGTCGCTCCTTTAACTCTCGAAGGACAGCTAGCATGACGAGATTCCCTCGACGCGGTCCGATCTGGATCCCGTTCGAGGTCGTCGCGGCTCTCGGGGGCGCGCTCCTCGCGATTCCCCTCTACGTCGTCTTCGGTCTCGGAGGACCCCCCGTCGAGTGGATGTACGAGGTAGGAGTGATCGGCGTAGCGCTCGTACTCCCGCTCGCGACCGTGTTCGGTCTCGCCTATTTTCTCTAGCCCGTCCTTTTTGCTTCGAGCTCTGTCGGGTGTGAGATGAGTACTCCCCGATGTCCGACGTGTAGCACCCAAACCTTACCCGTATGGATGTTACCGGCCGTCTTCAACAAGGAGACGATTTGGAAGTGCGCTCAATGCGGTAAGGTTCGATCTCGCGAGCCACGTCCGGGTCGACTAACCGCCGGATGGGAAAGGCGACTACCGCTGGCGAGGTCCTCCCGAGAGAGAGCAGGGAAGTAGCTATCCTTCTCCGGCGCACCCCGTCCGGAACGGCGAGTCGGGGGCGTTTTCGGCAGAAGTTTCCGCGGAAACTTCTGCCGCTAGAGCGTGCCTTACGTTTTCCGCATTAGTTTCCGCGGAAACTTTTGCGGTAAGGACGTGCTCTACGACCTTCTCGCTCACCCCGACCCGCGCGGCGATCTCGGGCGCGTGAGCCCTCGGAGTTCGGTGACGACTCGCCTCGTCGATTCGATCGATTGCTGGAGCGTGGAGAGGACTTCACGGGGCGGGTCTAGAGAGAAGAGACGTACCTCGATCTTGGGACAGTCCGGCGGGACGCCGCCCGTCATCGCGCCGAGCTTCGCCGACCTTCGCGACGGCTCGGGAAGACGGCGGTGCTTTACGATATTCCAGTTCTCGTCGAGCGAGGGTAACCAATCGAGCGGAGGCTCCGACCATTGTCCGAACTCGAGGAACTTCTCAAAAGCCGGTATCGAGGCTCTATGAAGACCAGGGATCCGTCCCTCAACCCGCGTAGCGTATTGCGCCCGAGTGTCGTGCCGCTTCGGAACGGGAAAGCCTACCTGCCGATGGACATGGGGGCGTTCGCTCGAGGGCTCAGTACAGCAAACTCTCTCGTAGACTTCGTACGCGCAATAGTCGAGAGCGGATCGAACGTCCTCTAGACAATGCTTTACCTCGATCTGCCACACGACCTCTCCGCCGATATCTCGCGCCTTGAAAACGCGCCAAGAAACGAGCCTCGACCCGTCCGCCTCGTTTTCCCAATGGGGCTCGACTCTATCCGACCCTCTCTTGACGAGTTGAAAGTGCAGGACGGCGTGCGCGAGGACCGCCTCCGCCATCTTGAATCCGTCGAGCGCCTCTGGTCTCTCGGCCATCGAGCTGAGACGGGTCTCCAGTGGATGAGCCCTTCGAGAGGCGTAAATCCGAGACTATGGGACTCCAGACCTAAAGGGCGTTAGACGCAGGTCGAGAGGGCTCGCCGCGCCGACGGGACCCCGTGCGGAGGGGAGTTAAGGATACCCGCTCCCAGTCTCGATCGCGGCGTTGAGATAGATCGGATTTCCGGGCATCAGTACCTTGTCGACTCCGACTACGAGGGTCACGCCGAGGTAACACGTCGAGGCGTCACCACCGACCGGAAGCAGGATCGGAAGCGTCGTATTTCCCCCGGGGTACTGTGCCCCCGCGGTCGTGAACTCCGCGAGTTCGTTCCCATCACTCGTATTCCCGTTCACCCCGACGCTCTCAATCTCGTACTGCGAGCGGTCGGAGCAGGATGAAAACAATGCGTTATGATCCTCCTCGATCCCGACATGAACGACCGTCGAGAATTTCGCGAGAGAGGGGTTGGTGAAGTAGTACCCCGTCGTCTGCATGAAGTCGGCCGCCGCGCTTCCATTAAACGACGCGTAGGCGTTCGCCATCTCGTAAGACGACGGGGACGACGCTGCCGGGTTCTTAGGGAGATTCACCGCGACAAGGACGGCGGCGATAGCGATAATGACAGCAACGGCCACGGCAAGTGCGACCATCGGGACCGGGACCCCGTTCCGGTCCGGCGAAGAAGCCCCTGGCCTCAAAGACATCGATTAAGAATTGCCCGCGTTCTATCTCAACACATGGGGAGGCCGCGCTCGGACGTTCATAGGAGGGGCCTTTCCCGCATCAGCTCGTCGAGTTCTCCGGGGGTCGGCGTACCGTAGTACGCTTCGGCCACGCTCGTCTTCGTTCGACGGAGGAACAACTCGAGGTTCGCGAGGTACGACTCGGCGGTACTCCGCTTACCGCGATTCTTAAACCACCCCGATACTCGGGGGTCGGCGAGTAGGCGCTCTCGGCGTTCTTGTACGGACGGGGGGTTCGCGGGCATCGAAAGAACGTAGGCATCGATAGGTAACAAACATCAGTCCGAGCATAAACGGGCCCGTAGCTTAGTTTGGCTGGAGCACCCGGCTGATAACCGGGAGGTCGTCGGTTCAAATCCGACCGGGCCCATCCACCGCCGGAGGGCCGTCCCTCGGTTGGGGTAGCCGTCGGTTCGATCCGGGGTACCTTCCGAGTGCCCGGACTTCCGAGGTCACTCGTTGAGGATCGCTGGGAGCAGCCCCTTGAGGTAGGGTACGACGCGCTCCCGGTAGGCTCCGTAGGCCCGCATATCGATTGGCTTCAGTAGCAGCGGGCCGACGTTCTCGTCCAAGAGAATGGCTTCTCGGTCTTCGAATGAGCTCGCTTGCGCGCGATACCGAGAGGCTCCGAGCACCGCGTATCGTGTCTTCCCGACGATCGCCGCGGCATAGTCCTCCGCTCGAAGGCCTTTTCGGGTCTCCAAGAGGAACAGGTCCACGAGGTCGCGACTCTTTGCGGCCGTCCGGGTCAGAATCGCCCGGCACTTCTCGATTAGAATCTCGCGTGGATCGTAGGCGATCACCGGTATCCGAGCGGCGTAGCCCGCGGCCGGGTCACCCTCGAGCAGCCGAAATTCTCTCGGGACCGGCCCCTGAAGAAGGCTCCGGGCTCGGGCGGAGACCGTGGGGAAACTCAACGGCTCCTCGAAGTTGAGCTGTACCTTCAGCGAACCGTTCCCTGAAGCAAGGGAGTCGTAACTGAGGTTGACCGACATCATGCGATTGCTCCGCCCATAGCGGAAGGACTCCCGTCCGTCCAGTCGGTATCCACGGGCGTCCGCGACGTCTCGAAACCATGTCTCAAGTTGCCGCTGGGTGGGACGAATCCTCCGGCGGAAGGCGCGAGTCCCTCCCGGCCCCTGGACCGGTGCGCGCTCCGAGACCCAGGTGAAGTCGAGGTCAGTACTGAAGCGAGGATAGTCGAGATAGCATTTGATGAGACAGGTTCCTCCCTTGAAGGCGAGGTGCGGTCCGAATCGAACGTCGCCAACGAGCGCCGCTAGAAGACTGTGGAGCCGCACGTCCTGCTCCAAGAGCTCCTGGTCCGGTACGTGCAAGCGCCGAGCGAGCATCGGGATGAAGGAGATCACATCGCGCCCTCCACCATCGTGACAACTCCCGGAGGGTAGTGGCGGAGATATCGGCGGAGCTTGAACCGGTCTATGGCCGGAATCAGTTCGGTCCAGGTCCGACGGGCCGGATGCCCCTTCTTGGACCGCCAGAAGTCCAGGTAAGCGAGGTCGAGAACGGTCTTTTCGGGATCACTGACTCGATAGGCTCCCCGCCGGTAGAGTCCGAACTCGAAGAGCTTCGGGCCCCACTTGTGGATGATAAACCGCCGGGACCCGATCGGGACTCCGTGGATACGGTAAAGAGATCGACCGATCACGGACTCCTCTCGCAGGCTCTCGTGGGAGAGTCCGTTCAAGCGAACCGCGGTGTCCAGACCGAAGTACCATTCTCCGATCCCCTTCGCCTGTGCAGCCAAAGCGAAGAGCTCGAGCGGATCGTGACGCTCGGTGTTCAGACGTAACTCCTCGGGAGACCTCACGTAGTAGAATCCTCGGAACAGCGGGAGCAAGTACCCTCCTCGTCGGAGATGGCGAAGGGCGTGGTCTGGTCGCGTCCCGAGCCGTCGGGCCATCGCGGCGACGTCTCGAGAGGTGATCAGCTCGCGACCCTCCCGTGCAGGTATCTCCCAAAGGATCGTGCTGGATGACTTTGAGGACATGTTACAGAAGGACGATGAGCGTCCGCCTGTGATATATGCCTATCGAGGCGACGGTCCGCCCGAGCCCGCTGAAACTTGGTGAGGCAGCGCTACGCGATTCGGCCAAAGCGCCCACCAGCGAAGGATGGTAGGTAGAATCCCGAGCGGGCGGGTCCCTACACCCGTGCCAACGACCCGATCACACGGACCCCGCGCCCGGTTCGCTCGAGAGACGGTGCCTCGGGACTCCGAGAGCCCCGTCACAGGATCGGACGCCTTCGGGCCGGAAGGGGGGCCTCCTCTCCTTCGAGGATTCCGACCGGGACGGTTAGTAGGATGCGAGCGGTTCGATCCTGCGGCGGGGACACACTAGATAGTCGGCTTGGGTCCCACCGGACTGATCCTTCGCGAAGGAGGTCTCGTTTGCCGCCTAGCGGTCAGCCGCCATCGTTCACGCTCCGGAATGCAAGTTTGGACAAGGTGTAAAATAGTTTGTTCGTTCGGGGACTGAATAAATCGGCCGATCGTGTAGGGAGGGAGATGCAAGTTAAGTTGCGCACGTATGCCTCCCGTTCGGTTTCACCAACTCATTCGACGCCCTGAGCGGCCCTCGACACCCCGAATTTCCGTATCGGGTCGCGCTCGCACCGACCGTAGCGAGGTCGTCACGGCAGGAAGGGGACTGCGGGTCGGCATTCTCCTCGCCGCGTTGGTGGTCGTGGCGCTTTTGCTGACCACAGTCGCGAGCGCGATGACGAACAGCTCCCGCGAGTCGGAGTCCTCGTCGCCCGCGCCGATCGGGCTCGACGCCTCGTCCTACCTCTACTACAACGGGACCGTGAACGGGAACGGTGGCGTCCAGACCGTGAACGTTCCCGCGCCCGCGAACGGTACGGTCTGGGATCTGGTGAGCGCGAAGATCACCATCACCTCGAGCAGCGGTGCGAGCGGTTCCCAGAACTCGTACCTCTACGACTCGACGTGCACGCAAGCGGACGTTTCCCCGGCGCCGTCCGCGTGCGTCGGTCTGTATGGCCCGAACGTGGACAGCCTCGCGAACGATGTGATGGACTCCGGCAAGTCCGGAACCATCGTGGCCGAAGGCGGATACGCGTCGAGCACGCCCGCCGGAGTCTCGTTCTACACCCACTACGACCAGACGATCCACTTGAACCACGACATGTTCATCAGCTTCGGAGCGGACCTCTCGACCCACGTCTCCTCCACCTACTACCTCGTGTTCGATCCGGAGGTCGGCGACTACCCGTCGTTCGCGTTCTTCCGGTGGGGGAACCCGGTCGAGTCGCTCAGCGGCACGGCGAAGACGATCTCCATCGCCGGCCCGCCCGCCGGCCACTACTACCGGGCGGAGATCGCGGTCTCGACGCTCGACCTCAGCAGCGTCCCCGGGCCCACCCGGTCGGCCGAGATCGTCGAGGAGCCCGCGGGGACCGTGCTCACGCTCATCGACGATTGGACGGTGCGGAGCACGGGCATCACTGAGGACGCCTGCGGCGGCTACTCCACGGGACAGACCTGCACCAGCGACCCCACCGGCACGGCCACGGTGTGGGCGAACCAGGTCGTGGTGAACTCGGGGGACTCCCTCGAAGCGAAGTTCGTGGGGGTCGCTGGTGACTCGGGCGTGTTCGCGGTCATCGTGACCGAGTATCCCGCGGCCCCCGCCGCACCGACCGGGCTCGCGGCGTCCTCGTCTACCACATCCTCTCTGACGTGGTCCTGGACGAACCCGGCGGGAACCCTGACCGACGATTACCTGTTCTGGGCGGCGGGGTCCGCTTGCTCAGCGGCGACCGAGGTCAACCTGGGAGCGGTAGCCGACTCGTACGTCCTCGGCTCCCTCGCTTCCGGCACGGAGTACTGCGCCTACGTGGAAGCTTCGAGTGCCGGCGGCACCTCGTCGGCATCCACGGTGGCGACCGGCACGACCGCCCCGACAGATCCACCCGCGGCTCCTACGAACCTCACCGCCGCTCCGGCGAACGCTTCGGCGATCGAGCTCACGTGGACCAACCCCGGCGGACCGTTGGTCGACGACCTCATCGACCAGTACTCGAGCTCGATCTGCTCGGGGACTCCGACCGTGGTCGACGTGGGGTCCGTCGTCGCATCGTACGCGGTCGGCAACCTCTCAGCCGACACGACCTATGGCTACGAGGTCGCCGCATCCAACCTCGTCGGAGAGGGGCCGTGGTCCGCCTGCGCGAACGCGACCACCGAAGCGAACGCAACGAACGGCGGGGGATCGCCCGCGGCGCCCACGAACCTCTCCGCGACGGCCGCCTCCTCGAGCTCCATCGACCTGAGCTGGACCAACCCGTCGGGCGCTCTCTTGGACGACTACGTCGCGACGTACTCGTCCCTGGAATGCACCGGGTCCGCCGTGAGCATCAATCTCGGGGCCGTCGCACAGAGGTTCGTTAGTTCGGGTCTGTCGGCGTCGACGACCTACAGCTTCGAGGTCGAGGCGTCGAACTCCGCCGGGATCGGACCGGCTTCGATCTGCGCCGCCGCGACCACCGCGAGCAACGGCGGCGTAGCGCAGAACAACTCGAGCGCCCTCGACCTGACGGCGACGACGCCGGTCGGAGACGTGGTCCCCGGCCTCGTGGTGCAGGTCGAGTTCCAGGTCCAGTCCCAGAACCTCTCGGTCACGCTCGCCCCGACGGACGGTACGGGGAACGGGAGCTACTACGACGTACCCGCGGGCACGACGATCGCGAACGTCACGTTGATCGGGCAGAACTACTCGCTGAACAGCTACACTGTGGTCACGCCCGCGACGAACGTGCTCCAGCTAATCGTGGTCGTGACGCCGGTGACGCCGGCGGGAAACAACACGACGTCGAGCCAGTGGGTCCAGTTCTCCGAGCGGGGGCTTCCCGCCGACGTGACGTGGTGGGTGTCGGTGGCCGGGCCCGCCAATGAGTCGCTCACATCCTCCGGCAAGACGATCAACTTCGACCTCGAGAACGGAACCTACCCGTACGCTATCGGTGCCTACTCGGGCTACAACGCGAGCGCGCCGTCGGGCGTGCTCGTCGTTCCCTCGGCCCCGGCGAACTTCGTGGTGAACTTCACGAACCAGCCGGGGTCGACCCGCGGGCCCCCCTCGCCAGGATCCGGATTCGGCGCGTCCTCGTCCGCCCTCCTGCAGACCCTCGCCGTCATCGCCGTCGCGATCGCGCTCGTCGGAAGCATCGTCTGCGGAACGTTCCTCTCCGCGCGACGCCGGATGGCCCCGCTCGGCTCTCCCCGGATGGCGACCGAGGT
>JASHPY010000031.1 GCA_030037855.1 Thermoplasmata archaeon | reverse complement strand
CGAGCGCCTCCGCGGCGCTCGCGCGCACGGGGGCGATCGGGTCCGTCAGCGCCGCCGCGAGCGTGCTGCGACCGCGCGGGTCCTTCAGGATCCCGAGCGCGATCGCGGCGGTCTGCCGGAGCCCGGGGGACGGGTCGCTCAGCGCGAGCAGGAGCGGCGTGAGGTCCTCGAGCCGGCCCTTCGCGATGCTCCGGCGGATCCTCGCCGCCCGGCGCGCGGCGCTCTCGGGGGCCCGTCGGCGGGGCCGACGCGCTCCCGTGCGCGAGCGGGCGGGGCGGGAAGTTCGGGGAGCCACCCTTCCTCGACCCGGCCGGGGGCCATAACTCCCGCCCCTCTCACGACCCGTCGAGGACGCCCTGGGCCGTCGCCTCGGGCGAGCGGTACTCCTCTCGCTCCGGCGACGGGGCGACCCCCCAGCGCGCGAGGAGCTCGGCGCGGCCGACCCCGAGCGGGGCGAGGAGCGTCTCGGCCGAGCGGGCGAGGAGGTCGAGGTACGCCGCCCGGTCGTACTCCTCGTCGCCCACGAGGAGCTCGGCGGCCCGGACGCGACGGCGGAACGAACGGCTCCGCCGGTCGAGGAGGACGTAGCGCACGAGCTCGCCCGCCGCGCGGCGGGCGCCGGCGTCCGCGAGCTGGCGGATCGCGGCGACCGAGTCGGTGAACGTGACGAACGCCTCGGGCGCCTGGCCGATCCGGTGCGCGACCAGGAGCTCCTCGACCGGCCAGGCGCCGGCGCGCAGGCGCTCGGCGAAGAGGTCGGCGCGGGCGAGCGCCCGGGGGAGGAGCGCGCGGACCCCGTCCGCGTCCCGCGCCGAGCGGAACAGCGCGAGGACCTCCCCCTCGAACCGGCGGACGAGGACGGTCGTGTCGTGCCGTCGCGCCCCGATCCCGCGGAGCTTGAACTCCCCGTGCTCGTAGCGCCCGTAGTATCGGTTCGGGACGCCGAGCCCGTGGGTCGTCGCGGGGAGGAAGAGGATCCAGCGGTACCGGCCCTCGTAGCCGAGCGGGAGGTCGTAGCGCGCGCTCACCTCCCGCGCGAACGCCTCGGGGTCCGGCGGCCGGTCGGGGTCGAGCGGCCGCAGCCACAACGAGTCGACGATCCCGTGGACGACGCGGTAGCCGGCCGCCTCCGCCACCGGGACGAGGTCGGCGAGGAGCCGGCGCGCGTAGGCGTTGATCGCCTCGTGGCACTCGATCCGGCCGAACCGCGCGTTCCGGTACCCCTGGTAGCCGAACGCGGTGACGAGGATCCACTTCAGCATCTTCGCCCGGCGTTTGAGGCGCGCCACCTCCTCGGGTGGGGTCCCGGGCCGCTTCATCGCCGCCTTGTACGCCGTCCGGCGCGCGAGCAACGGGGCAAGCGTGCGGGGGATGAGGCCGACCCGACGGGTGCACGAGCGGTAGCCGAGCCCCGGGGCGCGGATCGGGCTCCGCGGGCAGCAGCGGCACTCGAGCGTCTCGGAGGAGAGGTTGTTCCGCACCATGATCGACGGGTAGAGGCTCGCGAAGTCGAACTCGTCGATCCGGTCGTGGACGCCGACCGGCGGGAGGAAGATCGCCCCGCCGCGGTCGGCGGCGACGAGGTGGTCCCCCCGTCGGAACGACTCGGGTCGGTTCTTCTTCCACGGGACGTGGGCGCCCCCGCGGAGCGCGTGGGCCATCTCCATCGCGGTGAAGCAGGTACCGGGCGACTGACGGACGACCGTCGAGAGCGAGAGGCGGGAGAGCCGGGCGGCGTCGACGAGCCCCGCGATGTCGGCGTCGTCGAAGAGGAACGAGTTCTCCCGGTCGATGTGGAACCGGCCGGGGAGCGGGTACGCCGCGGCGCGGTGGTGGACGACCCCGTACGACTCGAACGAGCGGGCGCGGCGCGACGGACGGAACGGCGCGCGCTCGCGGCCGAGCGAGAAGGCGTCGGGGCCGAGGCCGAGGGCGTGCGCGCGCCGGTAGAGCCACGGGAGGTCGAAGCCGTCCCCGCCCTCGGTGAGCAGGATGTCGGGGTCGCTCCGCGCGAGCTCGTCGACGAGCGCGCGGAGGAGCTCCTCCTCGCGCCCCTCGAGCGTCA
Organism: Thermoplasmata archaeon; assembly: GCA_030037855.1. GTDB lineage: Archaea > Thermoplasmatota > Thermoplasmata > Lutacidiplasmatales > UBA184 > Lutacidiplasma. Next base: position 8,384 of record JASHPY010000031.1, on the reverse strand, counting down.
CCTCCCCGATCCGGACCGCGCCGATCCGCCCGTCGGGCGGCGGGATGCGACCCCGGCGTTCCCCGGCGATGCGGACCTCGAGCCGGGCGACGCGCAGCGGCGGGGGGACGTAGTCGATCGTCTCCGCCGGCTCGGTCGCGGTGAGCTCCGCTCCCTGCCCGGCGACCGGGGCGAACGGATAGAGCGCGTGGGCGAGGTGGTAGAGCTGCGGGGGGACGAGGTCGACGTCGTAGAGGCGGTACCGCTCGAACCCCCCGAGGGCGTCGACCGCCCGCGCGAGCGCCCGACGCGCGGGGTTGCGCTCGGGCGTGACCTCGAGGACCGTGCGGGGGCGTCGGTCGTAGAGCGACGGGGCGAGCACGCGCCGTTCGACCGACGCGACCTCGGGGTCGGCGGCGAGCCGTCGCGCGAGGCCGGCGAGGTCGGCGCGCGGCGCCTCGACGAGGAACGGGGGGCGGAACTCGACCGCGGTCCGGCGTACCCGACCCGACGCGCGTTCCTTCCGCCAGAGGACGACCGAACGGCCGTCCTCGCTCTCCGTGATGTCGAGGAGCCAACCGTCCGCGGTCGGGGCCGCCCCGTCCACGGCTCAGCGCGCGGCCGGCCGGCCCGGCGGGTCGACGGGGAGCCGCCGCGCGAGGTCGAGGAGGACGGAGAGGAGGATCGACTCGAGGAGGTCCGGGCTCCCGACGTACGTCGCCTGGGCGGCGTAGCGGCGCGCGCCGGTCCGCAACGTCTCGAACGCCGCGCGTTCCTCGGGGGTCGTGAGGAGCCGCGCGAACTCGTCCCAGCGCTTCATCCGCTCCTCGAGCGCCTGGCGGTAGGTCGGGGCGGTGCGCCCCACGCGATCACCTCCTCGGCGGATCCCCCGCCGAACTCCTCGAGGCCCCGCTGTCCCCCGGGGCGAGGGACGAGGGCAAGGCGGGCGTCGTCGCGGAGCGCGCGTAATCGGAGCGTGCCCGGCCCACGGACGAACGTAACGAGGTCCGACCAGCGCGGCCCTTCGTCGGTGAGGCCGGGGAACCGGTCGATCCCCCCGGGGTCGAGCGTGAGGAGGAGCGGAGCGGCGACGGCGTCCGCGAGGCCACGGAGCGTCCGCGCGACGTGCGCGAGGAGTGCGACGCGCTCGTCGTCCCGGATTTCATCGACCGCGAAGAGGGCGGGCAGGTCGTGCGCGATGAGGAGCGTCGGCGGGTGCCGCCGCGCCTCCGCGGACCAGGCGTCGACGAGCGCGACCATCTGGTACGCCGTGAACGCCCGGGCGAGCCGAATGCGATGCAGCGTCTCGGTCGCGTCGACCCCGAGCGACCGGCCGAGCTCGCCGATGCGGTACGGGTGGAACCGGTTCGCGCCCTCGACGAGCGAGAGGTGGCCCCGCGCGAGCGCGTTCCCCGCGTAGAGCATCTCGAGGACCGGCTCGACCGCGACCCGGGGCCCGACCCAGAGGGTCATCTCGCCCGGAGTGAACCGGCGGGCGAGCCACGGGAACAGGGCGGGCTCGGACGGGAGGGACGAACGGGATCGGCGGGAGCGCGGGTGCGGGGCGAGGCGGATCCGGCCGGCCCCGGGCGCGGGGGCCGGTCGGGGGCCCGACACGGGGTCGAGCGGCGCGGGGTCGAACGGGAACGGGTCGAACGGCTCCCCGTCGTCCGGCGCGAGCCCGGGTTCGATGTCGAAGACGTCGGTCATGTCGCGGCCCCCGTTCGAGGGGCCGGACCGCTCTAAAGCGGCGGCTCGGGGGACGTTGAAACAGGGTCGGGAACGGGGCGTTCCCGCCCCGGGCGAGGGTCACGCCGGGGGCCGCGACGCGAGGTAGTCGAGCACCGCGGCGGCGTTCCGGTCCGGCGGGAAGACCGGGTAGAAGACCTTCTCGACGCGGCCCCGGTCGGCGACGAACGTCAGCCGCTTGAGGAGGGTCCGGCCCTGGAGCGGGAAGGTGTGCGTCCGTCCCTCGAACTCGAGGGTCGGCCGCGCGAGGGACGCGACGAACGTCGGCAGACGCATCGCGTGGGCCAGCTCGAAGCTCGAGTCGTTCAGGAGCGCGTAGGGGAGGTGGGTCCGTTCCGCGAACTCGACCTGCTCGGCGAGCCCCTCCTCCGGCCCCTGGCCCTGGCCGCTGACGCCGTACACCTCGCACCCGCGGGCCCGGAACCGGGCGTACGCGTCGCGGTATCCGCAGTTCTCGACCGTGCAGCCGCGCGCGCCGGGGATCTCGCTCCACTCGCCCGGGATCGGGATCCCGGGCTTCACCGTCGCCGGATAGAGGAAGAACACCGAGAGGCGCTCGGCGGCCGCGCCGACGTCGACCGTGCCTCCGCGGGTGCTCGGGAGGCGCACGCGAGGGACGCGCGCACCGAGGAGGTGGCGCGCTGCCCCGTCGTCCGCCGGCTCGGGGAGGCCGTCCGGCAGCGCGAGGAGGTTGGTGTCGGTCGGGATCGGCGATCGGCTCACGGCCCCCGTACCGGCCGCGGAGGAATTTGGAGATGGCGGCGGCCGAGCTCGGGGGTCTCTCCTACCGAAGGTCCGGGCGGGCGGCGCGGGACCATCCCCGCCGAGACGGCCGACGCTCGCCCGTTCCGGCAAGATCGTCCCCGCGGCGCAGCACCCAGGCGACCGACTCGCGCGGGAACTCGAGCGCCACGTACTCGGAGAGGGGGTGCGTTCGTAGGGTCCCCGCGGCGGAGGTGCCCATCGGACGCGGTCGCGGGACGCGGCTCGTTTCCCACTCGTTCTCGGTCATATCGGCTAATTATGTATTCACAAAAATAAATATCTAACTTCATAATGACATAGTTAGGCACGTCGCGCGGGCGCACGCGCCGACCGGGACGTCGACGTTCAGAGGTCGAGGCGTGCGCTGCCCGGCGGGGGCGGCAGGCCGAGGAGCTCCGCGAGCGAGCGGCCGTTCGCCGCCGCGTCGCCTCGGAAGTGGTTGTTGAAGAACCCGTAGACGACATCCGCCCGCTCGGCCAGCGCGCGGACCCTCGGGACCCACGCGGCGATCTCCTCCGCCGAGTAGGTGTAGTCGTACCAGATCGACGTGCCGTGGCCGTGCCAGCGGACGTAGGCGAACGGCGCGGTCACGCGAAGGTCGATCGGCAGGTGCGGGCCGTCGACGACGACGTAGGCGAGCCCGAACTCCTCGAGCAGGGCGTGCGACTCCGGGACGAGCCACGACCGCTCGCGGAACTCGACCGCGACCGGGAGGTCCCGCGGAAGGGACGCGTAGAACGTGCGCACGGTGCCGGGGTCGAACGGAAGCGACGGGGGAAGCTGGAGCAGCGCGGCGGCGAACTTCCCCGCCTCGCGCAACGGCTTCAGCACCGCGAGGAAGCGCGCCAGCTCTTCGTCCGTGCCGACGAGCCGCAGGTCGTGCGTGATCGTCTGGGGAAATTTCGCGGCAAATCGGAAGCCGCCGGGCGTCCGCCGGACCCAGGACGCCGCGACGCCCGGTGCCGGGAGCCGGTAGAAGGTCGAGTTGATCTCGACGATCGGGAACATCCCGGCGTAGTACCGGAGCTTGTCGGACGCGCCGTGGGGAGGGTAGACCCGCCCGACCCATTCGGGGTAGTCCCAGCCGCTCGTTCCGAGGAGGATCTTCCCCACGGTTCCTCGGCGGTGGATGGGCCGAGGGGGGTTAAGAGCTGACGAGAGGCGATGAAACGAGCGTCGAGGGGCCGGACGGTGCCGGGCCCGTTCGGCGCGGGTCGCCCCGGCGGTCCCCGCGATCGTCGAGCCCCCCGCGCGGAGCCCGGGCCCGGCCGGTCCCCGGGCCCCGTCGGGAGCAAAGGAGAATAGGGACGCCTGCTCCCGATGACTGGTCCGCGATGGTCCAGGTCGACATCGACGAGGCGAAGTGCACGGGCTGCTCGCACTGCCGCGACGTCTGCCCGGTCAACGTCTTCGAGCTCCGTCCGCGCGACCAAATGCCGGACGTGGTCGACGACCCCGCGGTCACGGCCAAGTTCCAGATGCGAGGCGAGAAGTCGCTCGCGATCCACGGCCCCGAGTGCATCGTCTGCGAGGCGTGCCTGTTCGAATGCGAGGGCGAGTGCATCCTGATCACGGACGACGAGAACCACGTCCACAAATCGACGTACAAGTAGCGTCCCGCCGGCGCCGTACCGAGCGTTCCGGACGCGATTTCTCGAGGGTCCGGAGCAGGCGTTAAATAGACGGCGGTCCCGCCGATGACGCCGTGCCGGAGTCGCCGATCGCCGGGGGGCGCACCGTCGTTCTGGGCGAGCGCGAGCTCGCGATCGGGTTTCGCCTGATCGGGCTCAAGGACGTCATCGAGGTCACCCCGGAGAACTCGGTCGCGGAGTTCCAGCGCGTGATGGGCGACGGCGGCTACAACCTCGTGATCGCGAGCCAGTCGATCCGGCCCCGGCTCTCCGAGGCCCAGCGGGCGCACGCGGACGCCTCGCTCGCCCCGCTCGTCGTCTTCGTCCCGACGCCGACCGGTGAGTTCGAGGTCGAGAGCATCAACGCGCTCGCGAAACGCGTTCTCGGCGTCACGCTCGCCGTGTCCAACTAGCGGGAGAGGGATCGATGGGAGTCGTCGGGCGGGTCAGCGGTCCGGTCGTCATCGCCGAGGGCCTCGAAGGCGCGAAGATGTTCGACGTCGTCCGCGTCGGCTCGCAGGGGCTTGTCGGGGAGATCATCCGCCTCGTCGGCGGCACGGCGACCGTCCAGGTCTACGAGGACACGACCGGTATCCGTCCGGGCGACCCGGTCGAGAACACCGGCCAGGCGCTCTCGGTCGAGCTCGGCCCGGGCCTGCTCAAGTCGATCTACGACGGCGTCCAGCGCCCGCTCGACGTGATTCAGAAGAGCCTCGGCGACTTCATCACGCGAGGGTTTGTCGCTCCCCCGCTCGACGAGAAGGCAAAGTGGGAGTTCACGGCGACCGCGCAGCCGGGGGACGCGGTCCGCGCGGGTGCGGTCCTGGGGACGGTCCAGGAGACGCCGCTCATTCTCCACAAGATCCTCGTCCCGCCGGGTCTCGAGGGCACGATCGGCAAGCTCGCGAGCGGCACGTACACGATCCGCGAACCGATCGGGACGTTGAAAACGGCCTCGGGCAGCCAGCCGCTCTACCTCAGCCACAAGTGGGTCGTACGCATCCCGCGCCCGGTACAGCAGAAGCTCGCCCCCGGGATCCCGCTCGTCACGGGCCAACGCGTCGTGGACTCCTTCTTTCCCGTGGCCAAAGGGGGCACGGCCTGCGTGCCGGGTCCGTTTGGCTCGGGCAAGTGCGCCAGCAGCGAGACGCCGGTCCTGCTGGCGGACGGCACCGTCGCGCCCATCGAGGAGATTTTCCACCGTTCTCGCAGCGGGGGGTCGCTTCGCTCGGAAGGGTCCGACGAATGGCTGACCCTGCGGACACCGATGGAACTCTACTCGCTGGTCGGCGATCGCATCGTTCGGAGCCACACTCGGACGCTCTATCACGGGAAGAGTGACTCCCTCGTCCGCGTCCGCACTCGAAGCGGAAGGTCGGTTCGTGTGACCCCCGTCCACCGGCTGTTCACCATCGGGTCGGATGGCCACCTCCAAGAGACGATGGCCCAGGACGTTCGACCCGGCGATTACCTTGCCTCGGTCCGACAACTGCCGATACCCGATGCTGATCGAGCGCTGCACCTCGACATCCTACCGCTCCAGCGGCGAGGCAAGTCGATACTCATCCCCGACCGGATGTCGCCACCGCTCGCGGAATTCCTGGGCCTCTTCGTTTCCGAGGGATACATCCGGGGACGGGGAACGGTCGTTTTCACGAACTCCGACCCGCGCTTGCTGCAACAGTTTCTGCTGCTGAGCTACACCCTGTTCGGAGTCACCGGAAAGATCGAGCGCCAGCCCGGGAAGACGCCGAACGTCCTGCTGATGAGTCGCCAGCTGGTGGACGTTCTGGCGCAGCTCGGGACTGGCCGCGTATCGGCCGAGAAGCGTATCCCGAGCTCGGTGCTCGGTTCGACCAATCGCTCCCTCGGGGCATTCCTTCGGGGGTACTACGTCGGGGACGGTGGGATCTCCCGAGGGGAAGTCGAGTTTTGCACCGCCAGCCGGCGCCTCCAGACGGAGCTTACCTACGCTCTCTCCCGATTCGGCATCACCGCGTCGCTCGCCAAGCGATGGGTCGATGGTACGGAGTACTACCGACTGTTCGTGCGCGGCGCTCGGAACCTGTCACGGTTGACTGCGGCGCTGGACTCCCCCGACCCGAAGACGAGTGCGATTCGTCGATATCTCGAGTCGAGGAAGACCACGTACACCTCCACCGACGTGGTCCCGCTGTCCCCGACTGCGATCGAGACACTGTATCGATCCCGCACGACGTACTCGACGCTCGCTCGCGAGGGGATCGAGATCCACAACTACCTCGGGAACGGCGACCGAATGAGCGCCGCGACGTTCCAACCATTCGTGGGCACGCTGAATTTCCCCGACCTCGACGGGCGGGACGAGGTGGCGCCAAGGTTGGCCCGCCTGCTCGAGACCGTGTTCTGCGACGAGGTGGTCGAGGTTCACCTCGAGACGGAGGGACCGTACGACGTCTACGACTTCGCGCTGCCCGAGTTCGGCCAGAACTTCGTCGGGGGATTCGGCGGATTCCTGCTGCACAACACCGTCATCCAGCAGCAACTCGCGAAGTGGGCCAACTCGGACGTGGTCGTCTACGTCGGCTGCGGCGAGCGGGGCAACGAGATGACCGAGATGCTGACGCTCTTCCCGACCCTCGTCGACCCGAAGTCGAAGCGACCGCTGATGGAGCGGACGGTCATGCTCGCGAACACGTCCAACATGCCCGTCGCCGCTCGGGAAGCGAGCGTCTACACGGGGATCACGATCGCGGAGTACTACCGGGACATGGGCTACGATGTCGCCCTGATGGCCGACTCCACGAGCCGGTGGGCCGAGGCGATGCGCGAGATCTCGGGCCGCCTCGAGGAGATGCCGGGCGAGGAAGGCTATCCGGCCTACCTCGGCCGGCGCATCGCCGAGTTCTACGAGCGCGCGGGGCGCGTGGTCACGCTCTCCCCCGATGAGCGGACGGGGTCGGTCACGGTCGTCGGCGCCGTTTCGCCCGCGGGCGGCGACACGTCCGAGCCCGTGAGCCAGAACACGCTCCGGGTCGCGCGCGTCTTCTGGGCGCTCGATGCGTCGCTCGCGTCCCGGCGGCACTTCCCCTCCATCAACTGGCTGCAGAGCTACTCGCTCTACGTCAACGACCTCGAGCCGTGGTTCGGCGAGAACCTCTCGAAGGAGTTCGTTCCGCTGCGGCAGAAGGCGCTCGAGGTGCTCCAGAAAGAGGCCGAGCTGCAGGAGATCGTCCAGCTCGTCGGCGTCGACGCGCTGCCCGAGCGGGAGAAGGCCGTGCTCGATGTCGCGCGGATGCTCCGCGAGGACTACCTCCAGCAGAGCGCCTACGACGACGTGGACACGTACTCCTCGATCCAGAAGCAGTACCGGATGCTGCGCGCGATCCTCGCGTTCGGCGACCGGGAGCAGGAAGCGATCGGCAAGGGCGCGACCGTGGCGCAGCTGCAGAAGCTGCCCGTGCGCACGAAGCTCTCCCGGATGAAGTGGATCCCCGAAGCCGAGCTCCAGCGCCAGTTCGATGAGCTCGAGCTCGAGGTGGGGCAGGCCGTGGGCCAGGTCGCCACGGCCGCGGGAGGCTGACGATGGCCGCCAAGGGCACGAACTCCCCCGCCTCCGCGGCGCCCGACGTACCGATCGACTACCGCACGGTCGACTGCGTCACCGGGCCGCTCCTCTTCGTCCGCGACGTCGCGAACGCCGCCTACGGCGAGATCGTCGAGATCTCGCTCCCGAACGGCGAGCGGCGCCAGGGGCAGGTGCTCGATTCGCGCAAGGGGCTCGCGATCGTCCAGGTGTTCGGCCCGACGATGGGGATGAACGTCGAGGCGACCAGCGTGAAGTTCCTCGGGGAGGTCGCCACCCTCGCGGTCTCGGACGAGCTCCTCGGCCGCGTCTTCAACGGGCTCGGCGAGCCGCGGGACGGCGGCCCGAAGATCGTCAGCGCGACCCGGCTCGAGATCGTCGGGAACGCGATGAACCCCTACTCGCGGGAGGAGCCGAGCGAGTTCATCCAGACGGGGATCTCGACGATCGACGGGATGAACACGCTCGTCCGCGGCCAGAAGCTCCCGATCTTCTCGGGCGCGGGGCTCCCGCACAACCAGATCGCGGCCCAGATCGTGCGGCAGGCGAAGCTCCGGAACTCGAGCGAGGGGTTCGCGGTCGTCTTCGCCGCGATGGGGATCACGAGCGAGGAGGCGAACTTCTTCCTCAAGGAGTTCCAGTCGACCGGCGCGCTCGAGCGCGCGGTCGTCTTCCTGAACCTCTCCTCGGACCCG
>JASHPY010000030.1 GCA_030037855.1 Thermoplasmata archaeon | reverse complement strand
GGAAGCCCACGAGCGCCGGGGCGAAGGCCGGGGCCAGCACCGCGCCCCCGACGAGCTTCCTCCCATCGCGGACCGGCTCGACGTGGAGGACCTCGCGCCCGGTCTCCTCCGTCACCTGCCAGGCCGGAACGAGGACGCCGGCCCGGTGGAACCGGTACGTGAGGCCCGTCGTCAGCTCGATCCGATGATACTGGAGGTGGGCGGTCAGGCGGGCGACGTTCTCGCTCGATCCGTTCGGCCGGACCGTGATCTCGGGGTTCAGGAAGCCGACCCGCTTGAGCGTCCAGCTCCCCTGCGCGGTCCGGGCGGTCGCGAACGTGCCGCCGTGCGCCCGCCATTCGAGCGACGCGACCAGCCGCTCGCCCGCGAGGAGGTCGAACTGTAGCGGGCTCTCTCCGCGTCGGAGCCAACGGAGGGAGGTCGCGTCGACCGACTCGAACGCGGAGAAATCCATCGGCGCCCCAGCGCGCGGGAGGGACTTAAGCCCGCGCGAGCGGCTCCGCGACCGAGGCGGGGCGCGAGCGCGGTCGCGTCGTCAGCTGGCGCTGGATCTCGGCGATCTCTTCCAGCGCCCGCGCGATGTCGCCCGGGTCGTCCGGCGTAGTCCAGACGGGCCGAGGTCCGTGGGCGGCGACGGGGGGCAGGACATCCTCATCCCATGGATTGGCAAGAGCTGGGCTGGGCGAAGCACCCGCCCGGTCCGGACCCCCGGAAGGACGTGCTACCTTTCCCCGAGACGCGAAATCGGGTGTCGGACGACCAAACTCTTCACGAGATGGGGAAGGCGCGCGATACGCATTGGTGCTCGCAACTGCGGCGGTCTCCCGATCGTCGACCGCCCAGAACCACGAGACCACTGAACCGATGGCGGCGACGAACCCCAGCGTTAGGAAGAGCCCCCAAATCGGGAAGTCGTCGGGCCCGAACCGTGGTCGATACAGGTAGATCACAGCCGCGGCTACGATGAGCAGGCCGGTAAGCGCGAGAAGGGGGAGAGTTGCGCGAAGTGCAGACAGGTCTTCGTCATGGTGTCTACCATGATTGAGATCCGGCGTGGAAGTCATTCGTGCTTAGGCGCTGGGCCCCTCATGGAAACTGGAAGGCGCGCTCCAGGCAATAGTAACTTTTGGCGGAGAGGGCGCTCTCCTCCCGCCTCGCGGGCCCAGGCAGGCGCGATGCACCGGGCCGAGGGTCCGGTAGATGCCCGCGACGCGTCGTTCGGTCCGTGGAGGAGGCGCCAACCCCAAGCTGAGCGCTCAGCGAGTTCGACCCCCGGCAGGGCGAAACGGGCGATCTAACTGCCCGTGACCGTCACGTCAACCGCGCTGACCGACGGCTGTTCGGACGTCGCCGCTACTCCGGTATCAATGTAAATCATCACCGAGCACTCGCCAGTGCTGTCCAGAGTGCAGACTGCAGTGAAGCTCGAGGTACTGAACAGCGTCGCCGCCCCCACTTCGGTAGACAGTGTGAACTGGTCCGTGTAGGTTCCCGCGGTGAGAGTCGGGGCCGACGAGAAATTCAGCAGCAAAACGAAATCGGTGGCCCCGGCAGTCCCGCACGTCGGAGTCAGACCCCCCGAGCCCGCGGCCCATTCGGTGGCCACCTGATAGATTCCGTGGGACAGTTGCGCCGTCTCGTTGGTGGTGGGGCAAAGGTCCGGAACCGTTGCAGTGGTCATTGAGCTGTACGACAGGCCGGGAGTATAGATCGTCCCGCTCGTCGTGATCGCGCCCTGATTCCCATTCACGCTGATATTCGTGAAGGTCACGAAAGAGAATGCTCCCGCCGCCGCAAACCCGACGATGACCGCTATCAAGGCCAGAATCGTTCCGGCGTACACCGCCCGACGTCCAATCTTTCGCTCCATTTCTCTTCCTACGAAACCACGGCGCAGCAATAAACAGGCGCGAACGACCTATTTAATGGACGATGGTTTAGAGCCGTCCCTGCTCGGGGACGCACTCAAGCCCTGAGGTTCCGCTCGAATGACCAGGGCGTCTGTGCCCTCGAGCTTCAGAAACCAAACGTACGACACGAGGCCAGCGACGGGTTGCGGGAAGTCAGAGCGAGGAACACAGGGAGGGTCTCGGAAGCGTCACTCCCAAAGGAACGACCAAGCCACCCCATCAACGCTAGTACGGTCGCGCCGAGTCTGTTCGCGAGACCGTGGCGGAATTCGCGGCCACTACTCGAGGTTGCCGAAAATCCTATCACGGGCCGATGGGCGTAGAGGCGGCCGCTGAGTCGTGGGTCCGAGGGCGAGCGCTCGCTCACTCGCGCCGCGGAGGAGATCGAGGGCGATTCGCAGCGCGACCCGAGCACCCGGGGTGACAGACTGAAGGCTCCACCATTCCCGTGCGACGATCGCCGCCGGCCGAGACCCCCGGCTCCTTAACTTGGCGAGTCGTGCCGAGACGTCTGCTGGTGCCGCGAGGCAGGTTGGGCCGCCTTGCGAGTGGTACGGGCACTGGCCATCCTCGACCGAGCGAAACCTTTTCTCCCCGACCCTTCCTTGAAGTCGCGTGGCCGGGATGGGGTAGCTTGGCCTATCCTGGGGGACTGTGGATCCCTCGACCCGGGTTCAAAGCGGCACGGGGCCGGACCCCGTGCCCTGAGACTCTCGGTCCCGGCCCTACCTTCGCCGTCTGCCGGGGGTTGGCGCTGACCGCCCGGACCGTTCGAATCTCTCGAGCACCTCGGGGAGCGAGGAGAGAGTGTAGTCGGCCCAGCGAGCTCCCCACTTCTCGAGATCGAGCGGGGTAAGACCCCACCCCGGAAGGGTCGAAGCCCGACCGATCGGAACGACTCCCGCCACCGACTGCGCCGCTTCCATGTCGAACCGGGAGTCACCCACGAGGAAGATTGGCACGTCGGGGAACCGTCGGCTGTACTCGGTAAGATGTTCTCGCTTGGTCCCCTCGGCCGAGCCGAGCACCTCCTCGAACCAGTACCGTAGTCCCTCCCGTTCGAGCAGCAGCTCCGCCATCTCGGTCTCGGCTCCGGTAGAGACGACCAGGGTCCAACGCTCGGACCCCAGGCGCTTGAGCAGCTTCGGGACCTCGGGGAACGG
>JASHPY010000029.1 GCA_030037855.1 Thermoplasmata archaeon | reverse complement strand
CGGCATGACACGGTTCCTCCGGATCGACCGTCCGAACGACGGGGTCGAGATCGGCGGGACGTGGATCGATCCGGCGCTGTGGCGGACGCCGGTCAACTCGGAGGCGAAGCTTCTGATGCTCCGGCATGCGTTCGAGGTCGAGCGGGCCCACCGCGTGCAGTTGCAGACCGACTCCCGGAACGACCGCTCCCAGCGGGCGATCGCCCGGCTCGGCGCCACGCGGGAAGGGGTTCTTCGAGAGGACGTCTTGCTGGGGAGCGGCCACCGCCGGTCCTCCGTCTACTTCAGCATCCTCGCCTCCGAGTGGCCCGCCGTGCGCGCCCGTCTGGAGTCGTTCCTCGTCCGCCCGTGGTCGCCGCCGCCATGACTTTCTCCCCCCAGCTTCTGGGGTGGTCACGACGGACGTGGTTCGCTCGACACCCGAGGTAGAGCCATTGTCGAGGGCATGGCGCACGCGGCGAGCCGATTCGCGCTGCGGCGCGGGGTACGCTCTCGGGGTCTGCGTGCTCTTGGTCGCTTCCCTGCTACCGGGCGCGGGGGCGATTCCCTCAGCGGAGCTCGCCCGGAGCGACGCAGGGTCTGGCACCCCCCTCCTCGCGGCCGAATCGGCGCCGTATCCGTCGTGCGTCACCACCGAGTTCGAGGGATCGCAGGACTGCACGAATGGGCGCCTGATCTACGACCCCGTGGCCGGCGAGGTTGTCGCCCTCCTGAGTTGCGTCGGCGGGCCGGACCTTCTCTCCTCCTGCACGTGGACGTACTCGAACGGGACTTGGACCAATATCACGACGAGCGACGGTCCGAATCCGCCCTATCTCGAGGACGAGGGCTGGGTCTGGGACAGCGCGGACGGCTACGGACTCCTCTTCGGCGGGATCTCGACCCAGCGCCCCGGATTCTTCAACCAGACCTGGGAGTTCCAGAACGGGCGGTGGACGAACCTCAGCGTCGTGTCGCCGCGTCCGGACGGGACAATATTCCCGGTGGCGCAGTACGACCCCTCGAGCTCGGAGGTCGTCGCCCTCTGGCAGGCGAGCCTCCTCGAGGGCGGAGCCACGTACGCGTGGACCTATCGCGCCGGCACCTGGACGAACGTCACCGACACGTCCGCCCCGCCGCGCGGATTTCCGAGCTTCCCGTCGTCCGCGCCCGACCCGTCCGACGGCGGAGTCCTCTACTACGGGGGTTTCAACTCGACGACCGACGTCGTCGACAACGAGACGTGGCTGTTTTCGAACGGGGCGTTCCACCAGGTCCCGGCCCCGAACGCGCCTCCCCCGAGGATCTCGCCGTCGCTGGGATACGACTCGATCGACGGCTACGACCTCCTCGTGGGAGGGGCGAATGCCACCTGCTCGACGCCGTGCACGCTCCTCCCCGGGGAGTGGACCTTCGCGGACGGGCGCTGGACGAACATCACCGGGACGGTCCGGGGGACGGGGCCGCTCGAGGAGGGGGGCCAGGTCGTGACCGACGTCGCCGCCCACGCCGTGATGGAGGGATTCGGAGTCGTCGGTCCTGAGTCCGAGTTCGGAACGGTCCCGCAGGCCGACCTCTACTTCTACGCGAACGGCACCTGGACCTCGGTCTCGCCCTCCTCCGCCGGCGGTGCTTCCGAACTCATCGCCCTTCTCGGCGCGACGGCGGTCGGGGTCGCGATCGCACTCGCCGCGTTCGTGCTCTGGCGCCGTCGTCGAAAGGCCTAGCGGTCGGTGAAGCGGGGCGGGCGCTTCTCCCGGAACGCCCGGATCCCCTCCGGGAGCTCACTGCCCTCCGCCGCCTCGACGGCGCCGCGCCGCTCCAGCATCATCTGGCTCTCGAGGCTCGCACCGAACGCCGAGACCATGAGGCGCTTCATCCAGCCGTAGGCGAACGTAGGACCGTCCGCGAGCTCCTTCGCCCGGGCCCACGCCCGCGCCTCGAGCTCCTTTCCCGCGACGACCTCGTGCACGAGCCCGAGCTCGCGCGCGCGGGCGGCCGGGATCCGGGCGTTCGTGAACAGGATCTCCTGCGCGAGCCCGATCCCGAGGAAGTGGGGAAGGAAGTACGTGAGCCCGCCGTCGGGCACCGCTCCGAGGCCAGGGAACGCGGGGACGAGGACCGCGCCCTCCGCCGCGATCCTCCAGTCGGCCGCGAGCGCCAGGGAGAGACCGCCGCCCGCCGCGACCCCGGGCAGGGAGGCGAGCACCGGCTTACGCATGCCGACGATCTCGCGGATCGCGAGCTCCTGACCCGCGGTGAGGTCGTGGAAGAGGAGCGGAAGCGTCCCGTTCGCCCGGTGTTCGTCCATCGTCGCGACGTCGCCTCCCGCGGAGAACGCCCGTCCCTCGCCGGTCAGGATCACGGCCCGGACGCTCCGATCGAGGGCGGCCGCCTGGAGCTCCCGCCGGAACTGCGCGAAGGTCGGAACGTCGAGCGCATTCAGCCGCTCGGGCCGGTCGATCCGGATCTCGAGCACCGCTCCGTTCCGCTGAGTACGGATCCCATCCGACATGGTCCGAACGGCGCGGACCGTTCGGAGGGGGATATAGGTGCCGGCGCGACGACCCCGACGCTCAGCTCGACGACCCGGCCGGCGCGTTCGGCGGCCGCCGTCGGCGCGCGTCCGTGGGGGAGCTCGCGGTGTTCGTCGTGGACGGGGCGCTCGGGGCCGGTGCGCGCGCGGTCGGCGCCGCCGGAGGCGGGGGCGCGATCTCGTCCGGTTCGGGAAGGTCGGGCTCGGGCGCGGCCTTGGAGCCCTTGCCCGCGTAGGAGCCGACCATCGAGGTCGATTCGTCCGACTCCGCCTTGATCTCGTCCTCGATCGACTTGATCTCGGTCAGGAGCTCCTCCTGCTTCGGGATCGGCCCCAGGATGTCGTCCATCGTCCCGATGCGGGCCTCGAGGTCGTTGAGGGTGTTGAGCTGGCGATCGGGCACCGTCCGGCTGGTCCCGAGGTATTCCGATGCTCCCTCCATCAGGCGGGAGAACTCGAACGGGAACAGGATCTTCGTCGCCTGGCCGTCGCCGACCTTGGTCACGGTGTCGAGCGAGAGGACCGTGAGTGCCTTCGCGTCGAGCGTTCCGGCCCCGAGCGAGAGGATCCGCAGGCGCTGCGACTCGCCCTGCGCCTCGAGGATCGTCGCGACCCGGGCGCCCTCCGCCTCGAGGATCTGGGACTGCCGGACTCCCTCGGCCTGCAGGATGCGGGATCGCTTCTGGCCCTCGGCGACCAGGATCGCGCTGCGCTTCTCGCCGTCGGCGCGCAGCACGGCCGCCCGCCGCTGACGTTCCGCGGAGGTCTGCTCCTCCATCGCGGACTTGACCGGACCGACCGGGTCGACCTCCTTGATCTCGACCGCGTCGACGCGCACGCCCCACTTGTCGGTCGACTCGTCGAGGATGTCGCGGAGGCGGGTGTTGATCCGCTCGCGGTTGTAGAGCACCTCGTCGAGCTCCATGTCGCCGATGATCGACCGGAGGGTCGTCTGGGCGAGCGCGAGCGTCGCGACCTGGTAGTTCTGGACCTGGAAGATCGCCTTCGGCGCGTCGACGACCTTGATGTAGATGATCGCGTCGACGTTCGTCGGCGAGTTGTCCTTCGTGATCACTTCCTGACGGGGGACCTCGAGGACCTGCGTCCGCAGGTCGATCTTCAGCACCTGGGCGAGCGGGCTCACCAGGTTGAACCCCGGGTTGATCATCCGCTTGTACGAGCCGAGCAGCGTGACGATGCCCTGCTGGTACGGTTGGATCGTGTAGATCATCCGCGTGAGGATCACGAGGATGACGATGAACACGAGAACGATCCCGACGATGACCGCTGTGTAGTCCATGGCTCAACCTTCCGCGCGCGACGAAACCGTCGCGACCGTCCGCGCACCCAGCGGACGAAGGTAACTCTTTCCCCCCGTCCCGGCGCCCACGGGTCTAGCTCGAGGGGGGCGGCGAGATCGGCTGCACGGTCACGGAAACGCCCTCGCCGTGCACGACGCGGACCTTGGTGCCGACCGGGATCGTCTGGTCGGCCGAACGAGCGGACCAGACCTCCGAACGGACCTTGACCTTGCCGCGGAGGTTGTCCGGCTGGACCGGGGCGATGACGATCGCCTCCTCCCCGACGAGCCCTCCGCTCGTCGTGCTCATCGGACGATGCACCGGCGCGACCCAGCGGTAGTACGGGATCTCGATGAGCGCGCCGCCGATCGCCGCGACGATGATGATCACGGGCCCGATGTAGCTGTTCGTCAGGTCGTTCGGAAGGAACAGGTAGAGGAATCCGAACGCGAGCAGGATCGAGCCCGGGATCAATAGGAGCGCCCCGGGGTGGATCAGCTCGAACGCTAGGAGGATGATCCCGGCGATCACGATCGCGATCCCGATCGCGTCGTTCACCGCCGGCATGGGTATCGCCCGGTGAAGGACGACTCCCGAGATAAGCCCGACCCCACGACCGAGACGTGCCCCGGTCCTACCGGATGTAACTCTGGGTGCTCGCGAGGTCGAACCGGGAGACGACCTTCAGTCGCTGGCCGTCCCCGCCCGCGGAGTACGCGAGGAACGGGTACAGGCGCCAAAGATCCCCCTCGGCCATCCGGGTCGCCGGGTGGTCCGGTCCGAACGCCGAGCGCGTGACGCGGGCCGTGACGCGTCGGACCGCTCCTTCGTCGAGGTACCCCAGCGAATGGAGGTATTCGTGCGCGAGGATCACGTAGACGAAGCTGTTGAACTCGAGCGGGGACGACGCGTTCGCCCGCATCGCCTGGACGAGCCCTTCGTTGAGCACGATCAGGTTGCCCGTCACCTGCCAGTACGCCCCGACGTACGGCGGAAGGTTCGAGAGCCCGAGGCCGAGTCCGGGCCGCTCGACGCCCAGGACCTGGCGGACCGCGCCGCGGACCACGCGGTAGATCGCATCGTAATCCGCGGGTCGCTCGAGCGACTTGGCGAAGGCCGGCGTCGGCGCCGGACCCCGGGGCGACGTGGCGGGGTGGGGTCGTTCCCCCGGGGTGAGACCGAGCAGCGTCATCGGTAGGATCCACGCCCCGTCGAGGGATATAGTCGAGGTGGTCCACGCGCCACCTGACTACCTTACCCCGCGACGACGCCGGGCGCCGCGGCGCTATACCCTAAGAGACGCTCCGCGTACCGTCGAGCGATGCCGAGACCCGAGGACGTGGTCTTCCCCCGCCGTCGCGAGCGGACGGAGGACCGGACCAAGGAGACCGCCCAGCGGAAGCTCCTGGACGAGTTCTTCGACCACGCGACGCTCCTCGCGGTCTCGCGCCTCGTGAACCAGGGCCTGTTCGAGTCGATCGACTTCCCAGTCTCGACCGGGAAGGAAGGCGGGGTCTTCCGCGCGACCCGGGGAGCCGAGTTCCGCGCGGTGAAAGTCTACCGGATCGGGAACACGACGTTCCGGCACCTGCCGGCCCACGCGCTCGAGCAGCTTCGCCAGCAGACGAGCGTGCGGAACTACGGAGGTCTCGTGATCGCCTGGACGCGTCGCGAACACACGATCCTCGGCCGACTGACGGAGGCGGGCGTGCGCGTTCCCCGACCCTACGGGCACCTTCGGAATGTGCTGGTGATGGAATACATCGATGACGCCGGTGCGGCCGCCCCCCGCCTGCGGGACGCTCTCGTCGCGGACCCCCGGGCGCTGTACGACGACCTGGTGGAGCAGATCGGCCGGATGGTCCGCCGGGCACGACTCGTCCACGGCGACCTATCGCCGTACAACACGCTCTACTCCGACGGGCACGCGGTACTGATCGACGTCGCGCAAGCGATCCCGACCGACCATCCGCAGGCGCCGGCCCTCTTGGCCCGGGACCTCGAGAACTTCGCGAAGTTCTTCCGTCGACGGGGGGTCGAGGTGGCGCCGTCCGAGTTCCTGCGGGCGGTCGGGGGCGACACCCTCGGCGCGCCGACGGAGGCCTGACGATGCCGGTGCTCTACGCGCGGATCCCCGAGGACCGCATCGGGGTGCTGATCGGCCCGGGCGGCCGGACGAAGCGGGAGATCCGGGCGCGCACCGAGACCGAGATCGAGGTCGACGCGGACGAGGGGGAGGTCCGCATCGCGGGGCCCGACGCCGACCCGGTCCGTGCGGTCAAGGCACGGGACATCGTGCTCGCGATCGGTCGCGGCTTCTCGCCCGAGCGCGCGTTCCGCCTGCTGAAGGCGAACGCCTACCTCGAGGTCATCGACATCAAGTTCACCACCGGAAAGCGGGAGAAGGAGGCGCTCCGCCGGATCCGGGCCCGGGCGATCGGGACGCGCGGCCGGGCCCGCTCCCGGATCGAGGAATTGAGCGGCTGCTCGATGAGCGTCTACGGCTCGACGATCGCGCTGATCGGCGAGGAGGAGCAGCTCGAACGCGCGTCGCGTGCGGTGGAGCTCCTGCTGAAAGGTAGCGAGCACTCGGCCGTCTTCCATTTCCTCGCGCGAGCGCGGCGGGACGCGGCGGTCGCGGACCTGATGGGCCGGGCCCCCGACGGGGCGGCGCCGGAGCCGGACCCGGAGTAGCTTCTGTGGCAAAGACGGTCCCGCTCGACGCCGCGACGCTCGACTGGGCGAAGGAACGGTTCGCTCGCTACTACCGCGCGACCGCGGTCCCGCCGCCGGACCGACTCGTCCGGCGCGAGTTCGCCGCGTTCCCGTTCGCGACCGAGACGTTCATGCGACGCCACGCGACCCTCCGTACCCCCACGGAGTTCCAGGAGTTCCTCGGGCGGGAGGTGCCCCGGCACGTCTACTACTCCTCCGCGTACTATCGGCGGCCGGCCGAGGCGTCGATGGCCGCGAAGGAGTGGCTCGGCGCGGACCTGATCTTCGACCTCGACGCGGACCACTTGCGCGGGGCCGCCGAGCTCGACTACCCGGGCCAGCTCGCGCTCGTGAAGCGTCGGCTCATCGCGCTCGTCGACGACTTCCTCTTCGGCGACTTCGGGATCGACCCCGCGACGACGTCGCTCGTCTTCTCGGGGGGCCGGGGCTATCACGTGCACGTGCGCGCGGACGGGTTCACTTCGCTGACGAGCCCGGAGCGTCGCGAGCTCGTCGACTACGTCCTCGGCACGGGTGTCGAGCCGAGCCAGGCGATCGTCACCCAGCGGGAGTCCGGTGACGAGGCGACCGCCGACGACGGGGAAGGCGGCCGGTCGGACCGGGCGGCCGCCGTCCTCCCGACCCGCTCGCTCGCTCCCCCCGACGCGCCCGGCTGGCGGGGCCGAACGACCCGCGCCGTCCTCGACGTCCTCCGCCGCTGGGAGGCGGACGGCCGCGACGCGGCCGCGCGGGAGATGCAGGAGTACGGGATCCCGGCCCGCAAGGCGCGCCTGTGGGCCCGGGTCCTGGTCGACGACGGCGGCGCGGAGAAAGTCCGTCGCGAGCTCACGCTCGAGGTGTTCGGAAAGCGCGGCGCGCCGCCGGAGCTATTGGACGCGATCGTCGCCCACGCCCAGATCGAGGTGCAGGGCGAGACCGACGCGCCGGTCACGACCGACATCCACCGGCTGATCCGGCTGCCGGGGTCGATCCACGGGGGGACCGGTTT
>JASHPY010000028.1 GCA_030037855.1 Thermoplasmata archaeon | reverse complement strand
GCGGTCTCGACCTGGTCGAGCGACGACGGGATCACGATCTCGCCTTCGCTCTTTCCCTTCCGGCTGTCGATCTCGACCTCGATGCGGCCGATGCGGCCGGACTTCTGGAGGTCGCGGAGGTCGAGCTCGTCGCCGAGCAGGCCCTCCGTCTGGCCGAAGACCGCGCCGACGACGTCGGGCTTGTCGATGACTCCCTCGGCGGTGATGCGGGCTCGGACTTGGTATTTCGCGGCGCTGGGATCGTTGCTCATGGGTTCTCGTTTCTCCTGTGGGTCGGACGCGCTCCCGCGCTGCGGGAGTCTGACCCGAGGACGAACTAGCAGCGCCGGACGACGCCGGGCGATGCGCCGAGCCTACGACAGACGAACGGGCGGAACATGAGTCGTGAGTCCGGGATCTCCCGGCGACGTCGGAGCGTCGCTCCGCTCGTCTCGGGGGTGTCCTTGCGAGAAGCAACAGCCGGAGTGCGTATTTAAGGGACGGGGTCGCGCGGGCGCGCACCCGGCCGGCCGCGGCGGCGCCGTCCGGGGGAGCCGGCCCATCGCCGGTGAGAACGCGCCCTGTCGAGGCCGACACTCTTTATATCGGACCTCGATAGACCGCGTCGGAGTCGTTTTCATGCCCCGTCGCAGGCGCAAGGCAGCCCCCGACCCGAACCCCGAAGTTCCCGTAACCGAGGCGAAGCCCGAGGACGACTTCGTGAGCTCGCTGAAGAGCGAGCTCGTCCGGACCCAGCAGGTCGCGGGAGCGAAGACCGGCGAGGACCTGACCCACCGCGCGAAGCTCAACCAGCGGCTGCTCCAGGACCTCTGGGAGGTCCACAACCAGTTCGAGGAGATCGGCGTCCATCTCACGATCGACCCCTCGCAGACGCTGTTCGCGACGTTCGTCGAGTATCCCACCACCTGGACGTTCCGGGAGAACTTCGACTTCGGCGCCGTGAAGACGGTCGAGCTCGCCGACCGCGCGTCGGGCTGGGTCGGCTTCACGCTCCGCAACTGGTACTACCGGACCCCCGAGGGAAAGACGCACCTCCGGTCGATCTTCGAGTGGTGCGACGGCGAGAGCTATCACCGGTACTCCGGCTGGATGCGGATGATGAGCCAGGCGGTGCTCTACGACGCCGCGGAGGACGAGGTCGAGGTCAAGGAGCTCCACCGGATCCTTCGGGACGTGGTCGTGCAGTGGTACGCCGCGCATCTCGAGAAGACCCCCGAGAAGTTCGTCGCGCACCTCAAGGAGAAGTACCCGAAGGGCGCGTCGTACGCGAAGGAATCGTACCGCTGAGCCCGCGCGACCCCCGGCCGCGCAAGCTTTGAAATAACCGCGTCGGCCTCGGCACCGCCCGGAGGCGAGCGGGGCCCGTCCCGACGGGCCGGACGACCCCGTCGCTCGTCCGAGGGGATTCCGTGGCGGACGCTCTGCGCGAACACCTCGTCGCGTTCTTCGAGCAGCACCACAAGCTCGTCGAGGCCGGCGCGCTCCAGCTCCTCCTCACGAACCACCAGCCGCTCCTCCTCTCCCGCGACCTCGTCGAGCAGCCGGGGGATGGGTCGCCGTTCGTGACGGTCGAGATGGTCGAGCGCGCGCTCGCGACGCGAACCCCCCGCGCTCCGCTCGCGCCGGTCGAGCTGCGACCGGGCGCCCGGCCGTCCGACGCCCGGGTCGACGTCCCGTTCGCGTTGATCCACGAAGGGTTCGCGGGTCCGCCGGTCGGCGCCGACGCGCTCGCCGCCTACTCGTCGCTCTTCCAGTCGCGATACCGCGCGCTCTCCCGGATGCTGCGCGGACGGCCCGAGCTCGGAAACCTTCGACCGATCGCGACGATCCGTCCCGGGGACGGGCCCGCCTCGGTGATCGGCCTCGTCCGCGAGGTCCGCGCGACGTCGAAACGCCATCATCTGATCCTCACGCTCGACGACGAGAGCGGCTCGATCGAGGCGCTCGTCCCGCACGACTCGTCCGCGGCGGCGGTGAGCTTCCTCCCCGACGAGGTCGTGGGGGTCCGCCTCCAATTCGGCCGGGAACCGTCGAAGCTCCCGCGGGTCGAAGCGGTGGAGCGGCCCGAGGTCCCGAGCTCGCGGACGGTCCACCGCAGCGCGGGCCGCCGTCGGGCGATCTTCCTCTCGGACCTCCACATCGGCAGCCGCTCGTTCCTCGCGGACGCCTGGGGCCACCTGGTCGACTTCCTCCGCGGGAACGGGCCCCTCCCCGAGGTCGCCGCCGAGGTCGACCACGTCGTGGTGGCCGGCGACCTCGTGGACGGAATCGGCATCTACCCGAATCAGGAGCGGGACCTCGCGATCGCCGACGTGGTCGAGCAGTACGCCGAGCTCGGGCGTCGACTCGGGGAGCTACCGGAGCGCCTCACGATCGTGGTCGTCCCGGGCAACCACGATGCGGTCTGCCCGGCCGAGCCGCAGCCCGCGCTGCCCGCCGCGCTGCGCGCGTCGTTCCCCGCGAACGTCCACTCGCTCGCGAACCCGTCGACGTTCGCGCTCCACGGGGTCGTGGTCGAGGCCTACCACGGGCGGTCGTTCGACGACCTCATCCCCGCGATCCCGGGCGCGGCGTACGCCCGGCCGACCGACGTGATGAAGCGGATGCTCGCGATGCGCCACCTCGCGCCGAGCTACGGCGACCGGACTCCGCTCGCCCCGCTCCCCCGGGACGGGCTCGTCATCGACCCGGCCCCCGACATCCTCGTCACCGGCCACGTCCACACCTACGGCGCGGACCGGTACCGAGGCGTGCTCCTCCTCAACGCCTCGACCTGGCAGTCCGAGACCGAGTACCAGCGCATGCGAAACATCACGCCGGTCCCGGCCCACGCCGCGGTCGTCGACCTCTCGACCCTCGACCTCGTGAGCCTCGATTTCTCGGGAGGCGACCCGGTGCGGGTCGGCACGGCGGCGTGAGTCCGTACCCGGCCGACCCGGAGTGGGCCAAGGGGCCGATGCGGCTCGTGCTCACGACGTACCCGAGTCGCGAGCGCGCGCTGACGGCGGTCACGGGAGCGCTCTCGCGGGAACTCGCCGCGTGCGGGAACGTCG
>JASHPY010000007.1 GCA_030037855.1 Thermoplasmata archaeon | reverse complement strand
TGACGGCGAACAGCGTCGCGTTCAGCAGCAGCGTCGCGACGATGATGACCTGGGGTCGCATCGAGTTCCCGGGGACTCCTCCGGGATACTTCCTCACCGGCCGCCCGGGGATTAAGCATTCCGACCTTCCTGGAGAGTGACCGCCGAGGGGCGGCCAGACCAAGGGTTAAATCGCGGCGGCCCGTCCGCCGCCGGAGCCGGCCATGAGCGAGCCCGCGGTCCGCACGCCCTCGGTCGCGGGTTCGGGGCTCGGTCTCCGAACCGATACCCCGACCCGACGGCCGCGTCCGACGCTCCGACAGATGGGACTGAGCCCGGGGAAGCGCACCCGTCTGAAGCGCCTGCTCTACGACCACGGACCGGGCGGGGGCACGCTGCTCGTGCTGCCGATCGACCAGGGCCTCGAACACGGCCCGGTCGACTTCTTCTCGAACCCGGACTCCCTCGACCCGAAGTACCAGTACGACCTCGCCCGGGACGGCAAGTTCAGCGCGATCGCGCTCCATATCGGTCTCGCGGAGAAGTACTTCCACGAGTACGCGGGCGACGTACCGTTGATCCTGAAGCTCAACGGGAAGACCGCGGTGCCGTCGGACGCGCAGGCGTTCAGCGGGCTCACGGGCTCCGTGGAGGACGCCGTTCGGCTGGGCGCGGACGCGGTGGGGTACACGGTGTACGTCGGGTCCCCCGCGCAGGACCGTGATTTCGAGCAGTTCCGCGAGGTCCGTTCGGCCGCCGACCGCCTCGGCATGCCGGTGATCGTCTGGGCGTATCCGCGCGGCGAGGCGATCGCGAAGAAGGGCGGGAAGGAGAGCCTCTACGCGATCGACTACGCGGCGCGCGTCGCGCTCGAACTCGGGGCGGACGTCGTCAAGGTGAATTTTCCGGTCCCGAGCGAGAAGGACGCGGAGAGCCCGCCTCCGTACAACTCGCTGAAGCTCACCGCGGCCCAAGCGTTCCGCAAGGTCGTCGAGAGCGCGGGCCGGTGTCTCGTGCTCGTTTCCGGCGGGGAACGGATCGGAGACCCCGAACTGCTCGCGAAGGTCCGCGCGTCGATGGACGACGGGGCGACGGGGATCATCTTCGGGCGGAACATGTGGCAGCGCCCGCGCGAGGACGCGCTGCGAATGACGCGGGAGCTGCATGCGATCTTCCGGGAGTACGCGCAGCCCCCCGGGTAACCGCCCGGTCCCCCTCTTCATCGTGCTCGCCGGTGAGGATCACCCGAAGGCCTGCACCGGCCGACGGCTCCTCCATCGGCGTCTCGCGCGCGCCACGACCGTCTCCGAGCGTCTCTCCCCCTCCCCGCTCGTGCTCGACCCGTACGCGTCCGACCCGCTGTCGGCGGCCGACCGGTCGCGGGCGATCCGGGCCGGGATCCTCGCGATCGACTGCTCGTGGAACCGCCTCTCCGAACGGGGGCGATTTCCCGGACCCGCGGTCAACGGGGCGCCGCGCCGCCGCCTTCCGCTGCTGATCGCGACCAACCCGCAGCACTACGGGAGGCCCGCCCAGCTCAACACGGTCGAGGCGCTCGCCGCCGCGCTCGCGGTCGTCGGCCGAC
The DNA here is from genome assembly GCA_030037855.1 of Thermoplasmata archaeon. Lineage (GTDB taxonomy): Archaea > Thermoplasmatota > Thermoplasmata > Lutacidiplasmatales > UBA184 > Lutacidiplasma. Next base: position 12,103 of record JASHPY010000007.1, on the reverse strand, counting down.
CGGAGCAGGCCGCTCGGCTGCTCGAAGGATTTCGCGGGAGCGAGGAATTCCTGCGCGTGAACGCGGAACGGCTGTCGGAGTACCGTGCCAGCCCCGACGCCGACGCGGTCCGGTCCGCCGAGCGGCGGCTGTTCGGCGGCCTCATCTAGGGTGACGCGCTAGTCGACGGAAGCATAGCTCCGTCCCTCCGTGCCGAGGTGTTCGATACGGACGTCCGAGACCGTCCGGATCGGACGGCCGAGGGCGACCCGGGCCATCAGTACCCCGCCGTATCGCTCGAAGATCCGCGTCGTGTGCAGCGTGAGGCACCGCCCCCCGTAGAGCGGTCGGCCCGTGAGCACGGGGTCGTGGCCCCGTAGAAAAACCGACAGTCCGGTCGCACTGAGGAAGCTCGTGAGGTCGGCCTCGCCCCACGGTCGGGCGATCCCCCGATGCGTGTGCGAGACGTCACAGTCGTTCCACACGATGTCGATCAACCGATCCTCGTCCACGTCGTCGAACGCGCGCCGCCAAGAAGTCGGGAGCGGGCCGCGGGGGAAGCCGGAGTGCGCGAGGTAGACGCCGTTCGCGGTCGCCGCGGCGAGCGGTCCTCGCTCGAGGAGCCCGGCCAGCCGGGCGTAGCGCTCCGCGGCGGGGCCCCAGAGTCCGTCGACCTCTTCGGGAAGCGAGCTCGGGACGACCGGAATTCGTCGCGAGGTCTCGTGGTTTCCCTGGACGAGCAGGACCCGATCCGGAAATCGCGCGACCAGGTCGAGGAGGAGCAGCGCGTTCACGACCGACCCGGGTCCCGCGTCCTGGGGGACGCGATCGACGTAGTCACCGAGGCCGACCAGGACCCGAGGACCTCCGTCCGCCCGCAGGAACGCGTCGCGCACCTCGAGGGTCGAGCGCCAGTCCCCGTGGGTGTCGCCGATCACCAAGGCTTCGGGAAAGCCGCGGGCGGGCACGTCGGCCAGGCCCGGCCGCACGGGGACGCCGCGCTCGAGTCGATCGAGCAGTTCGTCGGCCTCCTCGGGGGACGAGCGGAGGATCGACTCCGGGGAAAGGAGTGCCTCGACCATCGACTCGGCTCAGGCGGGCGGGGGGAATGCGGGGGGCCGGAGTTCCCGGTCGCCGGTCGGGAGGACCGACGCACCCTTTGAACCGGCGAATGCCCTAGGCAACAGGGTCCTAAGCCCTGCCTCGTGGGCCCGTCGCGCGTGCGCGCGCCGATTGGCCGAGCTGGAGCACCCCCGCACCGGAATCACCACGCGACCCGCGGAATAGCCCCGGCAGGAGTTCCGGCCGGCGGGGTCGCGGACCCCCGGGGCGTTCGAACCTGCGTCGCGAGATCCAGAGTCTCGCATGATTGGCCACTACACCACGGGGCTACGACCTCGTTCAGCCGGGCGGCGTTGATAAACATTACCGGACCTCGCCCCGCGCCGAGGATCGGCGCGCCACTCGGCGCGCGCTGGAGGCGACCCCGCGCTCGGGTCCGCGCGTAGCCGTCAGATCGGCTCGGTCGTCCTGGCTAGAGCGCCCCTCGCGAGCCACGGCCACGCCTCGGACGGGGCCCTCGGTTCGGACCCGATACCGGCGGGAGCGACGCCGGCGGTTCGGTGACCCACGACGGACGAACGACGGATCGCCGCGGGCGGCGATCGCTGAGGGCCGGTGGGTCCGCTCCACCACATGGGACAAATATCCGGAGAGAGTCCGACGCCGGTCCATGCCCCGGAGGTCGCATGGCGGAGGGAGAGACGATCCGCCCAACCGAGACAGACTCGACGACCCGGGGAGGAGCAACTAGCTCGTTCCGGCTCCCGTCGGCGGCCCGCTCGGCGACGATCTACCTCGCCATCCCGCTCCTCGCGGGCTCCGCGTTGGCGGCCACCATCGGACTCTCGTTCGGGGGGATCGCGCACTACCTTCCCACGGCCGCGATCGACGTCGTGTACTCGTTCCTCCGGATGTCTGCCGCGTACGCGCTGTCGCTCGCGTTCGCGCTCGCGTACGGGTACTACGCGGCGACCCACCGGACCGGGGAGCGGGTGATGATCCCGATCCTCGACATCCTCCAGTCGGTGCCGATCCTCGGGTTCTTCCCGATCGCGCTGGTCGTGTTCGCCTCGCTGACCCCCGGAAGCTGGCCGGGGGTGAACTTCGCCTCGGTGTTCCTGATCTTCACCTCGATGGCGTGGAACATGGTCTTCGGGGTGTACGAGTCGTTGAAGACCCTCCCGGCGGAGCTCAAGGAAGCCGCCGATACGTTCCGGTCTCGGGGGTGGATGCTGTTCCGGCGCGTCCTGCTTCCCGCGACCACGAACCGCCTCGTCTACAACACCGTGCTGTCCTGGACCGCCGGGTGGTTCTTCCTGGTGGAAGCCGAGATCTTCAGCACCAACTCGAACCAGGTCCTCCCCGGGATCGGCAGCTTCCTCTCCATCGCCGCCAGCGATCACAGCTCCGACGCCTTCCTCGCGGGGATCATCGTCCTCGTGCTCGTGATCGCGGCCCTCGACTTTCTGGTCTGGAGGCCGCTCGGAAAGTTCGCCGAGCGATTCCGGTACGACACGTCCCCGTCGGGTGAGGGCGAGCTCGGATCGGCCCCGGACAGCTCCACGCGGTTCTCTCGCGTGGCGGCCTACGTCCGGCGGGGAGTCCAGGCGAGCGTCACGCGGATCAGCACCCCGCTGGTCCAGCTCGCGGCGATCGCGGTCCGGCCCGCGCGCCGGACCGAACGTCGACAGACCGCGCTTTCCTACGTCGGGATCGGGCTGATCCTCGTCATCGCGTGGCTGATGCTCATCGCGCTCGTGGTCGCCGTGTTCCACGTCTTCACCGGCCCGATCCTTCCCGGTGTCGCCCACCAGATCGAACTCCTCCCGCTCGCGATGGGCGCGTCGGCCGCCCGCGTCGTCGCCGCGTTCGCGGTCTGTCTCGCGATCGCGCTGCCGCTCGCCCTCCTGGTCGCGCGGAGCTCGCGGGCCTCGCGATTCGGGATGCCGGTCATCGAGGTGATCGCGTCGTTCCCGGCGACCGCGCTCTTTCCGGTCATCATCTTCGAGCTGATCCCGTACCTCACGGCCGAGGGCGCGGCGATCCTGATGCTGATGACCGGCATGCTCTGGTACCTCTTCTTCAACATCCTCTCGGGGGTGCGATCGCTTCCGCCGGACCTCGATGAGGCGGCCCACTCGTTCGGCCTCAAGGGCTGGAAGCGGTTCACGCAGGTCGTCCTCCCCGGTATTTTTCCCGCGCTGATCACCGGCTCGATCACCGCCTTCGGGGGCGGTTGGAACACCCTGATCGTCGCGGAGTATCTGAGCGTGGGGAACGTACAGGCGATCAACCTCTTCGGCGTCGGCCGTGCGATCGATGTCGGCATACTGATGCCCAACAACACCGGCCTTCCGCTCATGGTCGCGGCGCTCCTCACCCTGGTCGCGACCGTGGTCGCCATCAACGAGCTCATATGGAAACCGCTCTACCGCCGGGCGATCGAGAAGTACCGCTACGACTGACGCGGTCCTCGTCGAGTTCCGGGTCCCGAGGGAGGGTCGGATGGCGCTGATCCGGGTCGAGCACGTGGAAAAGTCGTTCGCGGGCCGCCACGGCTCGATCAACATCATGAACGACATCTCGTTCGACGTCGCCCCGTCCGACTTCCTCGCGATCGTGGGTCCCTCGGGCTGCGGGAAGTCGACTCTCCTTCGGCTCATCATCGGCCTCGACCGCCCGACGAGCGGGACGATCTACTTCCGGGACGCCCCCGTGACGGGCGTCTGCTCGCAGATGGCGATGGTCTTCCAGAGCTTCGCGCTCTATCCGTGGCTCACGGTCGCGCAGAACGTCGCCTTCGGGCTCGAGGCGATCTCGTCACCCCCCGAGCGGATCAAGAGCCAGGTCGACCGCTACATCTCGGTCACGGGCCTCGACGGGTTCCAGGAAGCGTATCCTCGGGAGCTCTCGGGCGGCATGCGGCAGCGGGTCGGCCTGGCGCGCGCCCTCGCGGTCGAGCCGTCGGTCCTGCTGATGGACGAGCCGTTCAGCGCGCTCGACCCGCTGACCGCGGAAAGCCTCCGCGAAGAGGTCCTCCAGCTCTGGCGCGACCCGGACCTCCCCCCGGAAGCCGTGCTGCTCGTCTCGCACAACATCGAGGAGGCGATCCAGCTCGCCGACCGGATCATCGTGCTCTCCCGCCGGCCGTCCCACGTCCTCGCCGACGTGCGGGTCGACCTGCCGCGCCCGAGGGACCGGAAATCCTCCGCGTTCTACGACCTCACGGACCGCGTCTACTCACTGATCACCGAGGGCGGCGGGAGCGTACCCGCCCCGCCGGCGTCGAACGGTGGTTCGGCCGCTCAAAAAGCCTTATAGTCGGCCTTCCGGATGGGTGAGTTCCCCCGGTTTTGCACACGTGCCGACGACGTACCCCAAGTGCAGCCCCACGGAGATGCAGGGGCTTCTGGTCCTGTTGAACAACCACAAGGGCTCCGAGGACGTCGCGCTCCTCGCGGACGACCTCGACCTCGAGATCGACGAGATCCTGCCGTCGCTCGACTTCGCCCGCACGCTCGGGTTCGTCAAGGTCGCGGACGGGCGGGCGACGTTCACCGACCTCGGGAAACGCTACGTTTCCTCGACGATCCGCGACCGGAAGGCGATCGTTCGCGAGCAGCTCCGCAAGACGACCCTGTTCCGGACGCTCCTGCGGGCGCTCGAGAGCGCGCCCGACCACCAGTTGACGGACGAGCAGCTGACCCAGCTGTTCTCGGTGACCCCGGCGCCCGCGGACGAGTCGGTCCAGAATATCGTGAACTGGGGACGGTACGCGGAGCTGATCCGCTACGACGCGGACGAGCACGTCCTGGTCGCCACCCGGCACACCGGGAGCTCGCCGAAGGCATCGGGCGGGAACCGGCCCCCGCCCCCTCCGACCCCTCAGGCGCCGAACGGCGGCAGCCGGAGGTCGACCCCGGCGCCGCCGCCGGTCGGCCCCGAGACCTCGGTGCTTGCCTCCATCACCGCCTAGTCCGGCACCGGCCCGCCGCCTGCTGGCGGGCGAGTAAGCGAGGGCGTATCAGGGTCGCGGGAGTCCTTCTCACGGACGCGGAGCTATGACGTCACTCCGGATCGCCGGTATCCCGGGCAGCCTGCGGCGGAACTCCTTTTCGCGGGCGCTGCTGAAGGCGGCGGTCGAGCTCGCGCCCCCGGAGGTCGAGATCGAGATACTCGACATCTCGAACTTCCCGGTGTTCAACCAGGACGACGAGTCGAGCCCGCCCGCGAACGTCACAGCGTTCAAGGAGAAGGTCCGGGCCGCGGACGCGGTGCTGTTCTCGGTCAACGAGCACAACTACACGCTCTCGGCGGCCGAGAAGAACGCGATCGACTGGGCGTCGCGGCCGTACGGAACGAGCGCATGGGAACGAAAGCCGGCGGGGATCATGAGCGCCTCCACCGGCTACATGGGAGGGGTCCGAGCCCAGCTCGACCTCCGCCATGCGATGGTGTTCCTCAACATGTTCCCGATCAACCGACCGGAAGTGATCGTACCGTTCGCCGCCCAGAAGTTCGACGCGGACGGACGCCTCACGGACGAGAAAGTGCGGAAGACCCTCGCTGACCATCTCGTGGAACTCGTCCGCCATACCCGCGTGCTGACGCAGTCCCACTAGCGCGCGGCCCCCCGGAGGGCGGCCGAGTTTCCAAACGCTTATGGGGCCCCTCCCCTCCCCCGCCTCGGTGGGCACGTAGATCAGCGGAAGATCGCTGCTTTCGCAAAGCAGAGGTCGGGGGTTCAAATCCCCCCGTGTCCATTCTACTCCACTTCCGTCACACTCTCTTTTACGCCGGGATGCCCTCCTCGGGAACCGCCGTGGGATGTCCGAGTCGCAATCCTCCGACCGACTCGAGGTCCAACTCGCTGCCGCCGAGCCCGGATTCGCGCAGTTGATCCGGAGGATACCGCTCCAGGAGAGCCCACCGCTCCCGCCGGATTGGTTGCGATGCGAAATGCTGGAACGATACCAGGTCCTCCGCCACGCGAGCCTCGCCGCCGGTTCGAGGGTCCTCGAGGTTGGATCGGGTCCGCACGCGATCGCGACCGTGCCTCTCGCTTTCGAGACGGGCCCTTCGGGCCGCGTCATTGCCGCGGAGCGGTCTCGGTGGGGCCGGTTCGCGGAGATCGTTGAGGCGGCGGGAGTGGCGGAGAGAGTGCGGGCCGTTACGTGCGACGGGCAGCGATTGCCGCTCGGGAATGACGCAGCGGATTTGGCCGTCTGCGTGCACGGAGTTCGTTCGTTGGACAGTGGGGAAAACATGGCCCGAGTGTTCGAAGAGATGCTCCGCGTGGCCGCTCGGCTGTTCGTGGCGGAGTCCTTGCCGATCGGACAAACCGAGGCGCAACGCGCGCACCTGGCCATGTACGACCTACGCGAAACGGTCCTCGGTGCCACCACCGGCCGACCGGACGACTTACACTACCTTCCGTTGGAGCGGCTAACCGACCTGGTCCGGCGCGCCGGGGGCCGGGTCCTACGGTCCACGACGGTCCGCGTCGATCTGCCGCACGCACTCGCCTACTTCCCTCGCCGCCTGATCGAGCGCGTTCCGGACGAGCGCGCGAGGGAGGAGCTTCTGATCCGCTGGGACGACGCGAACTCGCTGCGTCTTCGGGTAGGGGAGGATCACCCCCCGGTAGGGGCGGTCCTCGCGGAGCGGATGTCGAACTGAGACCGCGGGTAGGGGGCCCCCTCGGGCGTGGCAAGGTCTGCCGGGGCTCCGCGGGGCCCACGCGGCACCGAGTCGCAGCGAGGGCACGGGAATCCCGCAAGCCCGGCGAGAAACCGTCGTTCGGTCGAGCCGGTCCGGCGTGCAGAGTCCGCTCCTCCGGACCGGACCTCGGATGCGTGGACTCCTACGCGTCCATCCGACCGGGCGCTCGCCCGTGAGTCCGGTGCCCCCGACTCGGTCCGTTGCGGGTTCCTGCCCGCGGGCCGCGAAAAGCACCGGTTCCCCTCGAAGTAGATCGGAACGGACCCGGTTCCTGTCAGGCCGTACGCGTACACCCGTTATCGCTCCCGACCCCGGCGCCGTCCCGCCGTTCGGTGGGTTCATGTGCCTTCGAAGGGCATCCACTCACGGGTCGCTCCGACCGGATATGCACTCCACCACGGGCTCTGCCCCCGCCTCGGTTGGTCTGGACGCTGGGCAACGCGGAGAGCGGCTCCTTCTCACCCTTATCGGCTACGCGCTGATCTGGATCGCCCTCTTTCTCGCATGGCTTTTGGCCGCGGGGGTCCAGCCCGAGCCGACGGCCAGCTATCCCTCCGTGCCGTCCGTGGGCTCGATCGCGGTGCTGCTCGCGGTCACGCTCATTCTCGGGGCCGGTGCCGGCCTCGTGGCGTGCTACGGGTCCCGGTACGGAGCTCTCAGCCCGGCGACGGTCGGGGGATCGGGACGAGCCGACTCGACGTCCGTGTGGAACGTCAGGAGCAGCGCCGTGTTCCTCGTCGTGTTCGGGAGTGGTCTCCTGTTGCTCGGGCTGAGCCTCCCGGTTTCGATGCTTGGGCTCAGCCACGGGCTACTTCCGATCTACATCTCCCCGCGGGCTGAGATCGTGCCCGAGGCCGTCGACGCGGTCGCCGTCGCGTCGCTGACGGGAGGCATCGCGCTGTTCGCCGTCGGTCGCCGCCGTCACCCGGCCGTCTTCCGGTCCTGGTGGCGACGCGTGGGCCGGTACGTCACGGTCGCGGGGACCGTCCTGGTCGTGATCTTCGCGGCCCTCCTCCTCGTTCCGATCCCGCAGTCGTCCTCGTTGGCTCTCTCGCTACCGGGCGGCGGGACCAATCTCAATTTCCAGGAGTTCCCTCAGGGCGCGGTGGTCACGGTCACTTGGGCTGCCGTGCCGGCGGCACCGGTGAACCTCACGGTCCAGGGAGCGCCGGGAACGATCTTCTCGGCCAACGCTAGCTCGGGGACGTTCTCGTTCCATGCGACCGGAGTCCCGGAACCTCTCTACTCGTTCTGGATCACGCCGAGCGTTTCGGGGACGGTCTTCCTCAACGCCTCGTACCGCGCGCCGCTGTGGTCCTGGCCCCCCGGAGAGCCCGGGTCTCCGACCTGAGCTCCCCGGGGTCGTCGGCCCCCGTGGTCGGCGAGCGGAGCGTAATATCCGTGCGCCGGCTCCGGGGGATATGGCCGCCGGACCCCGCCCGAACTTCCGCAAGCTCACGCCCGCCGAGGAGCGGGTCATCGTCCACGGGGGAACCGAGATGCCGTTCTCGGGCGAGTACGAACAGTTCTCGCGGAAGGGGTCGTACGCGTGCAAGCGATGCGGCGCCGTGCTCTATCGCTCGGACGACAAGTTCGACGCCGGCTGCGGCTGGCCGAGCTTCGACCAAGAGGTGCCGGGAGCGGTCCGGCGAATCCCGGACCGGGACGGGGAGCGCGTCGAGATCCGGTGCGCGACGTGCGACGGCCACCTCGGGCACGTCTTCGAGGGCGAGAGATTCACCCCGAAAAACACTCGGCACTGCGTGAACTCGATCTCGCTCGTCTTCGTCCCGTCGCCCGGGGACCGCTGACGCTCCCCTGCGGGTAACCCCCTGTCCTCCGGGTCAGAGGACGCTTATCCGCCCGGAGTGCCGTACCCCCCCGGTATGCCGAAAGTCGTGGTGCAGTCGATCGAGAACGGGCCGAACCTCGTGTTGATCGACGGGAAGGCGAACCTTGCGTTCTGCCGGTGCGGTCATTCCGAGCACAAGCCGCTGTGCGACGGCACGCACCGGAAGGTCAACTTCCGCGCCGCCGCCGAGAAGACGGTCGTCCTCGAGTAGCCGGCGGGTGCGCCGGACGGACCGCAAGGTACACGCCGCGGCGCGTCACCAGCCCATGCGCACGGTACCGGGGGCGGAGCCCCGCGGAGCGGAGCGCCGCGAGGTACGTCGCGACGTCGTAGAGGCCCATGTCGTGTCGCTCGACCCAGTGCCGGATCCCCTTCGGCGTCGCGACCAGGTGGTGCATGTCCATGATCGAGCGGTCGCCCCGCCGTTCGGAACTGTTCATCCGGACGATCGGGTAACGGGGGGTCCCGAAGGTCTGGAGATGGACGGCCCCGGCGGAATACACGCCGGGCCGCAGCCACGGCTCCACGACCAGAAGCCCGCCCGGGTTCAGGTGCCGGGCGAACGTACGGAACGTCTGCCGCAGCTCGCGTCGTCCCCCGACGTAGCCGATCGCGGAGAACAGGCAGGTGATCACGTCAAATCGCTCCGCCAGCCGGAACGACTGCATCCGACCCCGGACGAACCGGACTCGGGGCAGCCGCTTCCGGGCGACCCGTAGCATCCCCTCGTTGAGGTCGAGACCGGTCGCTTCGAACGACGGCGCGAGGTAGGCCAGGTGCCCCCCACTCCCGCACGCGACGTCCAGCAGCGTTCGAGCTCGAGGAGGTCCGTACTCGCGGACCCAAGCGCGAATCTGGCGGGCCTCCTTCGCGTAGTCCTTCCCCGCGTAGATCTGGTCGTAGATCCGAGCGGTGAGGGAGTACGGCGGGGCGACCGGGCGGCGACGCGTTCCGTGGTCGGTCATAGGTACGCGACGCCTCTCCCCCACCGAACGGATCGGGATTAAGAGGGCGGGCCAGCGGCCGACCTCGGGTCCGTCGCGCCCCGGGCGGTGCTTCGACGAACCTCAGCGGCCCCGAGCGACGGGTCGCATTCGCCCCATCGTGTCGCGAGAAGGCGGCGGGGGCGTTCGGGAGAGTCGGTCCCGGACGCGGAGTCGGGGGACGGTCGGTCGGTTCACTCGCGGCGCGGTCGACGGCGGCGCGGAGACTCCCCGTCGCCCTCGTCGGACTCTCTTCGACGCGGGGCGGCGCGGTACCCCCCCGAGCGCTCCCGGTACCTCGGCTTCCCCCCGCCGGACCATCCGCCCCCGCCGCGCCCGTACCGCGAGGGCCTGCCGGCCCCATACCCACCGCGGTCGCGGGACGGACCCCCGTCTCGGCGTGGCGGAAGCGTGAACCGATTCCCGCACGAGGCACACTCTCCCGTAAGGTTGCCCTCGTCATCCGTCGTGAACGTGAGCGGCGCGCCGCACTGTCGGCACGGCCTCGATCGGGAGGGGCCGCCCCCCTCGCGTCCCTCGTCCGAGCCGCGCGGTCGGTACCGTTCGGAGCCCTCGGGCGCCCCCCGCGGGGCCCCGCGACCGGCCGGCACGAACGTCGTCCGCGTGCCGCACTCCGCGCACTCGACCTGAAGCGTGCCGTCGTCCCGGGCCGTCACTACGAGCGGCTCCCCGCAGGTCGCGCATTCGGGTCCCGCGGCCGGCGGGCTCGAGGACTCCTCGGTAGCACTCGCTTCCGCCTCGGACCCCGGGGTCCCGAGCGGCAGACCGCCTTGCACGAGCGTGGTCACTCGGTGGCACTCGCCGCAGGTCCCCGTCAGGACCCGCGCCTCCTGCACGGAGTACGCGACCTCCGCACCGCATTCGGGACACGTCGCCACGTGGACCACCGTCGGCTCCGAGCGTCAGACGCTCATTAGCTCGAGCCTGACCGGGAGATCGCCCTTCCGGCCGCGGGGACGCCTTATCCGCGACCGATGTAGTCTCGGGAGCGGTCATGGCGGCGCAGGCGACGTCCGCGGGGCGAGAGGTCGCGACGCTCGGCGGAGGCTGTTTCTGGTGCACCGAGGCGGTGTTCACCGAGCTGCGGGGGGTCGAGCGCGTCGTCTCGGGGTACGCGGGCGGCACGACACCGAACCCGTCGTACGAAGAGGTCTGCACCGGTCGCACCGGACACGCGGAGGTCACGCAGGTCACGTTCGACCCCCGACAGATCTCCTACCACGACCTGCTGACGATCTTCTTCACGGTCCACGACCCGACGACTCTCAACCGCCAAGGCGCGGACGTGGGTTCGCAGTACCGCTCGATCGTCCTCTATCACGACGAGCGACAGAAGTCGACCGCGGAGCAGGTGATCCGCGAGCTCGAGGCAGAACAGCTCTGGCCGAAGAAGTTCGTGACCCAGGTGGTGCCGCTCACCGCGTTCTACCCCGCGGAGGAGTACCATCAGGACTACTACCGGCGCAACCCGTCGGGGGGCTACTGCCAGTTCACGATCGCCCCGAAAGTGGCCAAGTTCCGGAAGAAGTACGCGGACCGGCTGAAGGGCGCGCCCGTCGCGCGCACGTGATCACGCCGCGAGCACGGCGAAGTACACCGCGAACGCGAACAGGATCGCTGCCGAGACGTACACGACCGCGCGCGCCACGCCGGGACGGCCCCGCGTGCCGACATGCAGGGCGTACGGAAACCCGACGACCCAGACGGCGACCGCGGAGAAGAGCCCGACGAAGAGGATGACTCCCCCGAGGTAGGCGAACGCGAGCCCGGCCGTCAACCACCAAACGATCTGGAACGGGTTCGAGAGTCCGACCAGGATCGCCTGCGAGTAGGTGCGCACGCCGGCCGGAGACGGGAGCGCCTCGGCGGTCGGAGGGCGGAGCAACCGAATCGCGAGGAACACCATCACGACCGCTCCGACCGCGTAGACCCAACGAACGACCGAGCCGAGGTCGACCTCCGAGCGAAGCGCGTAGACCAGGATCCCCAGGATGAGGTCCGCGCTCATCGCCCCGCACCCGGTGATCACCCCGGCGCGCAGCGAGGCGACCGACCGGGCCGCGATGAGCGCATTCATCGGCCCGGGCGGGATCGTCAGCGAGAAGCCGAGCGCGAGACCGAAAACGAACGCGAATGCGATCTCCAACGAGACCACCGGGACGCCCCGGAGTCCGGCCGGCTTACATCGTTGTCGCGGAAGCGACCGCGGTCGAGCGAACGCTCGAGCTCCCCGGACCGGGGTCGATCCGGGCCGAGATGGCAGGTATCGGAAGCCTCAATTGCCGGGAGGCCAAGTTACGTTCATGGCCGCTGCCCACTGCGCGAACTGCGGGAAACCTCTGGCTCCGGGAAGCGCGTTCTGCACCCAGTGTGGAACCCGGGTCGCCGCGCCGACGACATCGGCCCCGTCGACCCCCGCCGCGCCCGCGGCGGCCGCGCCGGCGCCCGCTCCGGTGGCTGCCCCGACGCCCGTGCCGACTCCCGC
>JASHPY010000027.1 GCA_030037855.1 Thermoplasmata archaeon | reverse complement strand
TGGAAGCGACCCTCGGAGGGTAGGATCCCGGGGTTCCGGGTGCCGCTCGAAACGGGTCTTTAAGAAGGCGGAGCGAGAGCGGGAGACGTGGACGCGGAGGCGACGGCCGCGGGCCCCCCGCGCCGGCGCGCGAGCTGGAGCCTGAAGTCGATCGTCGAGGACGTCGCGGGTCGTCCCATCGGGGAGCTCCAGGACCCGGAGCGACCGGTCCATCCGTACCTAGAAGGCAAGCGGGTCACGACCCCCCGCGCGGAGCACGGCTCGGGCGCGACCGAGGAGCCGTACGATCCGGTCGGGCACGTCTATCCGCCGCTGATCGGCCCGATCGGCCGGGACTACCACGGCTCCGACCACGAGCACCACGCGGAAACGCTGCAGCATCACCCGGCCCACACCGACGCGTACCCGGGCAACCCGGCACGATCCGGCGGCCCGATGCACCGGCCGGAACGGATCTACCTCCACTATCTGCTCCTCCACATGGACCGGCTCAGCCCGTCGGCGCTCCAGTACCTCCGGACCGCCGTCGAGGAGGAGCTCGAACACCGCGCCCGACCCGCGCTCCCGGCCGCGAAGGAGTGACGACCTCCCAGCCGAGCGCGCGGCCCCGCTGAGCCAGGCCGCGGAACACCCCCGGATCCCACTCCACCCCGATCGCGTTCCGACCCCACCGCGCCGCGGCGAGGAGCGTCGTTCCGGTGCCGACGAACGGATCGAGCACGGTCTCGCCGACCAGGGAGAACATCCGGACGAGACGTTCCGGGATCTCCGCCGGGAACGCCGCGGTCCTCCGGCCCTCCGCGCCCTGGCGCGCGCCCCGGATGTCGGTCCACACCTGGCTGAACCATCGGTCCCGTTCGGCCCGGGAGTAGCGGCTCTGGGCCCGGGCGGGGTCGTGCGGCGGGAGACGTCGCAACCGGCCCTTCCGGAAGAGCAGCACGTACTCGCAGTCGAGCGTCACGTACGCGTTGGGCGGCTCGAAGCCGGAGCCGAGGAACGCGTTGGGTCGGTTCATCGGCTTCTTCCAGAGCGCGTAGGGCAGGGAGCGGAAGCCGGCCGCTTCGGCCGCCGTGACGGTGGTGGCATGGTTCGGCCAGAGCCGGAACTCCCCGTCGATCGTCCGCATCGCGTCGCCGATGTTGATCGCCAGGATCCCGCCCGGGACGAGGACGCGGTGCGCCGCCGCCCAGGCGTCCGCGAGCACGCGATGCATCCCGGCGTAGTCGTGGGCCCCGAGCCGCGCGAACAACGAGTCCCACTGCGGGATCATGGGGTAGGGCGGCGAGGTGACCACGAGGTGGACGGACGCGTCGTCGATCCCCTCGAGACGACGCGCGTCGCCCCGGAGGACCCGGACGTTCCCCGGGGCGACCGGCGGCACGGCCGGGCCATCCCGACCATGGCTTATACGGGCCGTCCTCCTCGGCGCCCCATGCGCATCGAGCGGCCCGTGCTCCAGGTCGCGCTCGACTTCGAGAACCTCTCCCGCGCCCTGCTCGCGGCGAAGGAAGCGGTCGAGGGCGGCGCCGACTGGATCGAGGCGGGAACCCCCCTCATCAAGAGCGAGGGGCTCGACGCCGTCCGCGAGCTGAAGAAGGCGTTCCCCGCGCAGCGGATCGTCGCCGACATGAAGGTGATGGACACCGGGGCGTTCGAGGTCGAGATCGCCGCGAAGGCCGGGGCCGACCTCGTCACGATCCTCGGGGCCGCCGACGACGACACGATCGCGGACGGCGTGCGCGGCGGCGAGCTCTACGGAGCGGAGGTCGTGGTCGACCTCCTCGGCGTCGCGGAGCCGCTCGCGCGCGCGAAGCGCGCGGCCGAGCTCGGGGCGGCCGCGGTCTGCTGGCACGTCGGCATCGACATGCAGATGCAGGCGAAGACCCCGTTTGCCGTCCTCGCCGAGCTCGCGAAGGCCTCCCCGATCCCGGTCGCGGTCGCGGGGGGACTCAACTCCGAGTCGGTCGCCGGGGCGGTGCGCGCGGGGGCGCAGATCCTGATCGTCGGCGGGGCGATCACGAAGAGCCCGAAGATCGTCGAGGCGACCCGGCGGATCCGGGAGGCGATGGCGACCGAGCGCGAGGTCACCTCCGAGCTCTACCGTCGCTACAGCGGCGACGACCTCCGCGCCGCCTTCCTCAAGGTCTCGAGCCCGAACGTCACCGACGCCCTCCAGCGGAAGGGCGCGATGCACGGGATCGTACCGCATCTCAAGGACCGGACCGTGAAGATGGTCGGACCGGCCGTCACGGTCGTCACCCGGGACGGCGACTGGGCGAAACCGATCGAGGCGATCGACCGCGCGGGTCCGGGGGACGTGATCGTCGTCGACGCGGGCGGGGGGATGACCGGCATGTGGGGCGAGCTCGCGAGCTGGAGCGCGCACGGTCGGAAGGTCGCGGGCGTCGTGATCGACGGCGCCGCCCGGGACATCGACGCGATCCTCGAGCTCGGGTTCCCCGTCTTCAGCCGGAACGTGAGCCCGGACGCGGGCGAGCCGAAGGGGCACGGCGAGATCGGGGTCGAGGTCGTGGTCGGCGGACAGCGCGTGCGCCCCGGTGACTGGATCGTCGGCGACCTGTCGGGGGTCGTGGTCGTCCCGAGGGAGCGGGCGCAGGAGATCGCGAACCGGGCGCTCGACGTGCTCGAGCACGAGAACCGGGTCCGCGAGGAGATCCAGCGCGGCTCGACGCTCGGCTCGGTCCAGAAGCTCGAGCGGTGGGAACGCGTCGGCTGACGCGACAGCGGCGCGGCGAGCGTCTACTTCCGGGTCCGACCCGATCGACCGCCGTCGGAGAGCGCGCGCAGCACCTCGCCTCGCGCCCACCGCTCCCGGGATAGGCGCTGCGCCCGGCCCACCTGATGCCGGCTCGGCCCGCGCCAGACGCTCTCCCAGGGGATCCCGCACTCGACCGTCCAGAGGACCAATGGTTCGGGCTCGGCCATCGGGAGCGTCAGCCGACTCCGGCCCTCGATCGCCGCGCGGAGGCGCGGCACGGAGAGCCGCCCCGCGTCGACCTCCCGGAGCGCGGCGACGATCTTGCGGACCATCCCCCACACGAACGAACGGGCCCGAACCTCGACGACCGCGCCGCCGCGGACCGTTCGAACCGTGACCGAGTCGACCGGTCGCCAGACCGGCTCCTCCCCCGGCACCCCGCGACCGAACGACCGCACGTCGAGCGTTCCCGCAAAGAGCCGGGCGGCGGCCCGCACGCGCGCGGCGGCTCCGAACCCCCCCGGCTCGAAGTACCGGTACGTTCGGCGGAGGGCCCGTCGGACCCGGAACGCGTCCGATACCCTCGTCGCGGCCGTGAAGAAGATCCGGGGATCGATCCGGTTCAGCCGGTCGAGCAGCTCGGGACCCGCGAGCTCGCTCGACACCGTGAGCGCGTTCGCCCGAGCGCTGACGCCCCGGTCCGTACGACTCGCAACCTCGAGCCGTGCGGTCCCGCGCACCACCCCGACGCGGGTCAGGCCGAGACGGATCTCGCCCTCGATCGTCCGTCGGCCCGGCTGACGGGCCCACCCCGCGTAGTCCGCCCCGTCGTAGCCGAAGCGCACCAGCCAGCGCTCCGTGGCCGGGGGGAGGCGCCCGCTGCTAAGAGGGCTCCGGGCGGGGCCGGGAGCTCCTGAGCCAATGCTTGAGTCGTCGTAGCATATATCGAACTATTGTCGAATATACATTCTAAATTAGTTTACTATATATCGCCTCCGGGCGGTCTCCCGCCCGATGGCGAACGAACACCGGCCGCGGGCGGACGGGTCGGCGGACGACCGGTGGCCTCGCGCCGTCGATTGATGGACCTGGTGAGAAACCAATGAGTGCACAGAGTACGGCAGGGACGCCACAAGTCGAACAGCTCTCGGCCCCCGCCCGGCGGCGGGGGAGCACGATCGGAGTGGGGGCGGCGATCGCGATCGCGATCGTCCTTCTCCTGGTCGGGATCGCCGCGGGATACTTCGTGTACCCCACCGTGAACCCGAAGAGCTCGAGCTCGGGCTCGAGCGTACCGGCGCTCTCCGAGACCGGATCGAGCCTGTTCTACCCCTTGATGACCCGCTGGGCGGCGAACTACTCGGCCGCGACGATCACGCCGGCCTCGAGCGGTAGCGGCACGGGGCAGGACGAGGCGATCCACAATCTCGTGAACCTGGGCGCGTCCGATGGCTACCTCACGAACGCGAGCGCGGACAACGTCGCGAACTTCCCCGCCGCGATCTCGGCGCAGTACATCTTCTACAACCTGCCCGGGGTCTCGGGGCACCTCAACCTGAACGGCACGGTGCTGGCGGACATCTACGACGGCACGATCACGAACTGGAACGACTCGTTGATCCAGGCGGCGAACCCGAGCGTGACCCTCCCGAGCGCCACGATCGTCCCGTACGCCCGGTCGGACTCGAGCGGGGATACGTTCCTGTTCACGTCGTACGTCTACATGTCGACGGCCTCGTGGCCGTACGGTAAGCCGTCCACCGCGAGCCTCACGACCGTGGACAGCCACGTCACGGGGGCGACCGGCAACTCGGGGATGGTCTCGGGCGCCGCGAAGACGGAGTACTCGATCGCCTACATCGGTGTCAGCTACGCCGCGAGCGCGATCGCCGGCGGACTTCAGTACGCGGCGGTCGGGGACAACCTCTCGCTCTCCGCCTCCGGGGGCACGAACGCGGCGAACTACGTGCTGCCGACGGGCGGGGCCA
The DNA here is from genome assembly GCA_030037855.1 of Thermoplasmata archaeon. Classification (GTDB taxonomy): domain Archaea; phylum Thermoplasmatota; class Thermoplasmata; order Lutacidiplasmatales; family UBA184; genus Lutacidiplasma. The sequence continues at coordinate 19,961 of JASHPY010000027.1, read as the reverse complement.
GCGGCACGATCGCGCAGGACGCGAACCTCGGGCTCCAGCAGATCGACTTCGGGACCTACGGGATGGCGGTCAGCCTGATCCTCGGCGGCAGCTGGGCGGGCGCGGTCAACCTGGTCGCGGGCGGTGGGGGGTCGAATCCCACGAGCGCGAGCCCGAACCCGTACCCGATCGTGAACCTCGAGTACCTGATCATCAAGCTCTCGCCGACGGCGGGAACCGCGGTCACGAGCGCGAACCTCGCGGCGACGGTCACGTTCCTCCAGTGGGCGATCTCGACCGGGAACTGGGGCGCGGGGAGCGTGCCCTCCGAGTGGATCGACCAGGTAGGCTTCCTGCCGTTGACGGCGGAGGTCGCGGGATACGACGCGCAGATCCTCGCGTCGGTGTCCACGTCGTAGACGACTCGCACGAGGACCCCACCCGGACGACCCCGTGAGCTCCGCGCCGACGACGGCCCCGACCGGGGCTCCGGAACCCCTTCCTCCGCGGACCTCGGCCCCCCCTTCCAGGAAGGCTCCGATAGGGCGCGGGATCGCTCTGCCCGGGAAGAGCCTCCCGTTCGTCCTCGCGCTCGTCCCGGCGGCGATCGTGGTCGCGATCGTCGCGACACTGGTCTCCGCGACCGGGTTCCACAACTTCGGCTGGGGCTTCTTCCTGCCGGGCAGCGCGTCCAATCCGAACGGCGTCCTGATCGTGATCGTCGGATCGTTCCTGACCGCGGTCCCCGCGCTCTTCCTCTCCATGGTCCTGGGGCTGGGCATCGCGATCGCGTCGACGACGTACCTCCCGTCGTTCGCCTCGAAACTCCTCGACCCGTTCGTAGACCTGCTCGCGGGGATCCCGAGCGTCGTCTACGGCATTTGGGCGTACCTGGTCCTCGCGCCGATCCTAGGGACCGTCATCAACCCGTGGGCGGTCGCACACCTCTCGTTCCTTCCCGGCTTCGCCGGCCTTCCGACCTCTCCGACCTCCGCCGGCGTCGGCCTCCCGCTCGCGATCATCGTCCTCACGCTGATGGCGCTCCCGATCACGACCCTCCTGATCCGGGACGCGCTGCGGTCGATCCCCCGGGACCTGTGGGAGAGCGGGCTCGCGCTGGGGGCGACCCGCTGGGAGGTGATGCGCCGGGTCGGGATCCGACACGGTAGCCGCGGCATCTTCAGCGCCGTCTTCCTCGGCTTCGGCCGGGCGATCGGAGAAACGGTCGCGGTCGCGATGGTGATCGGCTCGAGCGCGCGGTTCCCGGCGAACGTCTACGACGTCACGAACACGATGGCGGCGTACATGTTCGAAACGCTCGACGCGGCGCTCGTGAACGCGACCCTCGGTAAGCTCCTCGCGGAGCTCGCGCTCGTCCTGCTCGTGATCACGCTCGTGGTCAACCTGCTCGGCCGCCGGCTCGTGACCCACATCTACGCCCAGGAGGTGCCCGGCCTCTAGGTCCCGCGCATGGCGACGGCTTTTTCGGTCCGAGCGGCCGGGCTCGACCCCGCGGACGACCTGCGCTCGGGGGACACGCTGCGCCTTCGCTTCCGTACCGGCTTCGACCGCTGGATCGGCTACCTCCTCCCGTTGCTCTTCCTCGTCGCGCTCCTGCCGATCCTCGACGTGGTCTACTACATCTCCTCGGTCGCCCTCCCGACGTTGAGCGTGACCGTGCTGACGAGCATGGCCCCGTTCGACGGCTCCGACGCCCTCGGGGTGACGATCATCTCGACCTTCGAGATGGTCGCGGTCGCGACCGCTCTCTCCGTCTCGTTCGGTCTCTTCGGAGGGATCGCGACCGCCGAGTTCCTCCCCGAGTGGGCCGCCGGTTGGGTGCGGATGTCGGCGAACCTGCTCGCGGGCACGCCGTCCGTGATCGTCGGCTACTTCGGCTTCTTCGCCCTCGTGATCTACCTGCACTGGGGGCTCGCGTTCATCGCGGGCGCGTTCACGCTCGCCTTCTTCATGACCCCGTACATCTTCCGGACCGCCGACATCGCCTTCTCGTCGATCCCTCGCCCGATCCGGGAGGCCGCCTACGGTTCGGGGGCGCGTCCGTACCAGTACATCCTTCGGGTCGGGACCCCGATCGCGATCCCCCAGATCCTGACGGGGATCTTCCTCGCGATGGCGATCGGTCTCGGGGAGACCGCGCCGATCGTGCTCACGGTCGCCCCGAACGTCGTCGTACCGACCGGCCTGTTCTCGCACTCCACCTACCTCACGTACCTCATCTGGACCGGCTACACGAGCCCCCCGGGTTCGCTCCCGCTGACGCTCGCCTACCAGGCCGCGTTCCTCGTGGTGGTCGTCGTGGTCGTGCTGAACGTCGTCGTGCGGGTCATCGCCGCGCGCTACCGAAAGCGCCTGGAGGGGCTCTACCAGTGACGGCCGTCATCGCGCCCGCCGACGGAGGCCCGGTGGTCCGGGTCCACGACCTCACGGTCTCGGCGAAGGAGCGGGCGATCCTTGACCGGATCGACCTCGACTTCGCCGGGCGAAGCCTCACCGCCGTGATCGGGGCGTCCGGGTCCGGCAAGACGACGTTCATCCGGACGCTCAACCGCATGGTCGAGCTCACCCCCGGACTCTCGGTCTCGGGGGAGGTCCTCTACCTCGGGCAGAACATCTACGACCGGTCGATCAACCCGGTGCTCGTTCGGCGACGGATCGGGATGGTCTTCCAACGACCGACCGTCTTCCCGATGTCGATCTTCGAGAACGCGGCGTTCGGCCTCCGGCTCCTGCACGAGTCCGAGGACGAGATCGACCGCGCGGTCCGCGAGGCGCTCGAACGCTCGGGCCTCTGGGACGAGGTGAAGGGCGACCTCGACCGCTCCGCGTTCTCGCTCTCCGGCGGCCAGCAGCAGCGCCTGTGCATCGCGCGCGCGCTCGCGGTCCGCCCCCGCGTCCTCCTCCTCGACGAGCCGACCAGCGCGCTCGACCCGATGGCGACCCAGCGGGTCGAGGCGACAATCCGCCGGCTGAAGGAGGAGATCGTGCTCGTCCTCGTCACGCACAACGTCGGCCAGGCCGCCCGCGTCTCCGACCGGGTCGCGTTCCTCCACCAGGGACGCCTCGTCGAGAGCGGACCGACGGCCGAGATCCTGGAGCGGCCCCGCGAGGAGCTCACCCAGGAGTTCGTTACGGGCAGGTTCTCATGAGCGACACCGATCCGCCGCCGACGCGCCACGACCCCGACGACCCGATCCTCGCCCTGAAGGGCCATGTCGCCGCGATGGCGAACCTCGCGATCGGGATGGTCGCCGACGGGAGCCGGGCGCTCCTCACGAGCGACGGCGAGCTCGCGAAGAGCGTCGCCGACCGCGACTCCCCGCTCGACCGCTTCGACATCGCGATCGAGACGGAGGCGATGCGCCTGATCGCGACCCTCCAGCCCGAGGGCCGCGTCCTGCGGACAGTCGGCGCCGTGCTCAAGATCGCGAACTGCGTCGATCGCGTGGGCCGGCTCGGCTACGACCTCGCGAAGAACCTGACGCAGTCACCCGAGCCGTCCGACCCCACGCCCGCGGAGCTCCTCCGCAGCATGGACGAGCGTGCGCGGGCGATGGTCCAGCGGTCGATCGACGCGTTCGTGCGGGACGACACGACGCTCGCGAAGTCGATCTTCGCCCTCGACGACGACGTCGACGAGCTCTACGACCGGCTCGAGGGCCGGGTGTTCGCCCTCCTGCAGAAGGGAGGCGCTTCGACCGAGCGGCTCGGCCGCTACCTTCTCGCGGCGCGCCATCTCGAGCGGGTCGGCGACAACGCCTGCAAGATCGCGGAGAAGGCGATCTACGCCGCCACCGGGGAGCGGCGGCCGGAGTACTTCCCGGCGCTCGCGCACCGGGCGACGTCGGGCGTCCGTCCGGCGGGACGGTCGCACTGAAGCGAAGACCCGCGACGGGCGCCCGGACCGACCGGCGACGCCCGGCGGCGGGGAGCGCGGCCCTCCGGCCCGTCCTACTTTGATTCCCCTACGGATTGATAGGCGCCGGGGCGCCTCTCCCGGCACCCCGGAGCGCGAACATGAGAAAAGTCACCGCCAACGTGTACATGACCCTCGACGGACGCGGCGAGTTCCCGAAGTATCCCGGCTACGACCTCCCGTCGGGGGACCGGGACGATCCGGACGAGTTCTTCCGGAGGATGTGGACCGACCGGTACTCGGACGTCACGACGGTGGTCATGGGCCGTCGCTCGTTCACCGGCCACCGCCGGGTCCACTCGCTCAAGGGGCGGAAGCCGAACGACCCGAAGTTCCTGTTCGACTACTCCCGCTTCCTCGACCGGGTGGAGAAGGTCTGCCTTTCGCACCGCCTGAAGAAGACCGACTGGGAGAACTCGCGGGTCGTGAAGGGTGACCTCGCGAAGATCGTGGCGAAGCTCCGGAAGGAGAAGGGCGGGAACATCATCATCGAGGGAGGGCCCCGGGTGGTCCACGAGGTCCTGCGTCGCAACCTCGCGGACGACTACTGGTTCCTCGTGATGCCTGTCGTGTACGGTCGTGGGCCCCGGTACTGGGACCCGATGATAGCGCAGACGAACCTGAAGCTCCTCTCCGCGAGCCACATGCCGTACGGGGAACTGGTCCTGCACTACGAGGCCTATCCCCAGAAGGCCGCGTCCCGAAGCAAATGAGTCCCGGCCGGGCTCGGACGAGCGCGAGGGAGCGCTTCGATCGCAGGCGCGAGACGTCGCCCCCCTTCCCGCCGGGCCCGTACGGTCGGGGAGCCTCGACCGGCGAGGCAGCGGACGAGGCCAAAGTTTCCTTCCTCCACGGGTCGGGCGCTCGCGGAGTATCTCCCCCGCGCCCTGACCTACTGTCCGTCGGCATCGTGGACGTCTCCACGACACCCGACCGCATTGCGGCGGCCTACCCGCATCGGCCCGGGGCACGCACCGTACTCGAAGGGTGGGTGAGACCCCACCGCATCGGGCCGGTCGACGACCTCCGAAGGTGATCGCGTGAAGTTCGCGGAACTGGGGAAAACCGGGGCGCGGGTCTCCCGAATCTGGCTGGGCGGCATGTCGTTCGGGAACGAACAGCCTTGGATGCTGGACGGGGAGGCAGCGAACCGGGTAATCCAACGAGCCGTCGACCTCGGGGTCAACTACTTCGATACCGCCGACGTCTATTCCGACGGGCGCTCCGAGGAGATCCTCGGCGCGGCGCTCGAGGGCCGCCCCGACACGTTCGTCGCGACGAAGGTAGGCCTTCCGTTCGGCGCGGACCCTCAGAACTCGGGCCTCGCTCCCGCGTGGATCCGACAGCAGGTCGCGGGCTCCCTCCTCCGGCTCCGCCGCCGGCGGCTCGAACTGTACCAGATCCACCGGTGGGACTACCGGACCCCGATCGCCGAGACCTTGCAGGCCCTGACGGGGCTCGTACGCGACGGCACCGTGAGCCACCTCGGCGCTTCGGCGATGTACAGCTGGCAGTTCATGCAGGCCCTCGCGACCTCGGAGCAGCTCGGCCTCGAGCGCTTCTCGACCATGCAGAATCGCTACAGCCTCGTCTATCGAGAGGAAGAACGGGAGATGATCCCGCTCTGCCGACAGTTCGGCATCGCCGTAATCCCGTATAGCCCGCTCGCGATGGGTTTCCTCTCGGGCAAGTACCGGAAGGGAGAGACCGGACGGTCGATTCGTTTTGAGACGAGCCGCGTCCTTCGGGACTCGTACTTCTTCGAGAACGACTTCGACGTGCTCGACGTCGTGCGCGAGGTGGCCCGGGAGAAGGGTGTGAGCGTGCCCCAGGTGGCGCTGGCGTGGCTGCTGAGCAAGCCCGAGGTCCCCGCCGTGATACTCGGCGCCACGCACCCCGACCAGGTCTCCGACGCCGTAGGCGCCCTCGATCTCCGCCTCGGGGCCGACGACGTCCGGCGACTCGAGGAGAAGTACGTCGCCCACAAGGTCTTCGGGCCGATCCCAGCTCCGAAGTAGACTCCGGGTCCGTTCGGACGGAACCGGGGTAACACTTCAAGCGATGGGATGCCTCATCGCCCCCGTGCTCCCGTAGTCTAGTCCGGTCAAGGATAGAGGGCCTTCGAGGCATCGAACGATGCCGAGGACACCCTCCAACGTGGGTTCAAATCCCGCCGGGAGCACCTCCCGCGCTCGGGCGGCGCGGGTCCCGAACCTACGGCACGAGGATGATCCTCGCCCCCGGGGGCGCAGGCTTCCGCCAGGCCGACTCGACATCACGCAGGGGCACTTCCCGAACGTCGGCGCGGACCTTCGAAGCGCGGATCCACTCCCATGCCACGGAGAACACCCGGGCCACCGACTCCGGCGACTGGCCGCCGGACGCGCTGAGAATTTCCACGCCCGCTGTGCGGACTGCGTCCGCGGCCAGTCGAATCTCGGCCCCGGCCGACTCCCCGATCTCCACGAGCCGAGTGCGTCGTGCCCGCCGCTCACCCGCCAGGGGGTGGATCAACCGATCCGGGGTGAAGGCCCGGAGCAACAACTCCGTGGGATGGCCCCAGAGGTAGTCGAGGACGACGTCGATCCGATCGTTCTCCTCGGCCGATCGAATCGACGCCAGGACCGACGCGTCGGGCTGGGCCAGATCGATCACCGCGTCGGCGCCCAGACCCCGGATCTCCCGCAATCCCTCCGGATCGCGGCCCGAGCCAATCACACGTCCGGCGCCGAGGAGCCGGGCCACCTGCACGGCCAGTCGCCCCGCGAAGCCGGTCGCCCCGTTGACGAGGACCGTCTGGCCCGGTTCGAGCTTCACGACGGCCTGAAGCGGAACGAGCGAACTGGCGAGGGACGTGAACACTGCCGCCGCCGCACCCGGAGTCACTCCCTCGGGGATCGGAACCTGCAGCTTCCCGCCCCGGCCGACCGGTACGAGCTCGGCCATCGCCCCGTACGGGGACCGGACCCCTCCGAAACCGACCAGGCGGCCGTCCGACGCGACCGCGATCCCCTTGATGCCCACCACCGCCGGTAGGTGCGGCAGGAGCTGGGCCGAGGCGAAGTGCGTTCCGGCGACCGTCGCCCGCTCGACGTTCTCGAGGGCGATCGCCCGGACTCGGAGCACCTCTTCGTCCGGCGCGGGCACCGGATCCGGGAAATCCTCGTAGCGGGGGACGTCCCCCTTCGTGTGCAGTACCGCGGCCTTCACCGTCGTGGCCTCATCCCCGGCCCACGTCGATTCTGTAGCAAATAGTTTTCTACAGAACTATTTGATCAGCAATCGATATCCCGACCCCGCGTCTCAGCGTCGTTCGTGAGCCGCGCCCCGCGCCATCGTCAGGAAACCGCCGACGAGACCCTCGGGCTCCTCCGTCGGGTCGCTGCGCGAGCGTTCGGACCGAAGGAGGGCGCGGCCGGACCGCCGTCGTTCACGTCCCTGCACCACCTCGCGCTCCACTTCGCAGTCCGCAAGCAGGGCTCGTCCCAGCGCGAGATCGCGCGGTACCTCGGCGTCACCCCTGGCCACGTGACCGGGATCCTGGACGATCTCGAGCGCGAGGGAGTGATCCGTCGGCGCCCGGACCTGACCGATCGACGCATCCATCGGGTCGAGGCCACCCTGAAAGCCGAGGAGCTTCACCGACGCTTCCACGGAGCCCAAGCTCACCGGGGGGGCTCCGTTTTCCGCGGCTGGTCCGAGGAGGACCTCGAGGGGCTGCGGGCGCTCCTGGTGCGACTGGATGCGGAGCTGAACGAGCGGGCCCCGACCGCTCCCGCGGATCGACGGGCCCGTCCTTCTCGGGCGGCCACGGGAGCCGAGACCTAAGCGGTGGACGCTCGAGCGGGGCGCGCTCGAGCTCGCAGCGACGACGTTCCGGCCCGTCTCGCTACGAATCGCACCGGAGGGTTCGGAACGACGGAGCGCGGCGGGGTGGGACGTTCGCAGGAGCTCGAATCCCGCCGGGAGCACCTCCCCCGCCGGTTCAACTTCTGGTGGCTGCGGGCTCTAGGCAGGGAAGAGACTGGAACGGAGTCGGGTGGGAAGGGAGCCGCCTCGACGCCGGAGGTTCATGCCCGAAATTGGGCGCGGCTTCTAGCTCGGAGTCGTCGGGATCTGCCTCCGAAACCATGCTCGAACTCGGGTGCCGGGTTGGTGAACGTACCGAACGACCGGGGGAAACCCGTACCCTGCGAAGCCTAGAAACGATGTCGTCGCGAGTTCGTGCTCCTTCACGGCTCGCAAGATTGAGTCGAACGCGGCGCGCGAGAGTGCAATCCACTGACCCCAGCTCAGTTCTAGGAAGTACGCCGATCCGTAGTCAGTCATTTCGGAATCATGAGCGCTAAAGTCGAGCAGTTTGAACCTAAGATCGGGATCTATCCAAGGTAGCACCCTCAGTCTCCCTTCGGAGTAGATGATTCGCAACTCCGACTCGTCTACCTGCAAAGAAACAGGTCCTGGTGCGAAGGCGAAGAACAAGTAACCGACAAGGGCGGCCGACCCGAGGGCCGAAGCCATGATGACTAGGTAGACGAGCCCCGTCGCGGAGGGGCGAGCCAGGCTATCGACAATGGGAGCGAAACGCGCGACCGTGACCGTGACTGCGATAATCGTCAGGCCGATGGCCACCCCGAGCCCGAGGTATCTGCCCGGTCGACGAGTAGTGTACAGTCTTTGATTGATCGCTTGGAGGTCGAATTCAAGCGGTGGCTCCAAGTCTTTGTCAGTCGACATTAGTATACCAAGGCATTGTCAGACAGGGCTGCCCCCAAGCGCGACGCTGGCGAGCCCCACATCAAGGTGGTTCAGAATCCTGACCTGACTTGCCGAAGCCAAGACTAAGCCGAGCGTCGCTAGCAAGGTTGCGAAGATCCCGGCGACCGCTGAAATAACCACTAGGTCTCCCAGATGAGAGGCCCACACAACCCAATCGATGACTAGCGAAATCAGGTCCATCACCAGCGCCGCCAACGGTAATGTGCACCCGTTCTTCGCCATCGAACCGAGAATGACTGACAGTATCGCATCGCTTGTCGCCGAGGCAACGCTGACGGACTCTGCCAGCGCGCGCCAGTTACTGACTCCTGCGTAATTAGGTTATTATCCGGGATGTGCTCTGCCCCGGGGCATGGGACGCTGGGCTCTGCGCCATCGTGACGCCGCGACTCTCGAGGAACGCCGACACACCGGACTCGCTCTCCTACGTTCCGGCCTCTCTCAGGCCGAGGTGGCCCGTCGGCTCGGAGTGACCCCGGTCGCCGTCTGTCATTGGAACAGCGCTCTCGACCGCGGAGGTCCGGAGGCCCTCCGGGCGATCCCTCGGCCCGGTCGCCCCCCCTTGGTGTCGAGGGACCACCAATCCGCTCTCCCCGAGATGCTCGCGAAGGGAGCGCTCGCCTACGGGTTCTCCACCGACCTCTGGACGATCCCCCGCGTCGTGAAGATCGCCGAGGCTCAGTGGGGCCTGCGCTACTCCGAGACCGCAATGTGGCGCATGCTCAAGCGCCAGGGACTCTCGTGGCAGCGTCCCCGACGTCAAGCCCGAGAGAAGAACCTCGTCGCGGTGCGGAACTGGCGTCGGCGCTCCTGGCCACGGCATAAAAAGAAGCCCGACGCCGAAGAGCTGTTGTAGTGTTCGTCGACGAGAGTGGGTTCTCCCTCATCCCCTATGTCGCGAAGACCTGGGCCAGACCCCGGTGCTGATCCACCAGGGTCGTTGGCCGAAGTTCTCGGCGATTAGCGGCGTGACGCCCCGAGGGAAGCTCTACCTTCAAGTCCATCCGGACACGATCGCCACCGAGCAGGTGGTGGAGTTCCTCCGCCACCTGCTGCGGCACATCCGACGCCGACCGATCCTGGTCTTCTGGGATGGGGGTCGACCGCACCGCTCCGACGAGACTCGGGCGTTCCTCCGAGCTCACCCTCGGATCGAGGCGCATCGGTTCCCGGGATACAGTCCCGAGCTCAACCCCGACGAGTGGGTCTGGAGACACTTGAAGAACCACGAGCTCGCCAGCTACGCTCCGCACGACGTGAAGGAGCTGGGCCGGGAACTCCGACGCGCCGTCGTTCGGATGCGGGCTCGACCCCGGCTGATCCGCTCATTCGTCGCGGCCACTCATCTCTACGGCTGAGCGACTGACGATCCGGGTGGCTCAGGCAATCGAGTGATTCTCCTCGAGGAGTGTTAAGCTATTTCGTCCGGCATCAGTAATCGCCAATCGATTTCTCGCGCCGTCGAGATGATGGCACTGTACGCCTCCTCTGACAGTGGTGACTGAGGGAAACCGCGCGGCCTTGCAAAGAATAGGAAGCCGTATCTTCGGGCGAGTGGGTGTCGCCGATAATCCGTTAGAGTGAGCCAAGAACTGGGGTCGCTCCAGCTCGCCGCAAACTCACGACCGCTCGGAAAGAGGAAGCGGACCCCCACCTGATTCACGACCAGTCGCTCCGCACCCGGACCCATCCGTGCGTCTGTAAACCAGCAGATGACCGAACCCACCGCGGGCAGAACGTAGCTGAGCCCATACGTCACCCGGAGGCTTGCCTGGAACGTGCCCGTGATAAACTGGTATGCCGAAGCGAGAACGACGGTCAGCCCGAGGGCGACGGCGAAAAACCCGAGTTCCCACCGAGTCGCTCGTCCATTCCTGTAGTCACGACTCGAGAAGCCCGTGAGATCAAACACCTGTTCCGTGGCCATCGCAATCAGACCGCGAGAATGACTAGAATCCCTGCGATAGTGACTATACCGGTCGCACCAAGGGCCAGGTCGATCAACCCTAGCATTCGCATTGACGGGATGCTACTCGTGATGTCTGAGCTCCGGCAGGTATCCTGTCACTTTCGATTCGGGTCCTTGCCCCTGATGCGATGTATCTGTGGTGGCGGACCGTACCAAAGTGCCTTGCCTCGAAATGCGGTTACTTTCACCGACCTCTCCTTCGCTTTGGCGAGTATGGTCTCTAAAGCGTCGCGAGTGAGGAGAGAGCGCCGGTTGAAGCTCCACGAGCCCGGAACGTATGGCACATAGAGATGATACCCGCGCGAGCGGCTCACCATGCGGGGGTGCCCGCCATAGTCGATCAGCGCGAACCGAGTCCGGGAGTCGTGCCAGCGGAGCTCCTGCGACTTGCGTCCCGGGTATTCGACGCGGATTCCGCGGTCGTCGACCTCAACCTCTCTCGCGCCAGCGAAATACGCCGGAATTGTCAGTGCCGCAATGGCCACGATGACGACTGTCTCGAGTAAGACGAATAGGAACTCTTGACCGGTTGCCGTCGTGAGGCCCCTTTGCCGAATGTCAAGGACTCTTGGGATGGCTAGGAGGGTCGCTTCAACAGCTAGTGCGGCGACAGCGGCGAGCAAGAGGTAGAGAAACGACTTCATCCGTCGGTCCGCGACCTGAAGCTGATCCAGCGGGAAGGAGACCGGCTGAGATTCGGCCATCTGACGGTCTGTTAGAAGACGGTACTCACATCATAAAGGGAGGCGCCTAGGGCCACCGCTCCAAGTCCGAAGTCCAAGTCTATCAGTGGTTCAAGCGACTCGTCCTCCAGGTTCGCCCTCGCTAGAAGCGATATGACCAGTGCAAGTCCGGCAATGGCGGCACCAATCACAACGAGCGCTGGCACGTGACTTGCCCAGTCGACCGCGGTAATGACAATCGCAATGAAGTCGAAAACTAGCGCGATGGTAGGTAGCATCATGGCAGTTGACTCTGCCTCGGTCCCGAGCCAGATCGCGAGTGGAGCGTCAGTAATGGTTGTGGCAAGCGCAACCGATTCCACCATCGCCTTCCAATTGACTTGAGGGGTTTTCCCATCGTTCGCCGGCACGGTTACGTTCACGGTGTTGTCGATAGTCCACAGACTCTTCGCAGTCAGGCTTGCCGTGCCAGTAAACGCTGAGAATGCCAGAAGGGTCCCTATTGTGAACAGGGAGAGTACGATCGTGAGGACGAGGCTCTCGGCGACATCGAAGGGCGCGAGCAGCGTGAACACGACACTTAGTGTGAGGCCCATTGCCTCTACGAACTCCACCAAGCTGCCACCCAAAGCGACGGCAAGGTTCCCCGCAGTCAAGATCGAAACGGACGCCCCCTCACTCACTTGGGCCGCGGTGGCATTTGCAGCCACGCCCAGGGCTTGATCGTACGAGTACATCGCCCCCGTGATGGGCCGTGCTACGGTAGACAGGGCCGCCCTAACGATCGAGATGACGTAGTCGAGTAACTCAGCAAGGGCGCTCACAATCGCCCTTCCGATGGCTACCAGCGTCGACGCGGCGCGGGCGAGCACCAAACCACCAATTGCCAGTGCTTCATGGGCGATTCTGTTAAGATAGACTCCCGCGGCGACGGCCGCGGAGTAGACCTCCCCCACGATGGAGACTATCGCGCCCGCGATCGTCGTGACCACCGCCGTTACCGCGTTCCAAAAGTCTCCCCAGATTCCGCCGCTCGACGGCGCCTTGCTGTAGGTCGGCGGACCGTAGAGACCCTGAGAGACTATTGGTGCGTTCGCGAGCGCCGAGGTGACGGCAGGTTCGAACCCCATCGAGTTGACCTCGTTCGTGATGCTGCGGAACGTGCCATTCACACCGTTCCAAGCCCCGGACGTGTTGTCGAGGAGGGCCGCGAGAAGGAGGTCGAAGGTCGCCTGGGATGTGACGTTCAGCGTGAAGATCGTCTGTAGCGCGGGAGGGGCCGCCGCGGCAGCCGAAGAGTAGATCGTCGGATCGGACGCGAGGCCACCCGTATTGTTCGAGGGAGCCGACGAGACCGCGAGAGTTCGGACCTGGAGCGCGCTGGATGAGGAAACTCCGGTCTCGGGCTTCGTCAGTGAGGTGAAGTTGTTGGGGTCGGACGACACCGAGCGATTCTGCCAGTACGCCCCCAGGTCGTACATGAGCGATGTACCGGAACCGAAGTCGGCGGTCAAAATGCCGCGTGATGTCGCGTCGTTCGCAAGAACGGGGGGCGTCCCCGCGCTGGACGGGTACGGCAGGATCTCTGCGGTCAAGATTGCCTTGGCGAAGGAAGAGTTGAGGAACTGCTCCCGGGGCAAGAGGAGACTGTTGAGCCCGAGGTGAAGGGACAGCGTGTAGTTCCCACCACCGGGGTACGGGATATCAACCGAGGTGAGTGCCGCCGATGCGTTGACGACTACGAGGTCGAACGACTGCTCCCCAGTATATCGATCCAAGCCGACCGGTCGTCCGTTGGTAGTCCCGTTTTGCGTCGGCAGGAACAGGTAGGTGGGACTCTTTTGGCCCAACGGAACTTCCACGAGCGAGAGGTCCAAGGTGCCGTTCGGGTTTCCGGTCGTATTGTCGTAGGACTCGCTGACAGTTCCGCCGACCAGCATGTCGTAGTAGACGTCCACCGACTTGAGGGAGCCATCGAACGGCACTTCGGTCAGTGTCCCGCTCTTGTTGTAGAGGACCTCGAGCTGCAGGGTCTCGAAGCTTGAGGTTTGGCTCACCGGCAGGACGACGGTGTAACCCGTCAGGAGAGAGGTGCCTCCAGACAGGCCCACCGGCGCGCTGTAGTTCGTCAGTTCGGGCACGCCGGTCCCCGCGGCGTTCGCGAACAGCTTGAATTGGACGGCATAGCCTTCGCCCGTGACAAGGTGCTCCACGTAGAGATGCGAAACCGTGACCGAGAGGCCCACGGTGGCGGCCGGGTCGAGGCGGGAACCATCGGCCACGCCGTCGTTCGGAGTCGAGGCGACGAGCGGATCCAGTCCCCAGGACAGCTTGCCCCAGATCGTGAGGGTCGTCACCCCACTCCAAGATCCCTCGACCGCACGGAGTTGGTCGGAGTGAACAACACCGGGTAGGCGATCGAACGTTTGCACCAGCGCATCGTACGACCAGAGGTATCTCGCCGCCACGGGTGATCCGTCGCCGCTGGTGATTCCGTGAACAGGGTTCGCACTGATGTTCGAGATGTTCGGGATAAGAGGGGAACCGGATTCGTAGTCCCCAGGAGAGTACTGAACGCTCGTCGCGAACGGGTCGTAGTAACTGTCGTCTGAGACATTGACCGTCTGGGGGAGCTCATCCTGATAGCCCTGGATGTTGAAGGTCAGATTCCAAGTATCGAGCATATTGCTGCCCGCGGTGTCGACGGTGTACGGATTCAGCCCGTACTCCTTCTCGACGTAGTCGCTCACGAGTCCGTTCGTCGAGTACTCAGACGGGTTCGCGTAGGCATCGATGGTCACAGCGGTGCCCGAGGCAGTGGTGTACGTTACGGGCCAACCCGCCTCCTTCTCCGCGTCGGTCAGGCCATCACCGGTCGTGTCCCTTTCGTACACGAAGGTGATCGACGGGCTGGTCAAATGGAACAGATTTCCTGCCTGAGTGTAGTTGAGCTCCACCCACAGCGTGAACGTGCTGTTGAGAGGCGCTAACGAGTCCACGTCGAAGGACTCGCTCGTGCGTGAGTTCCACCCGCCGCCGTACGTGTTGAACTCGGAATTCGAGGATATGCCAACAACCACTGTCCCGGCTGTGCCTTCGTAGGTCACCGTCCCGTTGTCGAACGTCGCGCTCTGAACGAATTGGCTGGGCAGTGTCCAGGTGAGGAGGGCGCCTCCTCCTTCCTGACTGATCGAGTCATACGGGAGATCGTTCTCCTGAACTGCGAACCCCTCATCTACGACGAGGGAGCGACTCGCAGAAACTTCCTGGGACACGCAACCTCCGCCCGATGCAGAAGCAGCCACCGTGACCGGGTAAGTTCCGATCGGGTCGAGGGCATGCAGTTCCGCGACGTACTGCCACTCTCCCGCGACTTCGCCATCGGGAAGAATGTTCGTTTCGGTGAAATTCAACCCGGAGCCGTACTCATAGTACTGAATGCTCGCGGGGATGTCGATGCTTGAATTCCAGTTCACCGTCGCTTCGGTTCCGTTGATATTGGAAAAGTATGGCAAGGAAACCGTAAACGGGGCTTCGCCCAAGTCGAACGAGCATGATGAGCTTGCGGTTTCCGCTGGCCACGCGATGTTGCTGCCGAGGGAGAGCGAAGGCTGCTCCGAGGTGCCCCACCCCCCACTCGACGTTCTTGCGACTACGCTCGCAGTTGCGACTAGACCCCGCTGCCAAGAGGCGTTCGCGAACGCCTGACCACCGCTGAACTCCGCCGTCATCGATGCGTGCTGGCTCGCGTGACCGGAGATATTCAAGTAGGCGGCGTTGGACGCTAGCACCGTGTTTGTCCAAGCCAGGCTCAGGTTCGTCAGTGCGCCTCCCCCAGTGTAGTGCTCCTCAACAAACGGTGTGGACGGGACTGCCGCGAGGGTCGTGGTGGAGTTACCGCTGACCGATAGAGTCGTTGAAGTGGGACCGATGTTCACGGGAACGCTTTCGGACCAATCAAGGTCGCTGTTACATTCATCGTAGAAGTACTCCGTTTGACTGTAAAATCCCTCGACCGACACCTCCACCGGGAACGTGCTGTCGGGAGTCGCGTTTGTGACCCAAACGATGGTCGTCGGGTTTGTGAACGACCGAGTCACCTGATCAGCGGTGACGGTGGTCGTCCATCGTTCGACTGCGCTGAAATTTTCCCAATAGTAGTAATCGCCGGGAGCCGAACTACAGAGTTTCTCGTTATGAGAGTTGGAAAAGGAGACGAAATTGTAGCTGTCAGCGATCTCGATGGCGGTCGGACTCTCTGGCATGACCTCAGCGGTGAGGTAAGATTGGTCGCCGGCGGTGTCGGTGAGGGTCCAGGGTGTAGGCGGGTAGCCGGGCGTCGCGGGCGGCGCGGCAGACGCGAACGGCGTGCTCGAAACTCCTACTCCCAAGCTCTCTAACAACCATGTTCCGTATACTGCCAGGTATACGTCGGGCGAAAACACGCCGAGAACCGGAGCGACGTCGGAGTCGCTCGCTGGGGGTTTCGGCGCCCCGCCAGTGACGCCGATGGCGAGAGTAGTCAGATATGGTAAGAGGGTCTTTAGCGTCGCATTTTGCGCGGCGGACAGATTGTCCTGAGCGCCTAAGGGTAGAACCTCGCTTTCGATGGTGCTCAGATCGCTGGTTACCGCATTGTCGAAGGTAGTAGGTTGCGAAGGAGAGAGTCCGCCTCCCGAGAAATCGCTCGGCGCTAGCGGATCCGTCGCGATCGAATCCAGCATGGACGCGGCAGAGTACGCTTCGGGAAAGTCGCCCGTGTACGCAATGGACCCGCTGCTTGAGTTCGTTGGTGTTTGCCAGACGTAGAGGGGTTGGCCGAGATTATCTACTCCAATAGAAGGCGAGTCCACCGCCTGGTTTGACTCCGGACCGAGAACCGAAGCCGGCGAGCCCACCTCCAGCCCGGCTGGAGAAAACACGGCCTGGTCCACTCCCCAGGTCGCGTTCCCTGGCACTCTCCAGGTCGCGTAGACATAGCCCTCGGGCGAGAGCGTGAGCTGTGGGTCGAGTGCGGAACCCCAAGGGGGAATCGCCAAGTAGGGTCCCATCCACCGGGAGCCGCCGTCCGGGGACTCTAGGACTTCCGGGACCACTCGTCCGGCGATCTCGGTGGTCACGAGCAGGTAAACGCTAGAGCCCGAGGAAACCGCGGCAATCTGACCCGGAATGCCGCCCGTCGCGGTCGTCAGCGTCGAGCCGATCCGGTTGGTCGCTGAGGACGGTACCGTCGCGTTGAAGGTCGTCACGGTGTGCGAGGTGAAAGTGTCGCCGCCATCGAACGAAGTGTACTCGACGACCGACGACGTCGACGGGAGGGTCGCGAAAACTACCTCCTCGACACCCGACGCGGTGGAGATCAACACTGGAGTGGCATTGGTAACTCCGCCCGCTGGACCGAGATTGACCTGAGACGATATCTCGAGGCTTTCCTCCATGGTCGGACCAAGCGTGTAAGCTGTCAGGGTCCCCGAAGAGAGTAATGTGGTCAGAATCCTTCCACCGGCAGGCTGTCCAAAGTAGCCCGTGGTATTGCCCGCGTCGATCGCAATCTGGGTGTCGACTCCCGAGGTGGGAATGTCGACCGTGTTACCTCCTCCGAATTGATCCACTCCGGTAAGCGTCTCGTCCCAGACAACAGTCTCGTCCGACGACGGTAAGCTCTCTGCATAAGCCACGTCGGCCGAGGAGATCGCCAGCGCATCCCCGCCCCACTTCTGACTGGAGGGTAGAAGATTCAACAAGACCGGCTTGGACCAGGAGAGAGGCAGTGTCGGAGTGGTCGAGCAGGTGGTGGAATTTGCTCCCGGGAGTCCACAGTCGAAAATCGACACGGCCGTTGCCGCACTGTAGCTACCGGAGATCTGGTAGAATCCGCTGTAGCCACCTGAGGGCGGGGCTAAGTAGACCACATCAACTCCTCCGAATGGATCGGTAACCATCTTCACTGAATTCGAAAACTCGACCTCGACTCCGGGAATCGTAGTTGGGCTAGGGTAGACACTGGGCGAGACGACGTAGGGATACACTAAGGGGACCCCCGGCTCGAGGGGGGCGGAGGATGCGGTTGAGAGTCCCGAGTTCGTCGCTCCCGGCTCGACTGCGGCGAGGGGAACCTCCGAACCCAGCAGAAGCACGAGGACGAACAGAGTGGCTGTTGCAACGAAAATGCCTCGCGAACAACCCCGGCCGCGACGCAAGCCGGATTGATCTGTAAAGCCACGACTGTTCGGCTTAGGCACTTCGTTGAAGGCGCAGGCTACGTCGTCGTGGCTCGTGCCGCGCCAGCCCGCAGCCGTACCCGGCCCGACTTGGACTGCGCGCTTGTCGCGCGCAATCATATACGCTGCGTCTTGGGTTCGAAGAGGGAATCGCCTTCCGATAGTTAAACGTCGCCGAAGCGAGTCGAGGATTCGTAGCCGCCCGCGCTACGTCTCGAGACCCCACGCCCTGCGCCGGGAGATGGGGAAGGCGGACGAGCACGCTCCACAGAGCGCGAGAGAGGACATAGAATCGGGCAACCCCCTGATGGATTGGCGAATAATGGGCGAGCTGAGAGCGTCAACGCTTGGTTCACGAGACTTGCTGGTCGGAGGGAGGGTCTCCTGCCCTCCCCGGTACGACCCCCTCGGTGTCCCGGCAAACCGTACCTGTGTGTTGCGAGATAAGCTGGGCCAACGCCCCTCAGGGCCGCTGTCCATCGGGTTCGGACCCAGCTAAGATCAAATTTCGCCGGGAGCAGGATTCGCCTGCCGAGCCGCGCGGTCGGGCCCCCCAGGAGAACGCGCCGGGCAATCTGTTAATGAAATTAGTTCAGTAGATACGCCCATGGCGACTTCCCCGACGGCGGCGACCACGGTGACGCTACCCTCACGAGTACGGGAACGCCTCCGGGAGTACCAGATCGGCGGCAAGAGCGCCGCCCAGGCGATCGAGGATCTGATGGACGAGGTCCCTCCGGACTACTTCCGACGGGACGCGCAGCGAGCGCTGCTGCAGCCGCGGGAGTCCTTGGCGCAGTTCCGCAAGTCGCACCGACTCGGACGCTTCGGCTGAGTGTACCTCGTCGAGTTCGCGAAGCCGACCGCGAGCGCCTCGTTCGCCAAGCTCCCCCGGCGCATTCAGCGGGCCCTCGATGCTGCGTTCGACTCGCTCGCGCAGGACCCTCGCAGCCCGAGGTCGGGGTTGGACACCCATCAACTCGCGGGCCACCAGAACCTGTGGACCCTCCGCATCGGCCCGCGGCGTGGGATCTACATGCTGGGCGGAAATTCCGTCGTGTTCGGACACCGGTCGACCGTCTATGCCTGGCTCCACCAGCTCCTTCCTCCCGAAGGGCGCTACATCGCGCCGACCCGGGATGTTGACCGCCGCGGACGCGGTCGAGCTAGGGCGCGAAGGTAGGGGGCTCGGAACGACCCCGAGCCCGCCGTACCCCCTTAGGGCGAGGCCAACGGCACCCACAACTGGGTCGAGACGACGCGTTGGCAAACCAAGTTGAGGATGCTTCCCGCCGAGAGCATGCCCCTCGGGTCGAGCGGTACTCGGGGTAAGCCGGATGCGATCCGGAGTCCCATCTTCCGCCGCGACCGAGATCCTCAAATAATACGTTTACGTTTAAACACACATGACAGTTCGGACCCTCACGGTTACCGAGGAGGCGTACCGCCGGCTGCGCGCGAACAAAGGGGACTCCGAGAGCTTCTCGGACGTCGTGATCCGCCTCACGCAGCGGCGGCCCCTATCGGACTTTGCCGGCGCGCTCTCCCATGGAACGGCCACAGCCCTGCGCGACGCGGTCGAAGCGGATCGCGCCGAGCGACGCCGCTTGGATCGCTGACATGCTGCTCGATGCGAGCTTCGCCATCGACCTGCTCGACGGGCGGCCCGAGGCAGTAGAGCTGGCCGCGTCCCTGGATCGGGAAGGTCAACCCCTTCGTCTTCCGGCTCCGGTTCTTTTCGAGTTGTGGGTCGGAGCGCATACCGTGGTGCGACGACCGGCCGAACGCCAGCGCATCGAGCAGTTCGTGCTGGCGTACGCGCCCGTGGAGTTCGATGCGGAGGACGCTCGCGCGGCCGGTCGGCTGCAGGCCGCAATGTCTCGGCTCGGCAGGAGCCTCGGAACGATCGACGCGCAGCTCGCGGGGATGGCGCGGGCCCGCTCCGAGGCCCTCGTGACAGGCGACCAGGCTCTCGCCGGGTTGAGCCGGGAGGTCCCGATTCGTTCGTATCGCCGACCCGCGGCAACCGTGTAGGAAGCGCTCCACCGGCGGGTGCCGCCGGCCGGGAGCGCTTCGATCGACGTCGGCGGGGCGGATCGACGGCGAACGACTGCCCCCGCACCCGGTACCTGGGCCCATGGTACGAGGACGGCCCTCCCTCCCCACGGGCGCCGGCTGTCACCCGGCCGGCCCGATTTCCCGCAGCGGGACTTCCCACACGTCTGCGCGGGCCGTCGAGGTCCGAATCCACTCCTGCTGTGGGCCCGGGGAGTCTCGAGCTGGAGAGCCGTCCGGACGAGTCCGAACCGACATGTCTTGGGTCGGTGCGGCTTTGCCCTCAGTGAGCCGACCCGAGGCGGACGATGACGTTCACGGACGACCTGACCCTGATC
>JASHPY010000006.1 GCA_030037855.1 Thermoplasmata archaeon | reverse complement strand
ATGCACGGCGTCGAGCAGGCGTTCCAGCCATCCGAGAGGAGCGGGGGCCACGGACATGGCCCCGCGAGCCCCGCCGGTCGCATAAGGATGCCGACAGCGCGTCTCGGAGCGCCCTCGGCCGAGACCGGAACGGCGGCCGCCCGCGTCCGCCGCTGGCATCGCCGACGGGTTCGAGTCGAGGATCGGAGCATGAGCCCGACGCTCCTCCCCGGCGACCGGCTCTGGGTCGATCTCCGCGCGTTCCGGACCCGCCCGCCCCGCGCCGGTGAGATCGTCGTCTTCGTGGATCCGGAGGCGCCGGACCGCTGGCTCGTGAAGCGGGTCGCCCGGGTCGACGAGGAGACCGGCGCGGTCGACGTCCGCGGCGACGCCCCCGAGCTCGCCCGGGACAGCCGACGCTTCGGCCCGATCCCGTCGCGGTCGCTCATCGGACGCGTCTACCGGCTGTACTCCCCTCCCGAACGGAGTCGGGACCTCTGAACCGGCGGGACATTCCGCGCGGGCGCAGTGGACGTGCCCCGCCCCTCTCGGTCCCGCCGGGCGGTGTGCGGAACGGTCACCGAAAAGGAACGAACGCCGGGAGGACTCGGTCGTGGGCGATCTCGGCTCAGGACCCCCGGCCGGTGGCCGGGTCACGACTCGGTTCCGGGGCGGGTCCCGTGACCTCTCCGACGACCGGTGCTCGGCGGTGGCGGAGCTCCTTGGCGACGGACTCGCCGAGGGTGGTGAGCCGATAGACCTTGAGACGGATTGGCTGCCCTTCGACGTGCCGACGATCCACCTCGAGCACCCGTGCGGCCTCGAGGCGGGAGAGGACCTTGGTCAGGGTCCCCTGGCGGAGACTCAGGGCGGTCATCATGCCCTTCTGCGTGTACCCGAGGCGTCCGATCTCGCCGTTCGCCAGCCGGCCGAGCGTGCCGAGATGGACGATCACTCGGCCGGCGAGACTCGCCTCGTCCGAGACCCTCGGCGAGGGCCGGGCCGGTGCGGCCGGGGATCCGGGGGCCGACGGAGACTCCGCCGAGGCTCTCACGCCACCCGCGCGCGATTCGACCTCGATCCGGTCCGCTCGGCGGGCGTCGGAGCCTCGCCGTCGATAGAGCGCGTGAGCGGCCCAGCCGACCAGCGCGCCCGCGACGATCGCCACGCCCAGCTCGAGCCAGATCAAGGGCGCCTCGCGCACGGTCGGAGGCGTCGACGGTTCGAAGGAATGATGCTCCCCTCCCGGACCTACGAATCGGTCGTGGAGCCGGCCACCGGCCTTAGCGGTTCTTTCCGGACCCGGGGGGGCCCGTTTCGGCGGTCAGCTCGTTGATCCAGGCCTCGCCCTCCTGCCGCCGCGCGCGCCGGCGCAGGAACGTCACGGACCAGGCCGCGACCACGGCCCCCGCGGCTCCGGCTCCGATGGCGAGCTCGACCGTCCAGGGTGCGAGGGGCGAGCCGCCCGACGCGGCGGGGCCCAGCCGGACCGTCAGCGAAACGTTCGAGCTGTTCCCCCGGGCATCGAAGACCGTGAGCACCGCCGTGAACTCGCCGTCCGAGCGGTACGCATGGATCGGGTCCTCTTCACTCGACGTCGCGCCGTCCCCGAACGCCCAGGAGTAGCGGTACGGCGGAGTCCCTCCCTGGCCCTGCCCGAGGAAGTCGACCGTGAGCGGAGCGCCGGCGGAGGGCGGGGTGAACCCGGCGAGCGCCTGCAGGCGGATGGAGACGTTCACGGTCGCGTTCGCGGTGCTGCCGACGGCGTCGGTCACGGAGACGGTCGCTTCGAACGGTCCGTTGGTCGTGTAGATGTGCGTGATGTTCGCGAGGTCGCCCCCGGTCCCTCCGTCGCCGAAGGCCCAGGAGTAGGCGTAGGGAGGCGTGCCGCCCGCGGCGACCGCCGAGAAGTTCACGGGCTGACCCAGGATGGCCGGATCGGGCTCGGCGTCGAGGCTGCGGACGCTCAGCGTCGCATACACTGGAACCGAGATCGACGCCGTGGCCGTGTGCCCGGCACTGTCGCTGACCGAGAGGTTGACCGGATAGACCCCATCCCCCGCGAACGTATGGGACGGATTCGGTAGCGAACTCGAGCCGCCATCACCGAACTCCCAACCGTAGGAGAACGGCGCGATCCCGCCTCGGAACGAGCTCGTGAACTGCGCGGGAGCGCCCGGGACGGGGGTCGCCGGCGCGACCGAGATCGAGAGCCCCGCGATGGGAGGGCTGGTCCCCCAGGTCCACGTGTCGTTGCCCGCCGAGTCCGGGTCCGGGCCGACCTCGACGATGCCACTGAACAGCACGATGGCCGCATCCGGGGGGTCGTCGGCGATCTCACCGAAACTTCGGGCCGGCGGCGCGCCGCTCGAGGTCACATTCTGCCAGGTCCCGCTCTGGAACGTCCAAGTGTCGTTCAGGTCCCCGGCTCCGCAGGTGGCTACGATGAGGCAGCTCGTTCCGCCGAACAGTACGACGTTCCCCGTGGTGGAGTCGTACGTCATCTGGGCGCCCAGCCTCGGCGAAGGGGCCGTACCCACGGAGGCCGAGACGTTGGTCCACTGACCTCCCGCGAACTCCCAGGTCCAGCTGCCCCCGCCGACGATCGACTCGTTCTGCTCCGCCACGCCCACGAAGAGAACGTAACCATCGTGCGCATCGTAGACAGCCGTGCCCGACAGGTTCGGGCCGGGGATGAATCCGGCGCTGCAATCGGACGGGATCTCGCAGAGCGGGGACCAGACGCCTCCCGCGTACTCCCAGGTGTCGAACCCGTTCGTGAGCAGCGTATAGCCGTCCGCCGCGTCGTACGCGAGGCTGAGCGGCCCCCGGAGTCCCGTGTTGCCGTTGATATCGCCGGCCGCCGGGGAGTCCACGGCATCGACCTGGCGCCACGTCCCGTTCGCGAACGACCAGGTGTCATTGCAGTTCCCGTTCACCACCGTGCTGGCGAGGCATCCGAACATCAGCACGTAGCCGTCGCGCTGGTCGTAGGTCATCGCCATCCCGGATTGGTCGGGCGGCGGAGCGCCGGCCGAGCTCGAGATGTCCGCCCAGACACCTCGAGAGAACTCCCACGTGCCGTCGCCGAACGTGCCGCCCCCCGTCGCGTTCTCTCCGAACAACAGGACGGTCTGATTCGCGTCGTCGTAGGTCATCGCTTCCGAGTACCCGCCCGGCGGCCCGTAGGCGGAGGTGAGGTTCGTCCAGTAGGGTGCCGCCGACGCCGGGGACGGCGGAGCTTCCGATCCGATCGTGTCACTTGACGGCGGTGACCGAACGGGCGCCGCCGCGGCCGGCGTCGGAGCGCCCATCGGTCCGACCGTACCCACCGGCGCGACCCCAACGCCCCCGACACCGACCCCAGCGGCGGACATCGCGCTGGCGAGACAGAGGAGCCCGACTACCCAAACGACTCGAGCGATGCGATCCGCGGCCGATCGAGGGCAATGCGACATGACGCTCTCGAGAGCTACTTTTGAGGACGATGATATTTGAATCCCACCTCGAAAAACGACCGAGTTACTCCGTCTCGCGGCCGAGACGGGCATCGAAGGGAAGCGCCGCGACGGGCCACGGAGGGCCTCGAAGGGCCCGTCGGGACCGACACCCGTACCGAGCCGGAGCGACCGGCGGCTCCGCGGGTTCGCTGTCGGGGAGCCCCGTCGGAACGCTTAAGCGATGTGGGAAAATGCCGCATCGATGGTCGCCACCACCCCCGTTTGGGTCGTCGTCGTGATCGTGGTCGCCGCCGGCGTCGGCGGGATCGGCTTCTACGCGGGGTACGAGTACCGCGGGGCGGCCGTTACGTCCTCGGCCGCTGCCAACAACACGCTCTCGATCCTCGGCGCGGGGACGCTGACGGTCACGTTCCCCGAACTCGCGAGCGAGCTCGTCAACCAGACCCCGGGCATCTCGGC
>JASHPY010000139.1 GCA_030037855.1 Thermoplasmata archaeon | reverse complement strand
CTCCTGCGCCAGCGCCCGCTTGGGCAAGTATCGGTAGATGAGGTAGAGGAGAATGGCAACGTAGAGGACGACTCCCCCCACAATCGCGAGTGCGACATTCTGCCACACGCGGGACGTCCCGACGTCCTGGAGGTAACCCAGGAGCCCGGACAGGACCACGGTGAAGGCGAGCCCCAGACCGATCTGCAGCGTGCTCGGACGACGGCGATAGAATGCGGCGGAGATGAGCCCCGGTAGGATCATCGGAGGCCGCAGCCGGTGCGGGATACTAAACGAGGTTGGGCCAAGGGCGGAACGGCGCCGGCCTCGGGAGTCTCGCGCCGACCGTGACGGGGGCCGGTCAGCGACGCTGGCGGACGGCCCGTCGGCGCGCCGCGATCCGACTCTGTCGAGCGATCCGGTTCCGCTTCTTCCCTTTGAAGGACCTCGGCGTCATCGGTTTGACCGTCATGGTTTGGCTCCTTCTCCCCCCGTTCTCATATCGCCAAGCTCTCGGCGCCAGCGAGCTCGTCGTTGGGGGTAACCGGCTCCGGCGCGACGCCGGCCGGCACGGTCTTGCCGGTCCGAGTCCGCAGCGGTGCCGGAGCGTTTGCGGTGGGCGTCGCGTTCCTCTTCCCTCCGAGCAGGCCCGCGCGCACGAGCTCGCGCGAGATGTGCTGCACCGCGAGTTCGATATCCTTCGGTCGGCGCGCACCCGTGCAGACGAGCTTGCCGCTACCGAACAGGAGCACGACCACCCGCGGCGAATCTAGCCGACATACGAGACCGGGGAACTGCTCCGGCTCGTACTCCACGCGGTCGAGTCCGAGCGTCACGGCGATCGAGTTCAGGTTGATCTCGGACTCGAGGTTCGACGTGGCGACGATGTTCTGGACCTCGATCTTCGGGGTCGCGAGGATCTTTTGTCCGGCCTTCCGTATCAGACCGGAGATCGTTCGGATCGACTCGGAGACCTGTTGGAAGCTCTTCCCACCGGTGCAGACGACCTTCCCCGACTGAAAGAGGAGGACCGCGGTCTTCGGGTCGTTCATGCGGTAGATCAGCCCCGGGAACTCCGACGGTTCGTACTCGGCGCCGTCGAGACGCAACGCGATGCGGGGGAGGTCGAGGTGGTCGCCGAGCGAGGTGGACGCCACCACGTTCTCGATTCGAATTCGTGTCATGGCCTTATAAATAGTATATAAACAGGTATTTAACGCCCCCCTCCCGTGGTCGGACGGGGTCGCGGCGTGGCCGAGCCACCGTCAGGAGAGCGTCGGTCGCTCGATCGGCGATCCGTCCCGTCGGGTCCGTCCATCAGAGGACCCGTCTCTTCCACATCCGAATCCGAAGACCTAGCATGACGGCACTCCGCATCGACCGTACGTGTTGACGAACGACACGCCGAGATTCCGGGGTGGGCGCTCACCGGGAGTGGATCTTCACGGGCAGGAGGTAGACGGACAACGCCCCCGAGACGATGGCGGGGAGCGTCTCGGTCGACGCGAGCCCCCTCCATCCCTAAGTGGGCGGGCGACGAACCAGAATACCACGGCGCGCGGGACGATCACGGGTCCCCCGGGTTCCGGTGGACCGGGCTTCGCCGGACCGTTATCGTGGGCCCGGACCTAGGTAGGTGGCAGCGCCCCATGCGGTCCTCACCGGTTGAGATTCGACTCGCGGACGGTCGGACGCTCGCGATCGTCGAAGGCGGGGACCCGGCGGGCCAACCGGTGTTCGTTCTCCACGCGTCTCCGGGGTCGAAGCTGCTCTACGGCCCCCACGCGGCCGACGCCGCCCGCCGGGGGATTCGTCTGATCGGTCATGACCGAGCGGGATACGGAGGGTCGACCCCGCACCCCGGCCGCGTCGCGGTGGACGAGGCATCGGACGTCCGGGCCATCGCGGACCGGTTGGGGATCGACCGGTTCGCGGTGTGGGGTTACTCGAGCGGGGGGTCGCTCGCGCTCGGTTGTGCGGCGGTCCTCGCCGATCGACTGGTCGCCGTTGCCAGCCTCGTACCGGTCGCTCCGTACCCCGCCGAGGGGCTCGATTGGTTCGCCGGGGTCGACGCGGCCAACGTCGCGGACTTCCAGCTGCTCACGAACCGCCCCGAAGCGTGGAGGATCAAGCTGTCCGAGGAGGTCCGGGAGATGCGGGGCCTCACGGTTGGCCAGATGTTCGACTCCCTCCTCAGCTACTCGTCGGACGCGGACCGGGCGGTGTTGACGCCCGAGCTTCTGTCCTTCGCCCACGAGCAGATGCAGGACGGCCTCTCGCATGGGCCCGAGGGGTTCATCGACGACCACCTCTCGGACATCCGGCCGTGGGGGTTCGACCTCGGCTCGATCCGGGTGCCGCTGCAACTCTGGCACGGGACGGACGATCGGCTCGTTCCGCTGTCGCACGCGAAGTGGTTGGCCGATCGACTCCCGCGGGCGGAGATCCACTTGGAGCCGGGAGAAGGCCACGTCTCGCTGTTTGTTCGAAGGATCCCGGAAGTCCAGGAGTGGCTGGCTTCCCACTTCTGAATCGGTGTTCGTCGAGGGCGACCCGCCCGGAAGCACGCTGCGGCGGACGCGACCGCTCCGGCCCCGTCGCCGGGGAGTTATGCTTCACCCCGGTGGGGGCCCTTCGCTCGTGCGCGCCGGTCCCCGGGGGCCGACCGGGGTAGCTTGTACTCAAAGAAGAGAGCGCCGGCCACCGGATGGGGCCAGAACGACGCGATCGGAGCGAAGCCCATCTCCTGATAGAACCGGATGGCCGCCGACATCGTCGGAAGCGTGTCGACGCGCACGCGCTCGAAGCCAAGCTCGCGGCCGCGGTCCAGCACGGCCTGGGTCAAGCGGGGTCCGAAGCCCGGCCCCCGGTGATCGGCGCGGACGTAGATGCGCTTGATTTCGCCGACCGACGGCTCCAGTTCTCGGATCGCGCCGCACGCGACGACCGTGCCGTCGGCCACGGCGAGGATCACGTCTCCGCGCGGTGGGTGGTAGTCCCCCGGCAGCTCGGAGATCAGTCGATCGATCAACGCGAGTCCGAGCCTCACCCTCGTCTCGGCCGACGCTCCCGTCTCCCGATGCTCGAAGAGCCACCGTCGATAGTCCTCGAACAGCGGGCGGACGACGACAAGTTCGCTCGCCCAATCCACGCGCCGAAGCGTGGTGTCGGGATGGCTCTCCTCGGGAAGGCGTCCCGGGACCACGGTCACGGGACCGTCCGTCGCGCGGATCCGTGCATCCCGCGCATCGACGTCACGTGATCCCGCGCGTCGACGGGTAGGTAGGTCGGGCGAGAATCCCCTCGGCCCCATCGCCACCGCCCCTCCGGGCGATGCGGGGGTCCGAGCTCACCCTTGAGTGACCTCGTGAACCTCGTCCGCCAGCAGGCCGTGCGCTTCTTTGTGCACGCGGGCGGCCGCCTCGGGGTTCGGCGCCTCGACCAGGCAGAAGATCTTCTCCTCCTTCTCATCTACCCAGTAGCTGCGGAAGTTGACGCCGTACTTTCCCTGGACCTTGAGGTCTTTCGCGTGGGCCTCGGCCACCCCCTTCGCGGTGACCCCCTTGACGTGCTTGTGCTCGTCCATGTAGAGCGGCATGGTGCCACCCACCGGGGCGGACGTCTTAAAACCCGAGGGTCGCCGCGGGATAGGGCGCGCGGCGCGAGAATCCCCGGAGCCCGCGGGATGGGTGAAATACCCCCGTTGGACCTCGAGCGACCATGCCCTCGGAGCTCGACCTCATCCGAAGGATGTACGCGTACAACTCGCGAGCTCGCGCCAAGTACCTCACCGCGATCTGGAAGCTGCCTCCGCGCGCCCGATACCGGGATCGGGGTGCGTCCTATCCGTCTATCGTGGACATCTTCCTCCACGTGATGGACGCGTACCGCGTGTGGTTCGACGAGGTCTACGCGGGAGGGCCCCCGCCCGACTGGTACCCGCTCGGACAACGGTTCACGGTCGCCGAGGCACGGCGCGAGATGCGCGCGATCGACCGTCGCGTCCTCGGGGTGGTGGACTCGCTCCGTCCGGAGGACCTGGATCGTCGATTCGCCCTGCCGAAGCGCTGGCACGCGAATCGACCCATCGTACTGCGGGAACTCCTGGTCCATATGATCGAGGAGGAGTTGCAACACCGCGGCGAGATGAACGCACTCCTCTGGCAGGCGGACCGCGATTCGCCGGTCACCGGATTCGACGACACGCGAGGCCGCGGCTGAGCACGTCCCGCCGCGAGGCACCCGCCCGCCCCACGAGGCCCACGATCGGAGCCGAAGCGCCGGGGCGCGTTGGATCGTAGTTCTCCGCCGGGGCTCGGCGAGTTTATCGGCCGTAGACCGCTAGACCTCGGCATGCCCTACCAGCGGCTGAGCTACCAGTTCACCACGAGGTTGGCGGCGTCCCGACCCGAAGCGTACCGCTGGGCGACCGACTACCGAAGCGACGACTTCGCCCGCGGGGGACTCCGGGGAAGTCGGAAGGTCGAGCAACTCGCGGACGACCTCGTCCTCCTGACCGACTCGCTTGAATCGGACCCGTTCGACTCGTCGCGCAGCGGACCGACGGTGAAGGTGAAGCTGGTTCACCTGTTCCCCGATCGCTGGCGGTGGACCTCGACCCACCTCTCGGGTCCGGCAAAGTACTCGCAGTTCCTCTACGAGTTGAGCGCTCGAGGACCCGCCGCGTCCGAGTTGCTTTTCACCGGGAGCCAGGTCGAGCGCGTCGATGCGCGGCCGACCGCCGCTTCGCTTCGGCGCCGGACCCGAGAGGTCCGACGCGAGGACTCCCAGCTCTGGGCCCGCCTTTCTACCTCCCTCGCCAACGATCTCTGACCCCTCCCGTCGGTGGACTCGCCGCGCCCCGCTCTCCGCCCCTCGAGTCGAGGGCTCACCGGACATCGTGCCGATCGTAGCCGAAACGGCCGGCGCCGCGGCCGTGGAACGAGGGACGCTCTCCGGACACGGCGCGTGGTCGAACCCGGTCTTCGCCGGAGGGAGGATCCCGGGCCGGTCCCCGCGACCCGGATCGTTCGGGAACGCCTCAGGACGGACGAGGGACAAAGTCAACGTGCGGCGGACCCGCGGAGAGGTCTCGAGTGACTACGTGACCTGAGAACGACGGACGGATCCCCCGAATGACCAGCCCCACCTCGTCCCGGTGGAGCGCGAATCGGGTGTCCGCCATGCGTCGGATCGCGTCCTCGCACCCTACACCGGGTCCGAGCAGCCCGATCACCAGGTTGCCGACGCTGCGCGCCCGCTTCACT
>JASHPY010000138.1 GCA_030037855.1 Thermoplasmata archaeon | reverse complement strand
TCGCGTGAGCTCGTCCCACGCGCGGTCGAGGGTCGTCCGTCCGCCGCGGCGGGTCGCGCGGACGAACCGGGCCAGCCGAGGGCTTTCGGCCGGCGTCGCTCGCATTCAGCCACCCCGCGAGCGGCGGGTTCGGGAAGCCAAACGACTCGCCCCGGGGGACCGCCCGCCTCCGGCTATCGCGCCCTCCTGTCATAACTTGCCGCCACGCGAGCACGCTACACTGCGCGACCGACGACGCTCCGGGATCAAGGCCCCCTTCGCGGGCGAGCCAAACCCGTCGTCCTCCGACCACGGGAGCCCGGCGACGGCGCCGAGGCCGGCCCCTCCGGAACCGTGTCTGTCGAGGGGGCTCGCCGTCTCCGAATGGACCCGAGCGCGGGCCGGGACGTGTGGGTCCGTACTCCCTTACGGACTCCCGCACCAGGGACACGCGTTGGGTCCCCAGCGACGTACCCGACCGCAATGGGGGCAGGGGAACGACGGAGGGGCCGAGGTGGGCCCCGCCGCGGGAGCCAGGGCGGGTGGGGGTCCCGTCGCCACCGGGGCCGGCGAAGCGGGTACGGGCGGAGGCGCCGTAGCGTAGGCCGCGGAGGCCGGCGCGCCATACCCGGGCGGCGGCGCGCCCCACGTCGGAGGAGCGGTCGCGCCGGCGGGAGGATACGGGTTCACGGGAACGGTCCGTCGGCGTCGCAGTAGGACGGCCGCCACCCCGATAGCGACCGCCGCGACGACCACGACGATCAGGACCAGGAGGAACAGCCCCCCGGATCCGCCCGGGCCCGACGAGCTCGAGACGGCCCCCGTGCACGGAGCGGAGAGGCTCACGTTCAGCTGCTCACCCGCGGCGATCTGGCAGTCGCCGAGCGAGGTCGTCTGGCCGTTGATGTCGACGCTCACGTCGTAGGTATCGGCCCGCAGGACCAGCGTCGCCGACCCGTCCTGGAACGGCGTCGCGTTCCCGTCGACGAGGAGAACGCCGTTCGCCCCTGGGTCGTTGAAGTTGAGGACGCTGACAATCGAGAGGTTGTACAGGTGGGCCACGACGCCGTCGTCCCCGCTGCTCGGGACCAGTCGGGCGTAGATGTCTCCGGCCGGATTGGCGTACGCGCCGACGTGGACCGCGCTCGAGCCTTCGGCGGTCTCGTCTCCGAAGTTGAACGCGCTGATCGGCGACTGGAAGTTGTGGCCGTTGAAGTACGTGAGGTAGTAGCTCAGGTTCGACTCGAGGTCGGTCGTGTCCGCCCCACCGCCCGGGCCGCCGAACGTGAGCTCGAGATCGTAGGGCGAGCCGATCGGGTCCAGCGTGTCGCCGTCGACCACGAAGCCATCGAACCGATCGAGCCCGGTCGCCCAGGGGAACACGACCGTGTCGTAGACGACCCATCCGTGGCCGTCGTCGTAGCAGAAGCTCACGCTCGCCGCCCCGTCGGAGGTCTCGGAGGCGTTCATCTCGAGCGTGAGCGTGCCGCCGGTGCCGAGGGGAGAGTCGACGGCCCCCGGGAACGAGCTGCTCGCGAAGTAGTAGTACGGCCCCGTCGCCGACGCGACGCTGCCGGCGCCGCTGACCGACGAGTTCGACATCTCGGCGCCCGAGACGGTGTTGTTCCAGATGTTGTCGAGGAAGTACCCGATCTCGCCGGAGGACGTGTTGTAGAGCGCGACGTCCTGGACCCAGTACGTGAACTGGGTCCCCGCGCGGTCATCAAAGACGAGCATGGTGTTGAGCTGCGAGCCGAACCACGGCGAGAGCGAACCGAGCGAAGCGTTGGAGACCTCCACGGCCGACTGGAACGCGACGACCCCGCGCACGGCCGGGGTGGCGTACGCGTAGCCTTGCCCCGGCGCCGTCACCCCGAAATCGGTCATCCCCATGGGCGCCGGTTCCGCGAGGTGGAAGCTGTACGGGTCGATCGTCGTGTCGGGGGTCCGCCCCGACAGCGCGGCGCTGCCGGAGAGCGAGGCGGGTCCGAGCGGTCGCGGTACCGAGAGTCCGGGCTCGACCCGTCCGGACGAGTTCGCGATGCCCGAAGGGTGCGTGGCCGCGGGTGCCGGCGGCACGCGAGCTGGGTCGAGCGGTCCGGTGGACCCCCCGACGGCCGCAACGATCAACAGGGCGAGGACGGTCACCACCGACCAGAGGACGCGGCGTTCCGCCCGCTCCCCGCCCCGGCCCCGCGTCCGCCCGCGAAGTGCCCCGAGGTAGCGGCGACGCGGACGCGAGAGAACGAGGGGCCGCGGAGAGCCCCCTCCGAGCCGGGCGGGCGCGTCGCGTCTCGGCCCAAAGGGGGCGCGCCCGTTCGGTGAGTGAGACGGGTCTCGGCCGTCCGCCTGCATGCTACCCCGGCGGGAGATAGGCGCCGCACCTCGGGCACTGGGGCGCCCCCGGAGCGGCGGGCAACCCACAGCGGGGGCAGAACTTCGCGGGCGTAGGCGCGGTGGGTGCCATCGGTGCGGCGGGCGGGGGAGCGTAGGTCGGCGCGGACGCCGGAGGCGGGGACCAGGCGGGCGGCGGCGCAGAGTACGGAGCCGGCGGCGCCGACCAACCCGCCTGGGGCGGATAGTTCGGCGGAGGGCCGCCGGATCCGGGAGCCGGCGGTGGGGAGTAGGCCGGAGGAGGGGTACCGGCCGGCGGATAGGACGAGGGCGGGTAGCCGCTCGGCGGATAGCCCGCCGGTGGGTATCCTCCGGCGGGATAGTTGCCGGTCGGGGGGGTACGTCGCCGCGAGCGGATCGCGACCAGCGCGGCGAGCAGCGCGATCACGACGAGCGCGATCGCGATCCAGAGGTAGTCGGGGAGGCCGAGGAGGGTGCCGGAGCTGGAGGAGCTCGAGCCCCCTCCGGGGTTGGTCGTTCCGGTGCTCGACGTGACGGAAAGCCCGACGGAGTCGGTCGCCGTCGCGCCGTCGGAATCGGTCACCGTGACCTCGATCGAGAACGTTCCGGTGCTCTGCGGGGAGCACGTCAGCGTCGCGGTGTCCGCGCTCGCGCAACCGGAGGGTAAGTTGGAGTACTCGTACGAGTACGGCGAGGCCCCGCCGGAAACGCTGACCGTGAGCGTGACCGGTTCTCCGACCGTCACCGCGGTGGAACTGATGGTGAACGACTCGATCGTGAGCGGTGTCGAGCTCGCGGTCACCGTGAGCGTGAGCGAACGGGAGGTCGTCTGGTCGTCGGTCGAGTTCACCCACACGGTCACGGTGTAGCTGCCCGCGGTCGTCGGAACGCACGAGATCGACTCGGAGTCGGAGGTCGTGCACCCGGGCGGCAGCCCCGCGTACGCGTACCCCAGGGTCCCTCCGCCGCCGCTCGTGACGACGGTGAGGGTCACGGACTCTCCGACCGTCGGGCTAGTGGGGGTCGCGTCGAAGCTGACGATCGAGAGCGTCGGAGGAGGGGAGCCGCCCGAGCAGGTCGAGGAGAGGCTCACCTGGCTCACGTGCTCGGCCGTGAGCTCGCAGACGCCGAGGTCGGTCGTCGTTCCGTCGATGGTGACGTTCACGTAGTAGGAGCCCGGATACAGCGTGAGGTTGGCTTCCCCGCCGTAGAACAGCGTCGGGATCCCGTTGATGCTCAGCGAGCCGTTCTGAGTACCGTCCGTGAAGACGAGATCGCTCAGGATCGTGTAGTTGTAGAGCTGACCCAGCAGGGAGTCGGAGGAGGTTCCGTTGACGAGCAGGCCCGACAGGTTTCCGTCCTGTCGTACGTACACGCCGGAGTCGAAGACGTTCGAGGAGCCTTCCGCGGTCTCCGACCCGAAATTGAACGTGTTCTGCGGGATCTGGAAGTTGTAGCCGTTGAAGTACCACAGCGTGAACAGGAAATCCGAGAGGACGTCCTGAGTATGGGATCCGCCGCCGGGACCGCCAAAGTCGAGCTCGAGGTCGTACGGCTCGCCGAGGGCCGTGGTACCGCCCCCGTACACCACGAAACCGTAGTCGACCGCGGCGTCCGTCGCCCACGGGAAGTCCACGACGTCGTACGCGATCGGTCCAAACCCGTCCGAGTAGAGGAAGGCGACCCCTGGCGCCCCCTCGTCCGTCTCGAACGCGTCCATCTCGAGCGTGAAGGCTTCCGGGGCGGTGATCGCGGTGTTCTCCCCTCCGGGCTCCGTGTCGGTCGAGTACGCGCTGTAGTAGCCTCCCTCCGAAGAGGAACTCACCGTGCCGTTCCCGCTGACCGAAGAGGAGAGCATCTGGGCCCCGGCCGACGAGTCGTTCCAAATGTTGTCTTCGAAGCCGAGCATCTGGTCGGTGCTCGTGTTGTAGATCGCGACGTCCTGCACCCAGTACGTGTACTGCGTCCCCCCGCTGTCCTCGAAGACCATCATCACGTTGAGCTGGATCCCGAACCAAGGGGACGCGTCGCCGAGCGTGCTATTCTCGACGACGGGGTTCTCGAGGAACGTGACCATGCCGCGCACGGCCGACGTTGTGTACGAGTACGCTCCCTCCCCCGCCGAGGTCACTCCGTAGTCGGCGATCCCCATCGGCGCGGGCTCGGAGCTGTAGTAGTCGAACGGGTCGATGCCGGTCGCGGAAGGATGCACGTCGTGACTCCGGGCGGGGACGAACGTCGACGAGTACGGGGTGGCCGACGTGCCCGCGCGCGTCGGGCCGGACGAAGCTCGGGGAACCGCAGCGGTCGAGGGGGTGACGGTAACGTGGGCGGTGGTCGACGCGCCGAGAACACCCGAAGTCCCGATCGAAAGGAGGGTCAGCGAGAACAGCAGGAGCAGGACCACGACCCTCGTCGAGGCGCGCCGAGGATCTCTGATCGCACCACTTCCCGGCCGCGGCACCCCCGACCATCGATTAAATCCTTCGCAAACAGCAACCGGCGGTCGCCGTTCGCAGGTTTGGCGCCTGTCCCTTCGGGCGCCGTTCTCGAGGGCTTTCGGGGGCCGGTAGGAGTCCGCCCGGGGCGCAACGTAACGACCGGTCGGTTCGAATTCTGCGCGTATCCACCGACTCAGCGGAGGGGTCGCTCGCGAACCCATCGGGCGGGGCCCGAGGGAACGGATGCGTCACGTTCGCGAGGAGATTCTACCGGTGTGGTCGAGGTCGGTAGCGTCCCGTATGAGCCGGGTCAAAACACTGCGTCGGACGTCGGACACCGACCGGACCTTCACGTGTCGCAGGTTCTTGCCGGTCCCCTCGACCTCGGGGTACCGGTGGGCCAGCCGTGCGCCCTCGAAGAACCCGAGATTCACGTGGTCGGGGTAGATCATGAGGCAGAGTACGTTCCTCCTTCCCGACCACACCGGGACGCCCCACTTCACGGTCTCGACGAGCTCGGGCGCGGTCCGGCGCACGAGCTCCCGAAGTGCGGAGGCGATGGGCCGGAGCGACGGATCCAAGCCCCGGACCACCGCGTCGACCGTCGTCACGGAGAGCGCGGGGCGCGGCATGTTCGACTGTCCTCGGGTCAAGCGGCTCCCTCGCATCAACGAGATGGTGCGATCTCCGCAATCCCGAGGGCGGTCCGGCCCCACGCGGCCCCGGGTGGGCCGATCTCACCGGGGCCTTTCGGCCAGCGCGGGGCCGACGGCCGACGAGACCCGGCCGACCCTCCCGAGCGCCGCTGGTTGGCGGGCCCGCCACGGCTCCGCGCGAAGAGGCACCGCCGGCGCGAGTTCGACGCCCCGGAGGGTCGGAGGTCGCCGGGAGCCGGCGATCTCGGGGAGCGGCCCTCCCGCACGACGCGGCCGCGTCAACCCGTCGCACGCGGACCCGCGAAACCTAAACGTCCCTTGCTCGTCACTACAACGATATCCGTTCCCGCGGAGACGGGTGGTCACGATGGATCGCTACGAACGAGTGCCGATTCAGGAGGAGAGTCGGGAGGAGCGCGTACGAAAGTTCGCGCTCATTGACGAGCCGTACTCCCTCGAGGACGCCGTCCTCGAGGGCCAGCGGTGCCTGCAGTGCGCGATGCCGTACTGCATCCAGGGGTGCCCGATCACGCAGGACTGCCGGGGGTACAACATCCTCGTCGGCGAGCGCGACTTCGACGGCGCGGCCCGTCTCACGTTGCGCGAGAACCCTCTCGCCACCGTCCTCTGCAAGACCTGCTACCACTTCTGCGAGGACGACTGCATCATGACCGGCCGCGGCGTCCCGATCGCGATCCGTCATCTGAAGCGCGCGGCGCTCGACTACGGCAAATCTGACCTACTCTATGTGCCATCCAAGAAGAAGTCCGAGCGGATCGCGATCATCGGCGCGGGTCCCGCGGGACTCATGGCCGCCTGGGACCTCGCGATCCGAGGACACCCGGTCACGGTCTTCGAGCACGAGCCCTTCCTGGGGGGTCAGATCAACACGATCCCCCGGTACCACCTCGACCCCGACGACCTCGACACCGACCTCGCCCGGTGGAAGAACCTCGACGTCACGTTCGTGGTCGGGAAGCGCGCCGGCGTCGACTTCACGCCGAAGAGCCTCCTCGAGGAAGGGTACGAGGCGGTCCTCGTTTCGATCGGGGCGTCGAAGGCGCGCGAGCTCGGGATCCCGGGCGAGCAGCTCCCCGGGGTCTACCACGCCCTGCCGTTCCTGCTCGCGATGAACAAGCGCCCCGAGGGGATCTTCGGCCGCAAGGGCCGTAAGATCGTCGTGATCGGGGCGGGGGACGTTGCGCTCGATGCCGCGCGCTCCGCGCGACGGCTCACCTCGGGCGGCGAGGTCCAGCTCGTCTACCGCCGCGGACCCGAGGACATGAAGGCGACCGAGGAGGAGAAGACCGGCGGGCAGATCGAGGGGGTACGGTACGTGTTCTACCGGTCCCCGAAGGCGATCCTCGGGTCGGAGCACGTCGAGGGCCTGGTCGTGGAGCGGACCGAGCACGGCCCGCCGGATGCGAAGGGTCGCCGGACCCTGGTCAGCGTGCCCAACTCCGAGGAGACGATCCCGTGCGACATGGTGATCGTCGCGGTCGGCGAGGTCGCGGACCTCTCGGGCTTCGACAAGGAGTACGACTTCAAGTTCGCGTCGATGGGATGGCCCGAAGGGAAGAAGGAGGGCTGGATGACCGACGTCGAGGGCGTGTTCGCCACCGGCGGTCGGTCGGTCGTTCACGCGATGGGCGCCGGCGAGCGGGCCGCCGCGGCGATCGACGCCTACCTCGCGAAGAAGCACGGCCGCGCGCCCGAGCCCCGTCCGGACCCGTTCGGCGGGTCCGAGCCCCCGAAGATGCCCTCGGGCTACGGCGGCGCGACCTGGACGCCCTGACGGGGCGGCCTCCCTCGACGGCGGCTCGAAGACTCTGCGTTAACTCCCGCGGTGCGCTCGCGGTCTTTTCGGTCGACGAGGTTATATCGAATTCGATTCATAACTTAGCATGCCTCGCCCTCTCGGCCCCCGTGGACCCCGGCCCGGACGCCTGCTGGGTCTCTACGCCCTCTCGGTGATGGAGCGGGACGGCCCGATCTACGGCTACTCGCTCGCCGAGCGGATCGCCGACCGCACGGACGGCGGCTGGCGCCCGGGCGCCGGCGCGATCTACCCCGCGCTCCAATCCCTCGTCGAGCGGGGGCTCGCTCGCTCGGGGTCCGATGGGCGGCGTCGCGTCTACCGTATCACCCCGACCGGCCGCGCGTTGCTCCACCGGGTCCGCGCGACGTGGATGGGAGCGGGACGTTCCGGTCCGGACCTGAGCCGGTTGTGGTCGGAGATCGCCGGCGAAGCCGACCCCGGGCAGCACCTCCTGCGGCACCTTCGTCATCACCTGGACGGGATCGCGGCATTTCTCGAGAAGGACCCCCACGCCCGCGCGGGGACCCGGTCGCTCCGGGAGCAGCTCGAAGCCGAGCTCCGCGTCACCCAGTCGCGTCTCGACGCGCTCCCCGCGCCGGACCGTTCCCGGCCCGCGCGCTCCCGCCGGAGGCCGGCGTGAGCGGGGTCGCGATCGAGGTCCGGGACCTTACCAAGCGGTACGGTTCCGAGAGCCGCGGGGTCCTCGCGCTCGACCGGGTCAACCTCACGATTCCCGGCGGGACCGTGTTCGGACTCCTCGGCCCGAACGGCGCGGGTAAGACGACGTTGATCAAGGTCCTCACGGGGATCAGCGACATCACGTCGGGGGACGCGACGGTCGCCGGCTTCGACGTGCGAACGGAGTCGCTCAAGGTGCGCGCCCGGATCGGCTGGGTCGCGGCGGAGGTCATCCTCGACGACGATTTCACCGCGCGGGAGAACCTCTGGCTCCAGGCGAAGCTCCAGGGGCTCAAGGACTGGGAACCCCGCGCCGACCTCCTGCTGAAGTACTTCTCCCTCGCCGACCGCGCCGACGACAAGGTCTCGAAGTTCTCCACGGGCATGCGAAAGAAGCTCGAGATCGCGCTCGCGCTCCTGCACCAGCCCGAGGTGATCTTCATGGACGAGCCGACGATCGGGCTCGACGTCAGCACGCGGCGCATGCTCTGGGACCTCGTGACCGAGGTGCACCGCGAGTTCGGCGTCACCGTGCTCCTGACGACGCACTACATCGAGGAGGCGGACGCACTCTGCGACCGGATCGCGATCATCGACCAGGGGAAGGTGATCGCCCAGGG